>CAYTTC010000105.1:0-11045 GCA_964440525.1 uncultured Propylenella sp. | reverse complement strand
GGATGTCGGCTTCGGCATTTTGGGTTTCGGGGCTCATTCCGCATCCTCGTCCTCGTAGCCCATCAGGTGCAGCGGCTTCGCGGGTATGCCCTCAAGCTCGCACCAGCGCACCAGTGCCTCCTCGCGGCCATGCGTCACCCAGACCTCCTGCGGCGCCACCTCGCGGATGGTGTCGCAGATTTCGTCCCAATCGCAATGGTCGGAGATGACGAGCGGCAGCTCGACGCCGAGCTGCTTGGCGCGCTGGCGGATGCGCATCCAGCCGGAGGCGAAGCAGGCGACCGGATCGGCGAAACGACGCGCCCAGCGGTCGGCGAAGGCGGAGGGCGGACCGACGACGATCGTTCCGGCGAAATCGTGTTTTCTGCCCTTGTCGAGGGTGGCGGGTTCCAGCTGCCCAAGATCGATCCCCTCCTCGCGGTAAAGGTCGCAGAGTTTTTGCAGCGCGCCATGGATGTAGATCGGCTCAAAATAGCCGGCCTCGCGGAGAAGCGCGATGACGCGCTGCGCCTTGCCGAGGGCATAGGCGCCGACGAGATGCGTGCGGTCGGGGAACTGCGCGACCGAGGCGATGAGTTTTCTGATCTCGGCGCGGTCGTCCGGGTGGCGGAAAACGGGGAGCGCGAAGGTCGCCTCGGTGATGAAGACATCGCAAGGCACGGGTTCGAAGGGCGTGCAGGTCGGATCGAGGCGGCGCTTGTAGTCGCCCGAGGCGACGATTTTCATGCCGCCCTTCTCGACCGCGATCTGCGCCGAGCCGAGCACGTGGCCGGCCGGGTGGAAGGTGACGGAGACACCGTTGATTTGTTGGACATCGCCGAGCGTCGCGATCTGCGTGGAGCCGGCAAAACCCTCGCCGTAGCGCTCAGCCATTATATTCAGCGTCTCGGAGGTCGCCAGCACCGCGCCGTGGCCGCGACGCGCGTGGTCGGAATGGCCATGAGTAACCAGCGCACGGTCAATGGCGCGCGTTGGGTCGATATAGAAATCACCGGGCGGACAGTAAATGCCAGCGGGCGTCGTGCAGAGAAGCTCGGTGAAGCGCATGGGGTGCATATAAGACAGAACGAAGGTGCGCGAACCCTCTCCCCCCTTGCGGGGGAGAGATGGAGAGGGGGGAGGGATGCTGCCGCGGCCTTCATCTTTCCCCCCTCCCTGCCCTCCCCCGCAAGGGGGGAGGGACGCGCCGCGACTCGACTCAAGCGCTTCGGCGTTCTACCTCTGTTCTAATGACTGCGCTCGTCCGAAAAGCCGACGCAACGCCGCTTGTGCCGGTGCAGTTCGGCGCGTGGTTTGCAAAGCGCGGATGGACGCCGCGGGCGCATCAGGTCGAGCTTCTGGCAAAGGTGCGGGCCGGAAAGTCGGTGCTGCTCATCGCGCCAACCGGCGCTGGGAAAACGCTCGCCGGGTTCCTGCCAAGCCTCGTCGACTTGGCGGAGAACGTTGGCAGGAAGGCGAAGCCGGGCGCGCCGGTCATCGGGCCGCATACGCTCTATGTCTCGCCCCTGAAGGCGCTCGCCGTCGACATCCATCGCAACCTCGAAACGCCGGTCGCGGAGATGGGGTTGCCGATCACGCTCGAGACGCGCACCGGCGACACGCCGGTCTACAAGCGGCAGCGACAAAAGCTCGACCCGCCCGATATCCTGCTCACCACGCCGGAGCAGGTGGCACTGCTCCTTGCCTCAAAGGATGCTCGCCGTTTTTTCGCGCGGCTGAAGACGGTCATCTTCGACGAGCTGCATTCGCTCGTTGTCTCGAAGCGCGGCGATCTCCTCTCGCTCGGTCTCGCGCGGCTTAGAAAGCTCGCGCCGGGACTGATGACGATCGGGCTTTCCGCCACCGTCGCCGAGCCGGACGATCTCTGCGCCTGGCTCGTCGCGCAGGAGTCCGACGCAGAGCGGCGGCTTGCCGACAGAATCGTGGTGGAAGGCGGCGCGCCGCCGGACATCTCGATACTGGAGCCCAAAGAGGCCCGCGTGCCCTGGCAGGGGCACACGGCGCTCTACGCGCTTCCCGCCGTCTACGAGGCGATCAAAGCGCATAAGACGACGTTGCTTTTCGTCAACACGCGCTGGCAGGCGGAGCTGCTCTTTCAGGAGCTGTGGCGCGTCAACGAGGATTCGCTGGCGATTGCGCTTCACCACGGCTCGCTCGACCGTGGGCAGAGGCGAAAAGTGGAGGCGGCGATGGCGGAGGGAAAGCTCCGCGCCGTGGTCGCGACCTCGACGCTCGATCTCGGCATCGACTGGGGCGACGTCGATCTCGTCGTGCATGTCGGCGCGCCGAAGGGCGCGAGCCGCCTCGCGCAAAGGATCGGCCGCGCCAACCACCGCATGGACGAACCGTCGAAGGGAATTTTGGTGCCGAGCAATCGCTTCGAGGTGCTGGAGTGCCGCGCCGCCCTCGACGCCAATTATCTTGGCCATCAGGACACACCGCCGCTGCGGATGGGGACACTCGACGTGCTTTGCCAGCATATTCTGGGCATGGCCGTCGCCGAGCCCTTCGACGCGCTGGCGCTCTACGACGAAATCGTTTCGGCGGAGACCTATCGCGATCTCTCCTGGGAGAATTTCGAGCGCTGCGTCGATTTCGTCGCGACCGGCGGTTACGCGCTTCGCACCTACGAGCGTTACGCCAAGATAAGGCGGCGCAAGGACGGTCCGCAGAAAGGCTTGTGGGGCATCACGCATCCGCGCGTCGCTCAACAGTACCGGTTGAACGTTGGCACCATCGTGGCAGCAGCGGAGCTCACCGTGCGGCTCGGCCGCCCGCGCAATGGAGTTGTCCGCGGCGGGCGCGTGCTCGGAAAAATCGAAGAATATTTTCTGGAGCAGCTGACACAGGGCGATACGTTTCGCTTCGCCGGCCGTGTGCTGAAGTTCGAGGGTATCCGCGAAAACGTCGCCTACGTCAGCCCGTCCGACGCCGAGCACCCGATGATCCCTTCCTATGAGGGCGGAAAGTTCCCGCTGACGACCTATCTCGCCAGCCAGGTGCGCGAGATTCTTGCCGATCCGAAGCGATGGACGAGCCTGCCGACGCAGGTGTGCGAGTGGCTCCAGTATCAGCAGGAGAACTCGCGGCTTCCCGGTGCATCGGAGCTGCTGGTCGAGACGTTTCCGCGCGGCGACCGCTTCTACATGGTCGCCTACACGTTCGAGGGCCGGCTCGCCCACCAGACGCTCGGCATGCTCTTGACGCGCCGGCTGGAACGCGCGCGGGCGCGGCCGCTCGGTTTTTCCGCGACCGACTATTCGCTGGCTGTCTGGGGCCTTCGCGATCTCGGAAAACTCTTCGATGCGGGAAACCCGTCGCTCGCGGACCTGTTCGACGAGGACATGCTCGGCGACGATCTCGAGGCGTGGCTCGCAGACTCCTATCTGCTAAAGCGCACCTTTCGGAACTGCGCCATCATCGCCGGGCTGATCGAGCGCCGGCATCCGGGCGAGGAGAAGACCGGGCGGCAGATGACCGTCTCCACCGATCTCGTCTACGACGTGCTCCGCAGCCACGAGCCAGATCACATTCTCCTGCAGGCGACGCGCGCCGACGCGGCGAGCGGCCTGCTCGACATCGGCCGGCTCGGTGAAATGCTGTTTCGCGTGAAGGGCCGAATCGTGCATCAAAGGCTCGACCGCGTCTCGCCGCTCGCCATTCCGATCATGCTGGAGATCAGCAAGGAACAGGTGCCAGGCGAGGCGCGCACCGACATTCTGGCGGATGCGGCGGAGGCGCTGATCCGCGAAGCGATGGGGGAGCCTCCGCTTGAAGCCGCAGCCCGCCTCATTCCCAAGCGCGCCCCTCCGCGCGCCAGAGCCAGGGCCGGACCAAGAGCCCTCCGGCATGGCTGAGATGCGCACAACGATCGCCGGCGCCGAGGTCGTCATCGATGCGGCGGGGGCGCTGTGGCTGCCGCAGAGCCGCAGCCTCGTCATCGCCGATCTGCACCTGGAAAAGTCCTCCGCCTTCGCGCGGCGCGGCATGTTCCTGCCGCCCTACGATACCGGCGCGACGCTCTTGATGCTTGCGGCGCTTGTGCTGCGGCGGAACCCGCGCCGCGTGATTTCCCTCGGCGACAGCTTTCACGATTGCGGCGGTTTTGGGCGGCTCGCGGAGGTCGATCGTGTACGGCTCGCCTCGCTGCAGCAGGGACGCGAATGGATCTGGATCAGCGGCAACCACGATCCGGAGCTTCCCGCCGACATCGGAGGGGACATCGCCGCCGAGTTTTCGCTCGATGGCCTGCTCTTTCGCCACGAGCCGGTCATCGGAGAGGCGCGCGGAGAGGTCGCCGGACACCTGCATCCCGCCGCGAAGGTCCGCGGGCGGGGCCGCAGCGTCCGCTGCCGCGCATTCGCGACCGACGGGACGCGGATGGTGCTCCCGGCCTTCGGCATCCTCACGGGCGGCCTCAACGTGCTCGACCGCGCGTTCCAACCACTTTTCGCAGCGGGCGCGCTCCGCGCTTTTCTGATCGGCGACGGAAGGCTCTTTCCGGTCGCCTGCGGCGCGCTCAGCCCGGACTAGCAAGCCGGCCGGCCGCAGCCAAACAGCACCGGCCGGCGCGCGCCGGTGTTAGTTCAACCGGGACTCGGTCCGCGATGCATCGGCGATCAGAAGCGGACGCCAAGCCGCCAGCGCCGGCTCGGCCGCGATGTAATCCACCTTGACCAGTCCCTTGCTCGGGATGCACTTCCGGCATTGCGTATCGACCCCTGGCAGCGACAGCCGGATGCAGGTGAACAGTTCCTGACCACGTGCGTCGATGGCGCTCACACAGAGCTCGCAGTCAACCGGCTGGCCCATCTCGGTCTCTATGCAAAGGCGCCGCCCGCCAAGCTTGTAGCTGAGCGGGCCATGGGGTGAGGAGACTTGTCCCTTGCCCTCCTCGATCACCTTCCCGCAGAGGCACCACTGGTAATCGATCGGGAACGCCATCAGCCTCGGCCAGGCCTCAAAGATGCCGCACCGGCGGACCGGGCTCGATTTGCAGTAGGAGCAATCCGGGGTGATGTACTCGGTCACCTCGCCCCGCTCGACGACCGACCAGCGCGCCGCGATGTCGAGCTTGGGAACCGGGGTGTCGTAGGTCACCCAATCCAGATGCAGAGCGCCCTGCTCCGTGATCGACCGCCACGCCCGCGCTTTGGCGTACCGCGCGTCGCTTGTGTGTACGCCGAACACGACCTCATTGTGCGGGAGGAACCAGAATGACGGCGGGAACGTGAGCGGAATCAGCGCGAGCGGAATTTGATGTCCCGACAGCGGCAATCTCGAGATTTGAACCGGCGTCAACCCGGGGTACGAGGCGCCCGTGATCGTTAATCCGGTTGGCCCATTCGTGCTGATGCCCCTCGCAGGATCCCAGATCAGGTCGGTTCCGAAGACAACACCACTCCCGATGGTCCCGGCGTCCAGATCGACGGTGAACCCAGAGAGCGAGGTATGACTTCCCTGGCTCTTGATGGGAACCGAGAGCGACCGGATGATTGAGCAGCGCAGCTCCAGATCGTCGAGGATGACGCTGGTCAGCGTCAGTCCGCCGCCGATCGGGCCGAGCGGGATCGACGGTATGCCGCCGAGCGCTCCGCCGATGCCGCCGGCGATCAGATTGTCGACGATGCCTTCGGCCACCGCCTCCACAATGACGAGAACGATTGCCGCTACAATGACGCCGACGATGCCTCCGAACAACGCGCCTAGCCCGAGCGAAACCAGCCACACCCACCATTCGAGATCGACATCGGTATCGACGGACGGCGTGGTGGCAGTCACTGTGAGCGAGCCACCGGCGAGTGCGATATCGATGAAGAAGGTGAAGTTCGACTCCGCCGACCAGCCGGTTCCGGAATCAGTGGCCCGGCCGTCGACGCGGATGCGGTTGCCCTCAATGCGCGCCTCGAGGCGGGTGAGCGTTCCCTGTCCGCCCGGCGCGGGAACGTTGTGGTTTAGCCGCAGCGGCGTATCAAAATCCGTGACCGGGAGGCCGAGCGACGCGGCAACCCGCGGGCGCATGACGCGCGCAAGCAGCCAGAAATTGCTCATCATGACGAGCGACTGGCTGCCGGCCGGAATGAAACTGGTCGAAACGCTGTTGATGTTGCCGCCCGAGTCGTTGGCCATGCGCACGCCGAAAGCAAGACAGTCCCGATCTGCGGCGCTGGCGTCGTTCACAGTTGTGACGTCGATATCGAAAATGGTGGTCGGATCGGCATCGTCGACGACAGGAATCGGCGGCGATAGGTCGACCCGGCCGACCGACGTTTGCAGCTGCTGCAAGACGACGCCTGCCATCAGGCTTTCGGCCTGCACCACCGTCAGCGGGATGAGCGCCAAGGCGGGTGCCAGGATGTCCTCGGTTTCCGCATCGAAGTCGACTCTGACGTCGGGGGCGCTGCCGGCGAAGTCCAGAGTGGCGAACTGCGAGCTTCCCGCGGTCATCATCTCGACCGTGTCGACGATCTCGATGATGCCGGACAGGGGTTCGAGTGTCACAGGGAGGGGAGACGTGATTACGAGCTGGGAGCCGGAAAACGGCAGGGTGAGCCCCATGCGAGGTCGCGGGCGGTCGAGATCCGCCACCGGCGTAGTGAAGTTCAGGTTGGCCGTGCCGACGACACCGCCTGCACTGACCGGCACGATCATGGAGGATGGAAGGACGGCCCCGGCAAGAAAGGCCGTGGCAAGCTGGTTGTTCAGCTCGTTCTCGGAGATCTGAACGAGCATGTCGAAACCGGAGGTGCGATCGAGTGCCATGGCGCGTCACCCCTTCTTTCTCGGCTCGCAGCCGCAGTCGTCGCTTCGGCTGTCGGGCTTCGATCCTGGCCTGTTCGGGTCGATGCGGCCGGTTGGATAGCCGCCGGCGTTCAGCTCCGTGAGCTTGACGCCGGGCGCCACCACACTTGCCTCGGCAACGGCGCTGTGTGCCCTGTCGAGCATCTTCATTTCGCCGCGGGATAATTCGACTCCTGCTTTGGCGAGCGCCTCGACGGGGCGCGCCACAAAGAGCTTTGCATTGGCGGCGTCGAGCGCCAGCCAGTCGACGACCCTCTTGTTTCCTTCCTTCAGCTTGTCGACGAGGGTCGCGGGCAGTGCGACCGGATCCGCATCGCGGCGAGGAGCGCCCTTACGTGGGCGACAGCCAAGACGAGTCGGGGTGAAGTCGAAATCGCGACCCGGAACAAATCGAAGGTTGATCCTTGTGTCGTAGCCCTGAGGAATCCTGGCCACCACCTTGCCGTTGGTATCGGGGTCTGGCCGCTCCGCACAGTGGCAATCCTTGCTCTTTCCGTCTTCGCTCTTTTCCTCGGTTGCGCTCGCCATCTCCCCCTCCCGTCGTTCCATCCTCGACCGATGGGTCATGAGATCGATGCAAAACGCTGTCACTTTCCGAAATCACCGTCAACAAGAAACAGAGTATGATCCAGATACAGTGACGCATTCTAATCTATTTTTCTGATTCTGCCTTCATTTTGACAACTAACTGCCATCTCTATGTACTATCTAATTCCTGTGTTACTGTTGTCCTCTTTCAAGGCATATCTCTAGTATTTTGTCCTACTGTCACTTCTTTCAAGACTATAATCTGTAGTTGTAAGATAAATCTTAGTGTCCCTATCTGCGATTGTCTTGGGATTTCTCCTAGCCCGTTGTTATGTCTCGCCTTTATGCTTGCGACCGACCTCGCGGCGTCGCGTCGGCTGAAAAATTCTTCCAAAGTCGCTTCACGCCGACGACCTCGACCGACCCCTTCCGTTTTCAACCACTGGAGGGTGGAAGCAGCGCAGCGGCTGTGGCCGCGGACTGACTGCGAGCGAGGCTAAGGCCTTCTGAAAATCACGCCGGCGAACCAGCCGGTGAAGAGCGCTAGCGCCACGCAGACGAGGCCGTAGGAGAGCGGAAAGTCGAGCGCGGCGCGCGCGATCTGCTGAGAAAACCCGCCCTTCGCGATCGAGAGCGTCTGCGTCTCCCCGGCGAGAAAGGCCGCGCCGCGGAAAAGATAGACGCTCACTCGGTACTCGCCGGTCGGAATGTCGCTCGGCAGGAAGAAGGTCGTGCGGAACACGTTCGGCGCCAGGAAATGCACCTCACGTTTACGCTCCGCGTAAAGCCCCCGCGCGCTCTTCAGACCGACGAGCGCCGTGGCGAAGCGCTGCGCGGTCGCCTCCTGATCGGCCTCCAGGACGAACGGCAGGCTCGGCACGCCCAGCCGATACTGCACAAGGTCAGCGGGATTGAGGGCGGCGCTGAAGTTCTCGCTCAAATGCATGACGTAGTAGGATGGAACGTCGCTGAACTCGCGCGAGGTGCGGTTCGCCCAGATGCCGAAAAATCGCTCCTTCTCGCGCACCACCACGTCCTGGCCGGGGCCCTGCACGACAATCGCTACCTCGTAGTCGGGGTCGCCCTCCGGGGTGCCGCGGACAGCGCCGAAGACGACGATCTGCTCGCCGGTGAAATTGGACGTGATCTCGACGGCGTCGTCGGAGAGCGTCGAGATAAGGCTCTCGGCAAGCGCGGCGCCCGGCAGCATCGCGGAGCAGAGCGCAAGGATGGTCAGGCAGCGCCTCATGTCGCTCCACCCATCACGCTCAGAGAATAGATCTGCTCCGGCGTCAGGAAGAGGCCGAGGAGGACCCTGAGCGCCACCCCGAGAACCAGCAGGGCCAAGAGCGCGCGAAGCTGCTCGGCGCGCAGGACCTGGCCGACCTGCGCGCCGAATTGCGCGCCGACCACGCCGCCGGCCATGAGCAGAACCGCCAGCATGATGTCGACGGATTTGTTGGCGGTGGCATGCAGCACCGTCGCCGCAGCCATGGTGACGAGGGTGTAAGCAAGCGAGGTGCCGATCACGACATTGGTCGGCACGCGCAGGAGATAGATCAGCGCCGGCACCATGATGAAGCCGCCGCCCAGGCCGAGCACCGAACCGAGCACGCCAATGCCGGTGCCGAGCGCCACGATCGGGATCACGCTCACATACAGCTTGGAGCGGCGAAAACGCATCTTGAGGGGGAGGCCGTGGATCCAGTTGTGATGGCCGGGGCCGCGCGGACGCGCGGCCCGCCCGCCGCGAGCGCGCCATAGAGCGCGCACCGATTCTCTCAGCATGATCGCGCCGATCGATCCGAGGAAAGCGACATAAGAGAGCGCGATGATAAGATCGAGCTGGCCGAGGGAGCGGAGCGCGCGGAAACCAAAGACGCCAAGGGCGGAGCCGACGATGCCGCCCGCTCCCAAAAGCATCGTCATCTTCACGTCGATCAGACGGCGCCGCCAATAGGAGATGGCGGCCGAGGTCGAGGAGGCTACGATCTGAGGCGTGACGGTCGCCACGGCGACCGCCGGGGGGATGCCGGTGAATATGAGGAGTGGCGTCAAGAGAAAGCCGCCGCCGACCCCGAACATGCCCGACAGGAATCCGACCGCCCCGCCCATGCCCAGGAAGAGGAACATGTTCACCGTAAGCTCGGCGATTGGAAGGTAAAGCTGCACCGGCGGCGCCTGTCGAATGGCTTGTCGTTACGGCGGCCCCGCGACGAATAAGCGCCGCCGAGGCGGCGCTGTCAAATGAGCCGGCACAAAGACCTTGATGCGGTCCGGTCGAACCCGTTCAGGTCGAGGGGGCCTGAAGCGCCGCCACCAGCCCGGTGTCGATCTGACCGGTTTTCGGCAACCCGGCCTGGTCCTGGAACTCCGAGATCGCGTCGATCGTCTGGCGACCGAGCAACCCATCCGCCGGCCCCGGATCGTAGCCGTTCTCGGCGAGCAGCTTCTGCACCAAAGCGACAAGCTCGTTGTCCGAGCGCACTTCCATGGTCGAGTTCTCGCTGTCCGTCCAACCGCCTTCCGGTATCAGCACTTCGTTCGCCTCGGAAACGAGCGGGACCAGCTGGAACGACGCGACCGCCGCCTCGGCCGTGGCGCGATCGTCATCCGCGAGAGCCTCGCCAATGATATCGCGCCGGTTGGCGGATTCCTCGTCGCCGGAGCTCGCCGCGATCCCGAACCATTTGTAGGCTTCGATCAAATCCTGCGGTACGCCGAGGCCGCGGGCATGCAGAATCGCCAGATTGAATTGGCTGTCGCGCACGCCACGCTCGGCCGCCCGACGGAAGAGATCCGAGGCACGCTCGAGATCGGGCGTGCCGCCGGCGCCTTCGGCATAGAGCACGGCGAGATTGTGCATCGCCTTGACGTTCCCGGCGTCGGCCGCGCGCCCATACCACTTCTGCGCCGCTGCCAGATCCTTCGTAACGCCCAGGCCCTTCTCGTAGATCGAGCCGAGGCGATATTGGGCCGGCGCGAGGTCGGCTTCAGCGGCGCGCTCGTACCAGGAGACCGCGGTCGGCATGTCCGGCAGAACGCCCCTCCCCTCGGCATAACGCGCTGCAACCTCGAAGGCGGCAGCCGAATCGCCGGCGATCGCGGCATCGCGGAGCCGCGCCGGTCCGATCGATTCGGGAAGCGCGGCGGCAGGCGCTTGCGTCGCATCCGCCGGAGGAGTGACCGCAGCAGCATCCGTTCCAGGTGTCGCAGAGGGCGTAATCGCGGCGACATCCGTCCCTGATACCACCGGTTCGGACGCAGCAGAGGGGGCGGTTGCGGTCTCAGACTCTGTGAAGGCTGTCGCGGCCCGCTCGTCGTCGATCGCTTGCGTGGCTACGTTTTCCGGCTGCTCGGGACGAAGCTCGGCCGCCGGAGCGGCGGGGGCTTTCACCTCGCTCAACGATTCGAGCGCCGTCATCTCCGGCGGAGCGGCGATCAGCTCCGGCGCGGTGGCGCTAGGGGCCGGCGCCTCCTGCACGGCGGGAGCTTCAGGCTGGACGACCGGCGCGCTCGCCTCCGGCAGGGAGGCTACCTCAGTCTCGCCCGGCCACAATTGAGTGCGCGCGATGGGAAGCGCGGCGATGACGAGCGCCGCGGCAATTGCGGTTACCAAGAGGGCGCGGCGGTGGGCTTTGATGGCGCCCACGATGCGCCCGAAGCCGCGGGCGCTCCGTGCAGCCGGCGTGCCCCGCTCGGCCTCGGTCACCTCC
>CAYTTC010000104.1:0-11088 GCA_964440525.1 uncultured Propylenella sp. | reverse complement strand
TCTCAATCGGTCTGCCCTTGCGCGGTTGCGAGCGCCGCCTGCGCCGAGGCGAGCCGCGCAATCGGCACGCGGAAGGGCGAGCAGGAGACATAGTCGAGACCGATCGCGTCGCAGAAACGGATCGATGCGGGATCGCCACCATGCTCCCCACAGATGCCGAGCTTCAGACCCGGCTTCGCCTTGCGGCCTTCGTTCGCCGCGACGCGCACCAGCACGCCGACGCCCTCCGTATCGAGAGTGGCGAAGGGATCTTTTTCGATCAGGCCGCGCTCCTGATAGACGCCGATGAAACCGGCGGCGTCGTCGCGCGACATGCCGAAGGTGGTCTGCGTCAGGTCATTGGTGCCGAAAGAAAAGAAGTCGGCGCCCTCCGCGATCTCCTGCGCGCGCAGCGCCGCGCGCGGCAGCTCGATCATGGTGCCGACGGAATATTTCACGGCGCCACCGTTCGCCGCCGCGAGTTTCTTGGCCGTGGCGTCGATCGTCGCTCTTACGTGGTCGAGTTCGCTCCGCATGCCGACGAGCGGCACCATGATCTCCGGCGCGACCGGCTCGCCGGTCGCCTTTGCCGCCGCCGCCGCCGCCTCCAGGATGGCGCGCGTCTGCATCTCGGCGATTTCCGGATAGGTGATGAGGAGCCGGCAGCCGCGATGGCCGAGCATCGGATTGGATTCCGTCAGTGCGATCACGCGGTCGCGCAGGAGCGCCGGCTCCACCTTCATCGCCGCCGCCACCTCGGCGATCTCCTCTTCGCTCTTCGGCAGGAACTCGTGGAGCGGCGGGTCGAGGAGCCGGATTGTGACGGGGAGGCCGCGCATGATGGTAAAAAGCTCGATGAAATCTTTTCGCTGCATGGGCAGGAGCTTTTCCAGCGCCGCGCGGCGACCGTCGGAATTCGTCGCGAGGATCATTTCGCGCACGCCGACGATGCGCTCGCCGTCGAAGAACATGTGCTCGGTGCGGCAGAGGCCAATTCCTTCGGCGCCGAATTCGCGCGCGACGCGCGCATCGTTCGGCGTCTCCGCATTGGCGCGGACTCGCATGCGGCGCACGGCGTCCGCCCAGCCCATCAGCGTCGCGAAATCGCCGGTCAGCTCCGCCGGCAGCGTCGGGACGCGGCCGTCGTAGACCTCGCCGCTGGAACCGTCGATGGTGACGATGTCGCCCGCCCGCCAGGTTTTTCCGGCGACCGACATGGTGCCGAGCTTGGCGTCGATCTTGACCGCTCCGGCGCCGCAGACGCAGGGCTTTCCCATGCCGCGGGCGACGACGGCGGCGTGGCTCGTCATGCCGCCGCGCGCCGTCAATACGCCGAGCGCGGCCACCATGCCGCTGATGTCCTCCGGGCTCGTCTCGTTCCGCACGAGAATGACGTCGTGCCCCTCGCCGCGCAGCCGCTCCGCCTCCTCAGCGGTGAAGACGATCTCGCCGGTGGCGGCGCCGGGCGAGGCGGGGAGGCCGCGCGCGATCAGCGTGCGCGGCGCGTCTGGGTTGAGCGTCGGATGCAAGAGTTGATCGAGCGAGTTCGGTTCGATGCGGCCAACCGCCTCCTCGCGGGTGATCAGCCCCTCCGCCGCCATGTCGACGGCTATTTTCAGCGCTGCTTTCGCGGTGCGCTTGCCGGACCGCGTCTGCAGCATCCACAGCTTGCCGCGCTCGATGGTGAACTCCACGTCCTGCATGTCGCGGTAATGGGCTTCGAGCCGCTCCACGGTCTGGCGGAATTCCGAAAATGCCTCCGGCATCAGCGTTTCGAGCGATGGCAGCGGCGAGCCCGACGCAAGGCGCGCCGCCTCGGTCAAATCCTGCGGCGTGCGGATGCCGGCGACCACGTCCTCGCCCTGCGCGTTGACCAAAAACTCGCCGTAGAGCGCCTTCTCGCCGGTCGAGGGATTGCGCGTGAAGGTAACGCCGGTGGCGGAGGTCTCGCCCATGTTGCCGAACACCATGGCCTGCACGTTGACGGCGGTCCCCCAGCTCGCCGGGATGGCGTGGAGCTGGCGGTAGGTTTGCGCGCGGGTATTCATCCACGAGCCGAAGACGGCGCCGATCGCGCCCCAAAGCTGGTCGGATGGCGCCTGCGGGAATGGTGTTTCGAGCGTGTCTTCGATGAGCTTCTTGTAGAGGCCGACGATTGTCTGCCACCCCTCGTCATCCACCAGCGTGTCCTCGGCCACGCCGCGTTTTTCGCGTTCGAGCTCCAGGATCGCTTCGAATTCGTGATGCTCGACGCCCAGAACTACGCTCCCGTACATCTGGATGAAGCGGCGGTAGGAATCCCAGGCGAAGCGCGGATCGGCGGTCGCCGCGAGCGCCAGCACCGTCTCGTCGTTGAGGCCGAGATTGAGGACCGTATCCATCATGCCCGGCATCGACGCCCGAGCGCCGGAGCGGACGGACACGAGAAGCGGCTCGGTCCTGTCGCCAAAGATGCGGCCGGCCTTGTCGGCGATCGATCCGAGTGCCGCCTCGACCTCTCCCTTGAGGTCGGGCGGATAGCTGCGATCGTTTGCGTAGAAGTAGGTGCAGACTTCGGTGTTGATGGTGAAGCCGGGCGGGACGGGTAGGCCGAGGCTCGCCATCTCGGCGAGGTTGGCGCCCTTGCCGCCGAGCAACTCCTTCATCGCCGCGGAGCCCTCGGCCTTGCCGTCGCCGAAGCCGTACACCCATTTCGCCATGAGCCGCCTCTCATTGCGCACCATGACGCTGCTAACCCGATCACGCGAGTCGCACAATCACGAAGCTGGCACGCGCGTTCTCCGCGGGGGCTAACCCCCACGATCATATCCAGCCCGAGATCAAGCGCCCGGGCGGAATGGGTGAGGGCACCGCAGGAGACGAGGTCGACGCATCCTTCCTCAACCGTTCGCGAGTGGGCGCTCGCCGATGTGCTCGGCGACCATGATCAGGTAGCCATCGGGGTCCTGGACCAAGAACTCGCGTTGGCCGCCCTCGCGGTTGCCCCACCGTCGCCAGACATCGCGGAGCGGAGTGTAGAGCGGCCAGCCGCCTGCAGATAGCGCCGAGGCGATCTCGGCGAGACCTTCCACGTAGACCTGGAACATGGCGCCCCGCCCGAACGGGCGCTCCATCGGTCCGGTCTCGAAGCTGCCGTCGCGTTCACAGAGCATGATCTGTGCGCCCTCCGGCCGTTCGAGGTAGACGAAGCCGTCGCGGGCGTAGGCGACGCGGAAACCGAGAAGGTCGCGCCAGAACGCCAGGCTGGCGGCGAGATCGGTGACGAGCAGTTCTGGCACCAGCCGCGCCCAACCGCTCCTCGGCGGTGCGCCGGGATCGGGGGCTGGTTCATTCATGCTGATAACTCAGCGGTCTTCATGCGGCCTGCGCATAAAGCCGGCACCCGGCCATTTCAAGCGCCGGCAGCGAATCGGCGGATGAGCGACATTTCAATCAATCCGGCTGAAGGAAATGATCAGAAAGATGAATGCGGTCGATTGCGAAAACCTGCGCTAGAAATACGGCCCCGCTCGCGACTTTGGTTCCGCCATGGCCGTTTCCGCGCAAACCGCGACACGTACCGTCGCTGTTGCTCTGCCGATCGTGATCGTGGCCGGCTGCCTGATCTCGCTCCTCTCCTTCGGGCCGCGCTCGATCATGGGCCTCTTCCTGGCGCCGATGACGGAGGCGCGCGGCTGGAGCCGTGAGATTTTCGCGCTGTCGATCGCGCTTCAGAACATCGTTTGGGGCATCGGCCAGCCGATCGCTGGCGCCATCGCCGACCGTTACGGCTCGGGCCGCGTGCTCGCCGGCGGCGGCGTGGTGTACGCAGCCGGCCTCGCTCTGATGGCGTGGGCGCCGGATCCGCTCTGGTTGAACGTCTCCGCGGGATTGATGGTCGGCACCGGCATGGCGGCCGGGTCGTTCACCATCGTGCTCGCGGCTTTCGGCCGGCGCGTCCCGCCCGAAAAGCGCTCGATCGTCTTCGGCATCGGCACGGCCGCGGGCTCGATGGGTCAGTTCGTCTTCGCGCCGTTCGGCCAGGCGCTGATCCAGAATTTCGGCTGGGGCGAGGCGCTGCTCGTGCTGGCGGTCGTGACTATGGCGATCCCGGTGCTTTCGATCGCGCTGGCGGGCAAGCCGGGCGCGGAAGGGCAGGCAATCCGCGAGCAGACATTTGGCCAGGCGCTATCGGAAGCCTTTTCGCACCGGAGCTACCTGCTTCTCACCGCCGGCTTCTTCGTCTGCGGCTTTCATGTCGCCTTCGTCACCGCGCACTTGCCCGCTTTTATCGTCGATCGCGGGCTGGACCCGCGGATCGGCGCTTGGTCCCTCGCGCTGATCGGCCTGTTCAACGTCATCGGCTCGCTTTCGGCCGGCTATATCGGCCAGCACTATTCGAAGCCGATTTTTCTCTCGCTCATCTATCTCGCCCGCGCGGTTCTGATCGCCGCCTTCGTGCTCTTGCCGACGACGCCAGCCAGCGTGCTCATCTTCGCTTCGGTGCTGGGGCTTCTCTGGCTTTCGACTGTGCCGCCGACCACCGGCCTCGTCGCCATCATGTTCGGGCCGAAATACATGGGGACGCTGATGGGGATCGTGTTCCTGTCGCACCAGGTCGGCGCTTTTCTCGGCGTTTGGCTCGGCGGCCGGCTCTACGACCAGACCGGCTCCTACGACGTCGTCTGGTGGCTCGGCGTTGCGCTGGGAATCTTTGCGGCGCTCGTCCACTGGCCGATCCGGGAAGCGCCGGCTTACAAGGCGATGCCGGCGTAGATGTTGCAGTTCCTCCCCCTCCGCGCCATGAGGGCCGGAGACAGGGGGCCCGCATGACCGAGACCTTCAAAGCGCTCGTCGTCGACCGCGACGCGGAGAAAAAACAGTTCGTCGAAGTCCGCGACATGACGCTCGCCGAGCTGATGGAGGGTGACGTCGTCGTTCGCGTCAGCCATTCGACTGTGAATTACAAGGACGGGCTCGCCATCACCGGAAAACTTCCGGTGGTGCGCCGCTTTCCGATGATCCCCGGCATCGATTTCTGCGGCGACGTGGTTTCCTCCGAAAATCCCGACTTCAAGCCGGGCGACGAGGTGATCCTGAACGGCTGGGGCGTCGGCGAGACGCATTACGGCGCCTACGCGAAATATGCGCGGGTGAAGGGCGACTGGCTGATCAGAAAACCGAAAGAACTGTCGCCGGCCGACGCGATGGCGATCGGCACCGCCGGCTACACGGCGATGCTCTGCGTGATGGCGCTGGAGCGCCATGGCATTTTTCCGGCGCGCGGGCCGGTCGTGGTGACTGGTGCGGCGGGCGGCGTCGGCTCGGTCGCGGTCGCGGTGCTCCGAAAACTCGGATATCACGTCATCGCCGCGACCGGTCGCGCGGAGGAGCACGATTATCTGAAAAGCCTCGGCGCGTCGGAGATCATCGGCCGGGACGAGCTTGCCGGCCCACCAAAACTCCTCGACAGGGAACGCTGGGCCGGCGCCGTCGACACGGTCGGCTCGACGATCCTCGCAAACGTCCTCGCCATGACCAAGGCGGGGGGCGCCGTCGCAGCCTGCGGCAATGCTGCCGGCATGGACCTGCCGACCTCCGTCGCGCCCTTCATCCTGCGCGGTGTGTCGCTTCTCGGCATCAGTTCGGTGACGCTGCCAAGGCCGCTCCGCGAAAAAGCCTGGGCGCGGCTCGTCCGCGACCTTGACCGCGATAAGCTGAACGCCATGACGACGACGATCGGCTTCGACGACATCCCCGCGACGGCGGAGAAGATCGTCGAGGGCAGGGTGCGCGGGCGGGTTGTGGTTGAGATCGCCTGAATCGCGCCACTCGCGGCGGCGGACGAAGCGGATTAGCATAGGCGAATGGACCCAGCGCGAGTCGAGCGGCGGCTGTCGGCGATCATGGTGGCCGACGTGGTCGGCTATTCGCGCCTGATCGAGGCGGACGAGGCGACAACGCTTGGCGCAATGCGGGCGCTGAGGACCGAAGTGATCGAGCCTCGCGTCACCGAGAACAAGGGCCGTATCGTCAAGCAGACGGGCGACGGGGTGCTAGTCGAGTTCGCCTCGGTGGTCGATGCGGTCGGCTGCGCGGTCGCAATCCAGAAGGAAATCGCCGAGCGGCAGACTGATGTGCCAGCCGAGCGCCGCGTCCTGCTGCGCATCGGCATCAATCTCGGTGACGTCGTCGTCGAGGGCGACGACCTCTTCGGGGACGGGGTGAACGTCGCGGCGCGCCTCGAGCCGCTGGCCGAGCCCGGCGGAATTCTCATCTCCGGCACCGCCTACGATCACATGCAAGGCAAGCTCGGCCTGCCGCTCGACTACGTCGGCGAGAAGCAGGTGAAGAACATCGAGCGGCCGGTCAGAGCCTATGCGGTGCGGCTGAGCGGACCGCCGCGCACGCCCCCTTCGACGAGGAGCTGGCCGGTGCGGCGCCTTCTCCCCTTTGCGGCCGCGGCTGTGATTGCAATCGCGGTAGCAGGCGCGGGAATGTTCTATTGGTGGCCGCGCGCGCCCGCTGCTCGCGAAACGGTCAGACCCTCGATCGCCGTGCTCCCCTTCGATAATTTCGGCGGCGACGCGGCGAGCGGACGCCTCGCCGACGGGCTAACCGAGGACATCATCACCGACCTCGCCCGCTATCGCGACTTCGACATCATCGCGCGGAACTCCGTCGAAGTTTACAAGGATAAGCCGACCGATGTCCGCCAGATCGGCAAGGACTTGAATGTCCGCTACGTGCTCGAGGGCGCGATTCAGCGCGAGGGCCAGCGGGTCCGCGTCAATGCTCAGCTGATCGACACGGCGAACGGCGTGCACCTCTGGTCGCAGCGGTGGGAGCGCCCGGCCAAGGACGTCTTTGCCGTGCAGATCGAAGTGGCCGAGCACACGGCGAGCATCGTGGCGGGCTCCGATCTGCTGCTCGCCGACATGCAGGCGGCGGCGCGGCGGAAGCGGCCGGGGGATCTGCAGGCCTACGACCTCACCGTCATGGCCTACGGTTCGTTCCTGAAAGGCACCGAGGCCGACACGCTGAAGGGCATCGACTTCGCCGACCGGGCGATCGCGCAGGACCCCGATTTCGCCCGTGCCTATGTCCAGAAGGCCTGGCTCATCCAGGATCTCGCCAAGTACCGCAAGAACTGGAACGAGGCCTCCGTAGAGATGGAGACGCTGGCGAGGACCGCAATCCGCCTCGATCCCTACGACGCGAACGCCCACATTCTCCTGGCCTGGGCGCTCGGCACGCTCGGCGAGAACGCCGAGGCGCTCGCTGAGACAAAGCGTGCGCTCGAGCTCAACCCAAGCTCCGCCGACATCCTCAACATCGCCGCCGACACGATGGCCTTTCTCGGCAGGCCGGAGGAGGGAGCCGGAATGTGCGACCGCTCGTTCCGGCTGAACCCGACGCCGCCCGACTGGTACTATTCGGACTGCGTGACGAACCTCTATTTCACCGGGCGCTATCAGGAGGCGATCGCGGCAGTCGACCGCGGCGCCGCCTCCACCGAGGCAACGCCGTCCATGCTCGTCTGGAAGGCGGCGAGCCAGGCCGAGCTCGGCCAAGGGGGCGCTGCGGCGAAGACAGTCGCCGAGCTGCAGAGCCTCTATTGGGAGGTCTCGTTCGAATGGCTGCTCAACACCGGCTGGAATTTTGAGCGGGCGAAGGAGCAGGACCAGATTCTCGGCTCTGCGCGAAAAGCCGGCATCCGCGTCTGCGCGACGGCGGACGAGCTTGAGGACTTTCCTTCGCCGAAGCGGCTGCCGGAGTGCGAGGCTGCGGGAGGGTAGCTCACTCCAGCCGTGCTGCTCGCGCGCTGATCCCTGATTGGCTAGAGTAGCAAAGACCGGGTGGCTATCGACGGAAGGGCCGGCCATGGATGCGAGCAGGACCGAAAGGCGCCTGGCGGCGATCCTCGCCGCCGACGTCGTCGGCTATTCGCGCCTGATCGAGGCAGACGAGGCATCAACGCTCGCGGCGATAAGGGCGCTCCGCGAAGAAGTGATCGACCCGCTTCTTGCCGAGCACAAGGGCCGCATCGCCAAGCTGATGGGCGACGGCGCCATCGTCGAATTCGGATCGGTGGTCGACGCGGTCGCCTGCGCGGTCGCGATGCAGATTGACGTTGCCGCGCATCAGGCAGGCGCGTCTGCGGAGCGGTGCATCGTCTTTCGCATCGGCATCAATCTCGGCGACGTAGTGGTCGAAGGCGATGACCTCCTCGGAGATGGCGTGAACATCGCCGCGCGTCTGGAGCAGCTCTGCGAGCCGGGCGGCGTTCTGGTCTCGGGACCCGCCTACGATCAGCTCCAGGGGAAATTTGCATTGCCGCTCGATTTCACCGGCGAGCAGCAGGTCAAGAACATCGCGCGGCCGGTTCGTGCCTACAGGGTGCGGATGGATGGTACGAGGCGGCGCGTCGCCCTCGACCGGCGGCGTCTGCGGCGCCTCTTGCCGAAGGCGTCTGCGCTCGTCGCGGTGCTTCTTCTGGCGGGAGGCGGCGCGTGGTGGTTCTTGCCGGACGACTCCGCCCGCGCCAAGCCTTCAATCGCCGTGCTGCCGTTTGACAATCTCGGTGGCGACGAGGCAACCGGCCGGCTCGCCGACGGTATCACCGAGGACATCATCACCGACCTTGCCCGTTTCCGCGAGTTCGAAGTGATCTCGCGCAATTCAGTTCAAACCTACAAGGGCAAACCTTTCGACATCACAAATGTGGGCCGCGAGCTGAACGTTCGCTACGTGCTTGAAGGTTCTATCCAGCGGCAGGGCGACCGATTCCGGGTGACCGGACAGCTGATCGACGTAGCGTCCGGCGCCCATGTCTGGTCGGAGCGATGGGACAGGCCCGCCGCGGACGTGTTCCAAGTGCAAGCGGAGCTGTCGCAGCAGGTCGCCGGCAAGCTCAGCGGCATTGCCGGCACCATCATCGCTGCCGACCGTGAGGCCGCGAGGCGAAAGCCGGCGAGCGACCTCAACGTCTACGATCTCTTTGTGCTTGCCTCCGAGGCAAAGCAGAAGGAGACCAAAGAGAGCATCGCGGACTGTACTCGGCTTCTGAAGCAGAGCCTCGAAATCGATCCTAACTTCGCCCGCGCCTGGACGTTGCTCGGCACCTGCTATGCGGTCTCGATGCGATGGACCGACAATTGGGACGAGACGTACGGGCTCTACCTTTCGTCCGAGCGCCGTGCGGTAGAACTCGACCCGCTCGACGCCGACGCGCATGCGGGCTTCGCCTTCGCGCTCGGCCTTGGCGGCGATCTGAAGCAGGCGGAATCCGAATTTGAGAAGGCGCTCAACCTGAACCCTAACTCGGCTGACGTTCTCACGCGCTATGCATATTGGGCCGTCGCCTTTGGAAAGCCGGAAGAAGGTGCGGAAATGGCGGAACGAGCCGCCCGATTGGATCCGAACGCGCCTCCCTGGGCCCTTCGTATGCAGAGCGGTGGGTTGTTCGCCGGCAGCCGCTACGAAGAGGCAATTCGGATTCGCCAACGTGTTCCAAAGGAGATGTTCAACGACTCGGATTACATAGAACTGGCGACTTTCCTGGTGGCGGCGGGGCGGATCGACGAGGCGCGCGCATTGGTTGGCGAATCGCTGGCGGCATATCCGGCGATCACGATCGAAGGGTGGACAGGCGATCCTGGCTGGAGCGCCGAGGACCGTCGAAACACTATTGAACTCATGCGCAAAGCCGGCTTTCCGGCCTGCGCTAGCGACGCCGAGGTAAAGAAAGGTGGAATCAAGATCCGCCTGCCGGAATGCGAGGCTCAGACCTCCGGCTGAACAGTCGGAGCGGCCGGAGGCTGCTGCGTCCGTCCCCGCATCAAGAGCCGCTGATAGAGTCGGCCGATCACGATCAGCACGGCGCCGAGGCCGAGGAACGAGGCGGCGCGAAGCGCGCCGGTCAGCGCTGCCATGTCGAACAGGAAGACCTTGAAGACGACGACGGCGATGACCAGGCCGGAAGCCGCGCGCACCATGGTCGAGCGGAGGAAGATTCCCGCGGTGAGAAGCAGGATGCCGAAGACGAGCCAGACGGCCGAGTAGGTCCAGTTTTCGGGGTCGCGGACTAGGTCGGCGTCGAGATACTCGCCCTGGAAGGCATGCCGCACCATCAGCGTGACGTAGGCGAAGGCGAGGAGCAGAGCGAGCGCAGCGACCATGAGCACATACCAGGGCGGCCGGGCTGGTCGGGCCGCCGCAGCGACCCAGGCGGCGGCGAGCGCCGGCAGGAGATATCCGGGGAGGAGCAGGTTGAAGAAAATGCCCGTTCCAACGCTCTCGCCGGTGAAGACAGGGTTCAACGTGACGAAATGCGCGATCGCGATCGCCACCGCGCCGATCACCCCCGCGACGAGCGAAGCCGCGTTGTAGATCCTGCTCTTCGTCTGCCGCGCGATCCGCTGCAGGCCGAGCGAGAAGGCGAGCGCCGCGAGCGTATAGGCGCTCTGCTCGCCGAGGCGCAGGAAGCCCGCATTGAGATCGCCGTTGCCGGAATAGTGGCGAATTTCGAACACCACGAAGAGCGCGGCGAAGACGAGGCCGATCGTTTGCAGGATGCCGGCGGGCGCGCCATCCGCTCGACGGCGGAGCGTCTCGCCCGCGAAAAGCAGCGATGCGGCGGGCAGGCCGAGACGGAGGATCAGCCCGTTGAAGAATGGCGTCGTGCCGATTTCCACTGGCGCGAAAGGCGGACCGGTTATCACAGCTACGAAGGCAAGGATCGCCAACACCACGGCGAGCCAGGCCAGGAGCTTTACCGGCCGGTAGAGGCCGACCCAGACGATCCCCGCCGCGCCGAGCGAGAGCGCGAGCGGAATGAAGCGCGTCGCTAGCCCGACCGAGGCTGCGAAGGAAAGCGCCATGACCGCGCCGGCGGCATAGAGCGCCGGAGCTGGCGCCCTGTCGTCTTCCGGCCGGCGGGCGATCAATCGTTCGGTCATCGCCGCGAAGATTGCCGCCATGACCAGCGCTGCGATCCCGATCGTCGGCCGCGTTTCGAAGGGGACGTGGCGGAGATAGACGACCACCAAGATGAGGAGCGGCGCGCCGGCGCCGGCGGCGGCGAACCAGCCCGCGGTGCGAGGCGCCGTCCTCGCGGCGCGGTCGGCG
>CAYTTC010000103.1:3417-11165 GCA_964440525.1 uncultured Propylenella sp. | reverse complement strand
GTCACGGCTGCGACCCAGATCGTAGCGCCCGCCTGGCGAAAATTTGCGCCCGGGTTCAGCGCCGTCAGCAGTTTCACGTCCATGTGGAACCGCTCGCCGAACATCTCTTCCGGGCTCGTGTAGTTGAGGTTCGGGAGCCTGGCCTGTTCGGCATAGTCGGCGGGAATCGCCATCGCGAAGGGATAGGCGACGTCCTCGGCGGTGATCGCATATTGCACCAACGCAGGGGGTGCGAGGTCGCCGCCGAGCGCATCCCAAACCGCCCGGTCGAGCACGCCGTCCGCCGGCAGCCGAAGGACGGTCTCCACCGCAGCGATCGCCTTGCTGAGGTTGTCGCCCGTATAGGCGTCGACGACCCCGGGCGACGCACCGGCGCGATCGAGCAGCACCTGTGCCTTCAAGACGAGCGGGTTGGCGCCCTTCACCGGCGCGAAATTGTCGACGAACAGCGCCGCATTCACCTCTTCGGGCGTGAGGCTCTCGCGAGTGCGTTCAGCGGGTTCTCCAGCGGCCGCTTCCGTCCCCGGCGCGGCCGGTGTCGTGCCATCGGGGGCATTCGTCGTGGTAGCGGCGCCGGGCGCCGGCTCGACAGTGGGCGGCGTATAGGGACGCGGCCCAGCATCGAGGGGCGCGAGGACGGGCGGTGCGGCTGGGAGCGGCGCAGGGCCTGTTGGCGCGACAGGTGTCGGCGCGATTGGTATTTGTTCAGGCGCGAGTGGTGGCTGTTCCACGACCGGAGGAGCACCGGCCGCCCGTTGCCGCCGTAGCGCTTCCTCAATCAGCTCGTCGAATGTCTTGGTCTGGGCGAGCGCCGCCCCGAGCGTCGCCGTGAGGATAAATACGGATAGCAGCACAAGGCGGACGAGATTCGGCAACGGCGTCTCCGGAAGCCCATGCAGGTAACGCCCGAACGGGGGCGGAGGCTCCGGCGAACCTTATCAGCCGTTGATCCTTTCGCCACCGTTTGGATGCAGCACCTGACCCGGAGGCGACGCAGGCGCCAGGCGGAGCACCGCCGCGGTTCCTTAGACGACACGGCTCAGCGAGGATTTTCGTTCTGAGATTGCGGCACCGACTTCCGCCAGACCATAGAGAAGCTGACCGGATGGAAGCGGTACTTCTCCCATTTCGGCTTCTTCGCGATCCAGGCGTCGTCGACGACGCCCTCGTCCATCTCGGCAAGAGTCCAACCCGACTGATGCGCTGCCTTCACGTGGTCGCTGAGGAGGTGCACGTAGCTCTCAACGGCGACGGGTTCGCCGCTTATCCGATTGAAATGCGTCGGCATGCCGATCATCAGGAAATGCGAATGGTAGCCGACGACGACGAACGTGCCGCCCGGTTCTGCAAGCCGCGCCGCTTCCCGGTAGAGCGGAAGCAGATCGGCGATATGCTCGTCCGCCAAAACTTCGAGAATCAGGTCGTAGCTCGCCGCAGGGAGCTTGGTGTCCAGCGCGTCGGCCAGAATGAGGCGGTCGTAGACCTGCTTGGCCTCGGCCATGGCCAGCATCTCAGGCGTGAAGTCCACGCCGTCGAGGTGCCGAACCCCCTGCGCGCGGAGCCAGGCGCCGGTGCGCCCCGTGCCGCAGGCGAGATCGATCACACGCTTGGCGCCGGCCCACTCTACTGTCGCGATCCGCGACAGCAGACGGATGTCCATTTCGTCCTGCACGACGCTTTCGTAGGTCGCGGCCCATTCGCGATAGCCCTCGCGGACCTCCAAGGTCTTGTACTGACGCGTGTCAAAGCTGGAGAAATCCATTCCTTGGCCGTCAATCTCCGCCCATCTGCGCGCGATGCCGGAGGTAGTGGTCGGCGATGACGATCGCGAGCATGGCCTCGCCGATCGGCACGGCGCGGATACCGACGCAGGGGTCGTGGCGGCCCTTGGTCACGAGATCGATGTTTTCGCCCGAGCGCGTGATCCCCTTCACCGGCGTCAGGAAGGAGGAGGTCGGCTTCACCGCGAAGCGAGCGACGATCGGCTGGCCGGTCGAGATGCCGCCCAAAATGCCGCCGGCATTGTTGGATAGGAACACCGGCTTGCCGTCATTCCCCATCCGCATCTCGTCGGCGTTCTCCTCGCCGCGGATTCTTGCCGCCTCAAAACCGTTGCCGATCTCCACCCCCTTCACCGCGTTGATCGACATCAGTCCGGCGGCGATGTCCTGGTCGAGTTTTGCGTAGATCGGTGCTCCGAGGCCCGCCGGCACACCCTCGGCAACGACCTCGATCACCGCGCCGACCGATGAGCCCGCCTTCCGGATTCCGTCGAGATAGGGCTCCCACTTTGCCGCCGTCTCTGCATCCGGCGAGAAGAAGGGGTTCTGGTCGACAACATTCCAGTCCCAGCGGTTTCGGTCGATCTCGATCTCGCCGATCCGGATCAGCGCACCGCGAACGAAAAGGCCCGGCACGACCTTTCGCGCGATGGCGCCGGCGGCGACGCGCATCGCCGTCTCGCGCGCCGAGGAGCGTCCGCCGCCGCGATAGTCGCGGATGCCGTATTTTACGTCGTAGGTATAGTCGGCGTGGCCGGGGCGAAAACTCTCGCCGACCTCCGAATAGTCCTTCGAGCGCTGGTCGACATTCTCGATCATGAGCGAGATCGGCGTGCCCGTGGTCACCAGCCCGCCGCTCGTTTCGTCCTCGAAAACGCCGGAGAGGATTTTGACCGCATCCGGCTCGCGGCGCTGCGTGGTGAAGCGCGACTGGCCGGGCCGGCGTTTGTCGAGATAGCTCTGGATCTCCGCCTCCGAGATCGGAATTCTTGGGGGACAGCCATCGACCACGCAGCCGATCGCGGGCCCGTGGCTTTCGCCCCAGGTGGTGACGCGGAAGAGATGGCCAAAAGTGTTGTGCGACATTGGATCCCAGCTCGCCGACACGTGTAGGCTCGCGCCTGCGGCTACGTCAAACTCAGATCGTCAGCACGGCGCTCCGAGTGAACAGGATGACGCGGTCCTGCGGCACCGCGAGATGCGGTGCGTCGTGCGACGGCAGCCCCGCGAGGAGATGCATGAGCACCCGCAGCACGCCACCATGGGCGACGATAAAGGTCGGCGCATCGAGGGTGCGAAGCCAGGCGGAAACCCGGTCGGAGAGCATCGCATAGCTTTCGCCGTTCGGAGGAACGTAGCCCCATTTGTTGGCCTCGCGCGCCCGCGATTCTTCAGGGTAGCGTTCCGTGATCTCCGCGAGGGTCAGCCCCTCCCAGTCGCCGTAATGGGCCTCCACGAGGGCGGCGTCGGTCGCGAACGGCCGTCCGGGCTGACCCGCTGGTTGAAGCAGGATCCGCATTGTTTCGACCGAGCGCCCAAGCGGCGAGGCGACAAGCCGCCAATCGCCAGCCGCCAGAATGCTCGCCACGGCGCGCCCATTCCGCGCGGCCTGGCGACGGCCGCGTTCGTTCATGGGAATGTCCCTCTGCCCCTGAAACCGGAGCTCGCGGTTCCAGTCGGTCTCGCCGTGGCGAACGAAGATGAGCGGCGTCAGGTCTTCGACCGCGACGACCGCGGCGTTGAGCCCGCTCTCGATGGCCGGCCCGCCCGATTGCAGCGTGTCGCCGCCCTCGGCGCGATCACTCATCGAGGCGGAGCGCGAAGACGGAGCCCTCGGAGGCTTCGGCGCCGCGGCCGATCTTCTCCACCGCCCGCACCATGCGGCCGGAGCGGCCGAGGATTTCGTCGGCGATTGCGACGATGCGGGCGTTCGGCGTTGCCTCCGGCGAGCGTTGGCGCAGGCGCAGCGCGATTTCCGCCTCGTCGAGCTCCGGCCGCGCGGCGCAAAAGGCCGAGAAAGCGGCGGCCGTCGATCGGCTGATGCCTGCAAAGCAGTGGACGACGATCGGCGCCTTCCGGTCCCACCGGCGCATGAATGCAAGATATTCGCTGACGTGCTCCTCGCCGGGGCAGACCATGCCATCGGCCGGCTCGCAAATGTCGTGAACGGCAACGTGGAGATGGTTCACGGCCTCGACAACCGGCGGACGCGCAAAGGGCGTGCCGTCATTCACCAGCGTGACGATATGGCTCGCGCCATACGCAGCGACCGTCTCGGCAAGACGCGAGAGCGGGCAGACAACGATCGCACTCATGCAGGCTCCATAGCAGCAGCTTTGGCGGCAGCCTTAAAGCTCTTCAAATAGAGAGCCTCGGCCTTCTTCGCCGGCCATGGCTCAAGGATTCCTGCGATCGCTTCGATGCCGATCCTGCCCGGTCGGCCGAAGAAGCGCGCGGCCTCGGCGTCGGCGAAGCCGGCAAGCCCGACCGCTTCGAAATAGGCCGCCGTCTGATCCGCCTTCTTGATGCGGCTCTGCATTGCCGGCGGCAGCACGGCCGGCTCGCCGAAGCGCAGGCGGATTGCGGCGTGAAGCCGCTCTTCGACCTGGCGATAGGCCGTATCGATCACCGCCTTGAAGGGTGAGATCAGGTCGCCAATCACATATTCCGGGGCATCGTGAAGAAGCGTCGCTAGTCTCTCGCGCGGCGCGCACTCCGCATGTTGCAGGCGGAGGATGCGTTCGACCAGCAGCGAATGCTGCGCGACCGAAAAAGCGTGATCGCCAAAAGTCTGGCCGTTCCAGCGGGCGACGCGCGCCAGCCCATGCGCGATGTCCTCGATCTCGATGTCGAGCGCCGACGGGTCGAGGAGGTCGAGACGGCGGCCCGACAGCATGCGCTGCCAGGCCCGCGGGGGTGCGCCTGCACGGTCGGGCACTTTTCTCAGTCCTCCGCGCCGACCGTCGTCGGCCAGCCGTAGGTCGCCCATGACGGCAGCGCCACCGCGACCTCCTCAGCGCCAGCGCGGACGGGAAGATGCTCGTCCAGCGCAGCGCGGAGCCGGTCGAGCCGCACGAGGCCGATACCATGGTCATCGGCGGAGGAGCCGAGGCGGCCGAGGGGACGATCGCCCGCAACGATCTCCGCGCCGGGGTCCGGCAGCGGCCCTTTCGCATGGAGCGCGACGATCCGCCGCCGGGCGGTGCCGCGATGGCGCATGCGGCTCACCACCTCCTGGCCGATATAGCAGCCCTTGTCGAAGGCGACGCCGTTGAGCGAGTCCATCGCCGCATCGAAGGGAAATGCGTCGCCGAAGACAAAGTCGATGCCGCCCTCGGGAAGCGCAAGCGCGATGCGATGGCGGTGCCAGTCCGCTGCTGTGCCGTCGGTCGCGACCGAGTCGGGAGCGGCAAGCCACCGGCTGCCAAGCTCGGCAAGACGGGGATCGGCAGGTTCCTCCCCCGTCGCATACGACGGGGGAGGGGGACCATGCAAAGCATGGTGGAGGGGGCCGACGGAACCATCGCTGCTGTGTTCGCCCCCTCCACCGCCTTCGGCGGTCCCCCTCCCCCGCTCCGCGGGTGAGGAACCGCCCGCCCACGCGGCAAAGACGGCAAGCTCTGGCGCGACCGCTATCTCCACCTTCGCCCTGAGCTTGTAGAGCGAAAGCCGCTTGGTGAAAGCCTCCACTTCCCCCGCCCGGACATCCACCGCGTAGCCATCCGACAGCTTGTGCAGCACGAAATCCCACAGAATCTTGCCTTGCGGGGTGAGCAGCGCGCCGTAGCCGCTGCCCTGCCGGTCGACGTCGTCCATGTCCAGGGTCACGACGTTCTGCAGGAGCGTTTTCGCGTCCGGACCGGCAATTCGGACGACGGCGCGGTCATCGAGTCGGGCTATAGGCATCGTCTCGTCTTACCCGTCTCGCAGGTCGGGCTCCAGCGAGCGATTCGCCACCTCAGCCAGACCGCAAGGCGGCTTGCCCGCGCCTTCGCTTGCCCTACTGCGTGTATTCATACATTACGCCCTCTTAGGTTGTGTCGAGGGGGGATGAAAAGGACAGCGCGCGGCATTGCGCTTGCATTCAGCTTAGCGGGCTTCTTGGCGGGATGCGCAACACCGGAAGTCGTCCAAGTGGATCAGGTTGGGGACGAGTCCTTCGACTGCGAACAGCTGCGCGCGGCGATCGCCGATGCCGGCCGATTTGAACGGGAGGCCCGGCACGACCGGGGCATCACGGGCACGAATGTCGCGGCCGCAGCGTTCTCCTGGCCAGCTCTCGTCGGCACGTACATGAATACCGACGAGGCGATCGAAGCGGCCAAGAGGCGTCAGGAGCATCTGACCGAGCTCTATCGCGACAAGAAGTGCGGCGGATAGGAAGTCTCGAAGTCCTTGGACTGAAGCTGCGGCTAGAGGCTCCACAGCATTACGGTGGGGCCGAATATTTCCTATCCTGTCTCTCTCTGACCGCTGCCTACCCTTGTCGATTCGTGCGAAAAGCGGATCGATGTCTGAGACCTTCGACCTCCTCATCCGCAACGGCACCGTCGTCAATCACGACGGGATCGGCGTCCGCGACATCGGCGCGAAGGGCGGCCGCATCGCCGCGCTAGGTGACCTTTCCGCCGCTGATGCGGGCGAGATCGTCGACGCTGGCGGCCTCACCATCTTCCCCGGCGTGATCGATACGCAGGTCCACTTCCGCGAGCCGGGGGCCGAGCACAAGGAGGACCTTGAGACCGGCTCGCTCGCCGCGGTGATGGGCGGCGTGACCGCCGTCTTCGAGATGCCCAACACCAACCCGCTGACGGTCACCGCCGCGGCATTGGAAGACAAGCTCGCGCGAGCCCGCGGCCGCATGCATTGCGACCACGCCTTCTGGGTTGGTGGCACGGCCGAAAACGCCACCGACATTCCGGCGCTCGAGCGCCTGCCGGGCGCCGCCGGCATCAAGGTTTTCATGGGCTCCTCGACCGGCACGCTTCTGGTGCCCGACGACAAAGGCGTGCGCGCGATCCTGAGCCGCACCCGCCGCCGCGCGGCCTTCCATGCGGAGGATGAGTT
Organism: uncultured Propylenella sp.; assembly: GCA_964440525.1. Classification (GTDB taxonomy): domain Bacteria; phylum Pseudomonadota; class Alphaproteobacteria; order Rhizobiales; family Afifellaceae; genus DASWJZ01. Next base: position 4,317 of record CAYTTC010000103.1, on the reverse strand, counting down.
CCGCTTGACCGACCGTTTTCGCATGCGCCGCGAGGGCGATGCGTCGAGCCATCCGGTCTGGCGCGATGCGGAGACCGCCCTCTCTGCTACGCGGCGGCTCGTCGCGATCGCGCTAGAAACCGGCGCGGCCATCCATGTGCTACATGTCTCGACCGCCGACGAGATGCGCTTCCTCGCCGGCCACAAGGACATCGCCTCCGTCGAGGTGACGCCGCACCACCTGACCTTCTCCGCCGACGATTATCTCCGTCTGGGAACCCTGCTGCAGATGAATCCGCCGGTCCGCGATGCAGAGCATTGCGCCGGCATCTGGGCGGGCGTCGCCGACGGCACCGCCGACATTTTCGGCTCCGATCATGCGCCGCATACGCTGGAGGAGAAGGGGTGGCGCTATCCGCAATCGCCTTCCGGCATGCCTGGCGTGCAGACGCTCGTGCCCGTGATGCTCGACCATGTCGCAAAGGGTCGCCTGTCGCTCAATCGCTTCATGGACATGACGAGCGCAGGGCCGGCGCGGCTCTTCGGCATTGCCGGAAAGGGGCGGATCGCCGTCGGCTACGACGCCGATCTCACCATTGTCGACCTGAAAAGACCGATGACGATCGCCAATGAGTGGATCGCTTCGCGCTGCGGCTGGACGCCCTATGCCGGCATGAACGTGAAGGGCTGGCCGGTCGGCACAATCATCCGCGGCCGGCGCGTCATGTGGGAGGGCGAGCTTCTCACCTCCGGCGAAGGCCGCCCCGTCCGCTTCCACGCGACGCTCGGTAACCAAGCCTGACGACAGGATTACGCTCCCTTAAGGGGCGGCTGTTAGAGAAGGGCTAACCCTCCAAGGCGGCCGGGAGCGTTGATTTGACCCTTTCGACAGACGAGCCCGTCGGGCGCGTGCGCGCGCTT
>CAYTTC010000103.1:0-3317 GCA_964440525.1 uncultured Propylenella sp. | reverse complement strand
GCGCTTCTGCCGGTCTATATTCTCCGCCACGGTCTCCTGCTTGTCTTCATGGTGGCGGCCGTCGCACTTGGCTTCGAAGCGACCGCGCTGACGGGCTTCGTCTGTCTCATCCTCACCATGGTCGTTTCGATCGCCTATCAGGCCACTGCGATCCTCCTCCGTCTCCGCCACGTCATCGAGCCCGGACCGCGCGCCTACCGTCCACGCGAATGGATGCGCGGCTCGGCGCCTTTCGCGGTCCTCTACGGCGCGCAGCACCTCTCCTCCTTCGCCGACGTCCTCGTCCTCTCCTTCTTCGTCAGTCCGGCCGAGATCGCCATCTACTTCGCCGCCACGCGGATCATCCAGGTGGTGAACCTCGTTCCTTACGCGGCGACGGTCGGCACCGCGCACCTTTTCTCGGCAAGCCACACACGCGGCGATCACGACGCGCTGCAGAGGCTTTGCCGCGCCGTCGCGGCGGCCACTTTCGTCATCGCAGCGATCGCTGTGACGACAATGATCGCCACCGGCCACTGGCTGCTCCAGATGTTCGGCCACGGTTTTGACGCCGGCTACACGCCGCTCGTGATCCTCGCCGCGGGCGTAATGGCACGCGTCGCCGCCGGCCCCGCCGAGGACATGCTGAACATGACCGGCCACGGCGACATCTCGGCGTCGACCTATCTCGCGGTCGTCGTGGTGAACGTGGTGCTCGCCGTCGTGCTGATCGTTCCCTTCGGGCTCAACGGCGCCGCCGTCGCCAGCGCCTGTGCCATGGCGCTGCGGGCGCTGTGGCTCGCGCTAGCCGTTCGGCGGCGGCTCGGAGTTCATACCTCGATCATCGCAGCCGTCCTCTCGATGCAGCTCGCCGCGATTGGATCGCGTCGGGCACATCTCCGCGCGCCCGCCGAATAGCCGGCTCGTGTCTCAGTCGCCGGCGAGAAAGAACAGCCAGCGTCCGTCCGGCGCAATGCCGACGCGGAAGAAGGTGTAGGAGCCGTAGGACTTCATGTCCTCGTAGTCGGCGGCGGTGAGCAGGGTGAACAGCTCGACGAGCTGCTCAGGGGTCAGCGCCTCGATCGGATACTGCGCGAAATAGGGCCAGACGTAGAGCTCCTCGGTTTCCTCGCCGACATGGACGAAGCCCGATTCCAGAACTTCGAGCAGGATCGCGAGAATCTCGCGGCCGTCCGCGTCGGCGGCCAGTGCTTTCAGGTATTCGATCGGATCGCCGGGATCGCCGAAGGCGACCGACGGCGGTTCCGGTTGCGCGTCCATCAGAGCGCGCAGCTTTTCGATGTCGCCGGACTTTGCCGCCTCGATCAGTTTTCGCCGCGTTTCGGCCACCGGGGCGGGCAGATCGGATTCGGAGCGCAGGATGGTTGGGAGCGGCGCATCGACGCTTTCCTGGACCTGCGTGATTTCCGGCGCAGAGCCCGCACCCGCCAGCGCGCCGGCGGCGGCTTCCACACGCGACGCAATCGCGACCGGGGCCGAAGCCAGGATGACCAGGATTGCGGTGGCAATCCCGCGCGTGAGCGGAGCGGCTCGAGTCTCGTTTGGTTTCATCCGCCGACGATAGGGGGCGAGGGCATGCGCGCGCAACCGCGCAGCGCCGCTCGCGGTCGCCGGCCCCGTTAAAGTGAGTTCAGTGAACCGAAAGGGGAATTGAAAATTCACCCGCGGCGATCCTGCCCGGGAGGCGCTCGGCGAAGCCTGCGACCGCAGTCTCTCCATAGGTCGCGACGAGATCGCCGAGGGCGGCGAAGAGCGCCACGTGCGCCAGAATCTCGGGCTCGATACCGGCGCCGAGCGCGTCCTGCCAGACCGCGGAAAACCGTTGATAGGCCTCGCGCTTCTGCAGCTTCAGCTCGTCGGTTTCCGTACTGCCTTCGTCTATCATTTCCCCCCGCTTTCCGTGCCTCTTCGCCCGACTAACATGCTCGCGACCTCCGCGCACACGACATTGTGAAAGGATCATTAACTGCCGTCGTTACTGGTTGTAGCGGCCGCGGACGTCGCTGGCGAGTGCGGCGCCCTCGCTGAGATAGCGAGAAATGGAGAGCTCGGCCGACGGCGTGCAGGTGCGGTAGACCGCGTTGAAGGTCTCGAAGCCGTGGTTGAAGCGCGCGATCAGCCGAGTGCGCCGCTGCGGCGCAGGCTTCTCCGCGGCGAGCAGCGCATTCATCTCGTCGCGCCAGGCGCCGCCATCCGGTTCGCCGCATAGATCGCGCAGAAACGAGAGAGCCCCCAGTATCTCGGAGAGCCGGAGAAGCTTTTCGTCATAGATCGGCGCGGGCGGTTCCGCTGCCGGCGCCGGCTGATCCGCGGACGACCCTTCCGCGGCCGGCGCCTCCCCCGGCGGGTCATCCTGCGCTGCCACCGGGCTTGCCAGCGCAAGGAGCAGAGCGAGAGAAGCGAAAAGTCGGCCGAAGCGATTCATGCCGCGATTGTGCGGGGCGACGGGGGATGCGGCAAGACGGCGCAAAACCGTTTTCATGCGAGCGGCAGGTCGGAAAGCGCGGCGATGGCGCGCGCGATCCAACCCGCCGCGCCGGCAGTCGTCGGCCGTGTCAGAACGGCGGAGAAGGGTACGAACTCCGCGCGCGTCGCATCGTCGCCTGCCTGCGGCAAGCCCTCCGACGCGCGGGCGGCGAAAACGGTGAGACGAAATGCCGAGGCTCCCGGCTGAAACGCTCCTAGTCGTATGAGGCGGTCCACCTCAAGGCCCGTCTCCTCCAGGAGCTCGCGCCGCGCCGTTGCCTCCGCATCCTCGCCCGGCTCCGTGCGGCCGCCGGGAAAGCTCCAGAGCCCTTGAAACGGAGGGCGCGCGCGCTCCACCATGAGCACCGCGTCCGGCTTGAGCACGACGACGCTCGCGCCATCCGTCGCGGTCGGGTTGCCGGTATCCTCTGGAGTGGCCATCTATCCCAACCGAATATGTGCGGCCGATATACATTGATAGCCAATGCCGAAGCGATCCGCCTCCTCTTTGAGGTGCCGGCCTTCGACGAGCGGCTTGTCGTGCCGCGTTACAATATCGCGCCGACGCAGCCGATCGTCGTAGTCAGGCGGACTGCAAAGGGGCGCGAGCTGCTTCCGATGCGCTGGGGACTGATACCGACCTGGGCGAAGGATCCGAAAACCCTGCCGCTCATGATCAATGCGCGGGCTGAGGGGATCGCGGAGAAAGCGGCGTACCGCGGGGCGTTCAGATATCGCCGCTGCCTGGTCCCCGCCTCGGGCTTCTACGAATGGCAGCCGCGCGGCAAAGGGCCGAAGCAGCCTTTTCTCGTTAACCGGGGCGCCCCGGGTCCGGGAGCGAATTCGCTCAT
>CAYTTC010000102.1:0-11408 GCA_964440525.1 uncultured Propylenella sp. | reverse complement strand
CGGGTGCTATGGAGCAGTGGCGTTCCGCGGCCGCTGCTTGATGCCGGATGCCGCCCGCCCTTCCCCGTAATGGCGCCCAGTTCCGGTTACTGTGACAATGCCGCGCAGCACCCCGTTTCAACGGGGCGGCGGCCTGAAAGCCAATCCACGCGCTTCCGGATGTGAACGACCGCTGTCGACCCAAAGCAGTCACTCGGCACTCGGCTAGGGGTCTAGGTCTCGGACACAAGCCAGCCAGTCGCTTCCGCAGTAGAGCCGTGGGGCGGCTGATCGGTCGCCATTAATATGGAGGCGCTTGTCATGCCGCCTGCCCGCGTCGCTTGATAATTCTCCAATTCGCTGCAGCTCACAGTGTTACGGATTCCCTTCTTCTGGTTGCAGAAACGGTGTAGGTTTGTTCTCTTAGCCGCCGCTCGGGGTTGAAAGCTGGATGCCAAATTCCCTTTTATTTGAAATCGTTATTAAGAAGGCCGAGCAAAGCCGCGAGTATAGTGTCACGGCTTTCTCGAGCATAGGCCCCGGGGGCACGACGCAACCTTTGGGTCTCGATCTTCGCCCCGAAACGCGTCTCCGCAGCGTCATCGCAGCGATCGAGCGAGACGAGTGCGATATCGACCAACTGAAGGATGTCGGAGCCCAGCTTTGGGCGGGGCTGCTGGCGGGCGAGAATGAGCAGCTTTTTAACTCCGCCCGGAGCAAGGCAAGAAGCATGGGCGCCGACGCGCAGGTTCATATCCGCCTGAGAGTGCCGCCGGCGCTCACCCGGCTTCCCTGGGAATGTATCTACGACGAACGCACGAACAGGTTTCTCGCCACCGACAATCAGTTCTCCATCATCCGCGACGTCGACGTCGAAGGCATCACCCTCAACCCTTCACCCACCCCCGACCGCAAGTTCCGCATCCTTGTGACCATTCCGGAGAACAGCGACCTCGCGACGCTACGCGAATGGAACAATATGGAGCGATTGTTTAAGAAATTCGGCGATCAGGCAGAAGCGGTCCGGCTCGGCGGGAAAGTCACCATCGACGCCGTCAATGCCGAGCTGCGCCGCGGCAAATATCACGCCTTTCATTTCATCGGGCACGGGGAGATTGACGAAAACCGCAACTTTCGCATTCGCCTGAACGGCGACAATGAGGCCGAGCGTTGGGTGGAGGGCGATGTGTTCGCCGATCTGTTCAACAACACGACGATCCAGCTGGCCTTCCTGAACTGCTGCTTCGGCTCGCAGGCCTCGCCCAAGCGGATGACGAGCGGCCTCGGTCCTGACCTTATCAAGCGCGGCGTCGGAGCGGTCGTGGCGATGCAATACGACATCGTCGATGCGCAGGCGACCAAGCTCTCCGAAGTTTTCTATCGCGAATTGCTCGAGGGTCAGTTCGCCGGCCACGTCCCGCTTTCGCTCGGGGAGGCGCGGCGCGCAGTCTGGCTGAACAAGACCGACGAAACGGCCCGTGGCTTCGTTACGCCTACCCTCTACCTGCGGCCGGACAGCGATCCGCTGTTCCAGTTTGATGCGGCTCCGATACCCGAGGTTGTCAATGCCCACCGAGACTATGAGTTCGATATTCCGCTCGCGCTTTCAAAGGCCGTCAAACAACGCCGCTGCATCCCGGTCATTGGGCATATGTTCCTCAACAACGAGCCGCACCGCAACAAAGCGATGCCCCCCGGGCCGCTGCAACTGGCACGCCTGCTGGCGGGGGATTGCGGCTATCCCGCCAATAGCGATCTCGACTTCCCCGCTGCGCTTGCGGGCTGGCTCGGGACAACCACGCTGCAGAGAGTCTGCCAGTACTATACAAACCCGCAGGGAAACTTTCAGCGCGTCGACCTCGTGGAGCGGATTGGGACGATCTACTATGACCACGAAATCCCGAAAGCCTTCCGCGACCTCACCAAATGGCGCGCGCCAGGGATTGTCTGCACCTATTTTGACGGGCTGCTGGCGGAGGCGTTCGACCGAGAGCGGATGCCTTCGATCGTCGTGTCGCCTTCCGACCAGCTCGCCGCAATCGGGTCTCCGGAGGACGTGAACAGGCCGGGCAGCGATGTCCCGGTCCTGGTGCAGGTCTGCGGCCTTCCGAAGAACCCTAAATCGCTGGTGCTGACGGAGCAGGATCACGACACGCTGCTCGACCAGATTGCCGCTCGCCAGCTGCCCGGTTCGGTGACCGACCTAGTGACCGCACAGTTCGGCCGCTCGCTTTTGCTCCTTGGCGTATCGCCGCGCGACCAGCTCGTTCGACGTCTCTGCGGGGCGCTGGTCGGTCCTAATAAGGGAACCGACCGCGCCATCGTCTATTTCGTCACACCGGAAATCGATGTCGTCGATGCGATCAGCTGGCGGCAGTTCGAGATGCGCTGGATCAGGGCTGATCCGTCGGAATTCGTCGAAGCGCTGACAAGTGAACTTGCCGAAGCCCCGACAGAGGGGAAAAATGGATAATCCCGAGGCCACTGCGCCCGTCACCGGGCCGTACCTCTTCCTCGACTATTTCCGCGAGGCCGACAGAAACAAATTTGCCGGGCGCGATCGCGACATCGCCGCGGTCGTGTCGCTGATCACACGCGGCCGCACCTCGATCCTCTACGGCCGATCCGGCCTCGGAAAGACGTCCCTGCTCCTCGCCGGCGTCGTCCCAGTGCTGAAGGAGCGAGGGTTCGTTCCTGTTTATGTGCGGACGCTGGAATCTCCGGTGAACGATTTTCTTGCCGCTGTGAGGGTCAGCAACAAAGAGCGAGGCGGTGGTGACCAGCGCGACCTCGACAGCATTCTGAAACGGCTCACCGCCGCCGCCGCCGTGGTGATCTTCTTCGACCAATTCGAGGAATTCTTCATTCGATTCAAAGACAAGAAGGACGAGCGACGCGTCTTCATCGATACGATCGTGCAGCTGGTCGAAAATAACGACCTCGATGTCCGGATCGTCTTCAGCCTCCGTGAGGATTACCTCGCTGCGCTCGACGATTTTCGCGAGGCACTGCCGGACCTTTTCTCGAATTCCTATCGCCTGCAAGGCCTTACTGCCTTCGGCGCCCGCCAGGCGATCCTGCAGCCTCTCTTAACTGCCGGCGTGGATTACGACCGCAAGATCATCGCCGCGATCGTGGATGAGCTGGAACAGTTCAGCTATGACCCTCCGCTCCTGCAGATACTCTGCGCCGAGCTCTACCGGATCGCGTGGGAGCGAAGCGGCGGTCATCCAAGCCTCGGTATGGAGGATTTCGAGCGGGTCGGCGGGGTACTCGGGATATTCCACCGGTACCTCGACCGGTTGCGCGCCACCCTTCCGAAACACCTGACCCTGGTTGCCAAAGTCGTTCTCGATGCTCTGATCACACGAGAGCACACCAAGCAGGCTGTCATCGCCAAGACCCTCACGGAATTGGATTTCGTCGCCTCTCTCGGTGAGGTCGACGAGGTGCTTGGCTATCTGGTAGCGAGCCGGCTCGGACGCAGGGACCAGCGCGGGGACGTTTGGTACGAGCTGGCGCACGAACGGCTGGTCGAGATCATCCGGGAATGGCTCGAACTCGACCGGGAGTACCTGCAGTTCCGGCAGGCCAAGATCAACGTGAGCAACATCTCCGAGGCGGGCATTTGGCGCGACAGTCCGGCGATGCTCCTGCAGCGCGGAGTGATCGAAGACGTCGTGAAACCATATCGGGAGCGCTTGAAGCCGCAGATGGAATTCCTGGTAAAGAGTTGCATCGTGGCAAACAGCGACGAGCTTCTCTACTGGGCCGAGAGATACGGCCTCGAGAACAGCCGCAAAGCTGTCACGGAAATGTTGAGCAGCGAGAACGAACAAGTTCGAGCGAGTGCTGCCCGAAGCGCCAACCAGATTCTCGAATCGAATGACACAACGGCGGACATCCACCTGATGCACGCCATCAACGATTCGAACGAGACCGTTCGGCGAAACGCCGGCGCGGCGCTGGCCGCGGTGGCGAAGGAGGCGCAGCTCAAGCGGCTTCGCGAGGCAATTGACAGCCCCGAAACGCACAGGAATGCGCTCGAAGTCCTAGCGGATCTTTATGGCGAAGCGCGCTCCTAAATTGAAGCTGAAGGGAATCTTCACCAGACGCCAGCTGTGGCGGGCGGGGCGGATCTGGCGCCGCCGGCAACGCCGCGAATTTCGTGATCAAATATATAAGCATGGCGGTCCTGGTGCGTTGCATGGGCTGTTTGCGGGTCTGGCTTGGATGCTGACCAACGCGATCGTCCTGACGCTCTTCCCTGTCTGGACCTTCGGCTTTTTCGACGAGGCGCCTGGAGGCCTATGGTGGCTCACGGCATTCTCCTGGACGATCTTTCCCGTCTTCCCTTGCGCGCTTGCGTTTGGGGCGCTTATCGGATGGCGGCTCGGCATCGTCTCCGCGAAGGACGCCGTCTATCGCCGCTTCTCGATCGCAGGCACGCTTTGGCGAAGCTGGATCGTCCGCGTGCTGTTGCTTGTATTCGTGATGATAATGCTCGCGATACTCGAGGGAATGGGGCTCGGAGTCATCTTCTACCGGGAAGCAGAAATCGAGCTTCTCACTTTCGTGGCCCTTCTCACATCGTTCCTGCTTGAGTCTCTGATTATTACAGTCGTTCTTCTCCTTCTGCTCGGGAAGTCCGCACAGGCCATCATTTTTCTTTCATCTGCGTCTTCCGGGCGATCAAGTACCCCCATCACGTGGGCATCGGTGTTACTGGCAAGTCTCGCGGTTACTTCGGTCTGGATTATTCTTATTTTCAGCGCAATGCCTCTCACCTCTATCCATGAACGATCTGAGAATTTGTATGCTTTGTATGCTTTGGCCTTGGAGGCAGCGATCGCGTTTATTCTGTTCATCGCGTTTGTATTCGCGGTAGTATTGATGGACGGCGTCCAGAGAAATGTACTGCCGTTTATATCATTCCTAAAACCCAGCAGTCCTGCCAGAAACACTACCAGTACGTTGCTCAGTGTCGGATGTATAGTTGTGGGTATGATCTGGTTTAGTGGAATGTACGGCCTGAAAGACACTATCCCCCTTATCGCCGACACGCGGTGGGTGAATGTCCCTAGCGAGGGAGCGTCGGAGGAAATCCCTGTGCGCTTCGGGCCGGGAGTGCCAGATGCAGCATACCTGTCGCTAGGCGCCAGAAGGGCGGACGAGGATTGCAGGCCGTTCTACGTAGTGAGAGTAGCGACGCCTGCCGATCTGGAAGCCGCGACAACGTCCTCCGGTTTTTCGTTGATTGTTGAGGAAAAAAATGTCCCGCGCGACGATTGGGCGATCGTGATCCCAGCCCCAAATGCGCGCGTGAACCTTAAGGCGCACCATTCAGGCGTCTCTAGGAACGATCGCTACCTTCGGATCGCGACAGACGCCGGGTGTATTGAGTCCTTAAGCGGACAGGTTCCGGCAACGGTCAGCGTCAACCGTCTCTTGAGTATCCCCCTCGCGTTCGATGCGACTAATCAAACGTGGAGCGGGAAAATCGTCGGTAATCCAGCTCCCAGTCTGGTGGTCCTCGCTCGACCCGTTGCGGTTCGGTGGCTCCACCCTTCGTCTGATCACGACCCGACGTCGGGCCTTGTCGATTTGACCGCGCGGGAGATCGCAGGTTCCGACGGGTCGACCAAGGAAGTGATGGCGCAGTTGGACCCTGCGGCCGAGATGGTCGCCGCCACCGGTGGGAGTCTGAGTGAGTTGTCCTTCCGTCCAGCCCCATTGGTGGAATGGAGCATCGAAGTAGGAGTGGATCAAGGAGACTCGTCAAAGCCTCAGATTTCCGAGGAGCGAAGGGAGTTCAGCAACGAGATGGAGTTGCTGATGTTGATCACCGTCATAGAACCCGCGTCGAATGCGGGCGAGGCCGGCTTGCGAAACCCGAAGCCCCTGCAGGGGCAATCAGGTTCGGAGGCATATATTTGGCACGACCTTGGAACGAGCAGCGCTCCGCTAGGCAGGAGCTCGACTCTTTGGTGGAAATGGCGACCGCCAGCGGCGGGTAGACTCACTGCAAGCACGAGCAAGGGCGACACATACCTCAAGATATACAGCGTCGCCCTTGATGAGTGGTCGCTCTTGGAGCCGGATTTCTCGGCGCTAACCGAGGAGAACGAGGAAACCGACTTCAGCGTAACGCCCGACAAGGTTTATTACTTCGCTGTTGACGGCTCGTGGCGGCGGACTCGCGGCTCGCTGACGTGGGCATTCAGAGCCAACTGAGTCGCAGGGCTTTGCGCGCTATCCCCGTTACATCTCTATCCGGGCGTAGGGGTTTCCGTAAACAGTATAGGCGAGCCAGGTTGGCTCGTTTGCGACTTTTGCCGCTTCGCGCGCCGCGCGCGTCGCTTCGGTTACGGTCTTGCCGGCTTTCATGCGGGTATAGAACTCCCGCGCGAAGGTGAGCGCGGTCTCGTCTCCGACCGACCAGAGCGTGCCGACGAAGAGTCCCGCGCCACGGCGGACGAACGCGTCGGCCATGCCGCCTGTTCCTGTCAACGTCCGGCCCGTGGCTCCTGCCTGACAGGCATTCAGGAACACGACCGGCCGCGATCCGTCGGCATTCTTCAAGTCGGCATATTGCGAGACCCTGCTTACGTCGAGCCGGTCTTCGATGATCGCGCCGTCGGTGTCCTTGCGGCCGGCCATCAGCAGCGAAGCATCCCAGATCCGATCGCCTTCGGCGTTCCCGTGGCAGGCGAAATGAAGCAGATCGAAGGCACCACCGGCGGCGAGAAGCTCGACCACCTTGATGCTTTTCGCCTCGACGGCGTCGGCGCCGAAGGTCTCCTCGAGCAGCTCGACCTCATCTGCCGCGCCCGAGAGACGCATCCGTGCATCTGCGTAGTCGGGAATGACATAGTGGGCGCGGCCGCTGCGCACACGCAGCCGCGTCGGTGACACGCCGGCGTTGTTGATCCAGCGGACGAGGCCCAGCTCCGCCAGGAACTTGTTGCCTGCGAGCGGCGCTGGTTTTCCTGGCTCCACGATGTGCAGTACCTCCCACGGGATGAACGGTTCGTGGGAGATGATCTCGATGCTGCCGATCTCGTTGCGGTTGTCCCAGATCGCCTGTCTTATCTGTACGGGCACTAGCGTCTGGTAAAGCTCGCCTCCGAAGGCCCGCAGGCCGAGCATGAAATCATCGAAGTCGCTTTTGTTCCTTCCCCACTCTCCCTCCAGCCGGTTGTAAAGGCTCTTCACGTACGGCTCGCGCGCCATATTGAAGTGCTCGGTGGTGTAGTCCAGCTGCAGGTCAAGGTCGCGCGATTCCATGACGAAACGGAGGCTGAAAGGAGAGTTCGGGCCGTCGGAACTTTCGTAGACGCGAAGCTCGACCATCTGCGCATCGGTCGCGCTGGTCACTACATCGGCGATTGAGCGCAGAGTGCCGCCCTCGATGAAGGTCGGTTGCAGAACGATGCGGGTAAGCCGCCGCGCACCCTGTCGGGCGTCCACCCAGACCTCGCCCGGGCCGGGACCACGCCCCTTGATCTTGAAGTCATAGACCTCGACCCGTCCCGGCGCCGGGATTGCGATCTCGATCTTCGCGGCGGAGACGACGTCGCAATTGGCCTTCGCTGTGACCTCGAGCGTGATTCCCGTATCGGTGAAAGCGACCCCTTGGCCCTGCCCGACCGTCGGTCCGAGCCTTTTCAGGAGCGCTTCGCCCGAAACAGAAACCGTCAACTCGGCCGGAGTGTCGGCGGTCGAGATCTCCGGCATCTCGGCGGCGAAGTGGCAAGTGATCTCCGCCGGCTGCGCCGGATCTTGTAGCGGCGACCGGGCACGATCCCGGGGCGGAGCCCCGCCACGATCGAATTTGAGCGACTCGGCCTCGCGCGCCGGTCCGCGCTTGGCAGCCGTAGCATTGCCGCGCGAACGCCGCCGCTGGCCGCCCTTGGAGCTACCGGTTTCGAACTTCCAGTCGTCCAGGCTTTCGCCACTCCCTTCTATTCCGCCGGATCCGCTACTCAACGCGTCACTGCCGGGTGCCCCTGAGTGACTCACTTCATCGCGGTTCTCTCCTCCCCTCAGTGGCGGCTTCGCCTGCGCGGTGTGGCGAACTATGCTGCCGAGATCGAGCCATTCCGCCAACTTCTCCACTAGCTCCTGGTGCTGGAAGTAGTTCGTGTGGAAGATCGTTGTGTTTTGCGGCCAGAAGAGCTTGTCCGTGAGGCGGCTGCTCCGGCTGCCGAAGGTTCCCATCGCCTCGGTATCGACCACGAGGTCGTTGTTCTCGTTCATCAGGCGGTCGACCAAGCCGTCAGCGAGCATGCGTACGAGTTTTTCCGGGAGGCCTTGCGCCTTGCTCTTGCCCTTGTCGATCAGCTTCGGCTCGAAATCGGAACCTATGGCGAAGTAAGAAATCTGCCTGTCGTCGGCCCTCCGCGTCGGTCCGTTGATATCGGCGATGAGGACGCTATCGGGTCGCATGGCGGCGAGCCCCGGAACCATTTCCTCTCCGATCGCCACATCGACGACGGCCTGCACCAGGCCGCCGAGCGTTTTGACCGTCTCGGTCAGCATTGTGCTGGCTGTCCCTGCATCGAAGAAGGAGAGAGCGCGACCCGCCGCCAGCGCGAGATTGGTATAGAGGTCGAGGAGCGCCTTCCAGTTCTTAGGATCAGCAAGCGCCGTGCCGCCGTTCGTACAACCGACGAAAACCGCCTTGCGGATCTTGCAGGGCCAGGCCGATTCAACCAGCAGGCGCTCTACCAGAACGCGGAAGACGAGCCCGCCGCGCGAAAAAGCGACCGCGTCGATCTCTGCGTGCGGATCAAGATCGAGTTCCTGCAGCGCCTTCAGAAGCGCGATGGCGTTCTCCTGCGGTGTCTCGCCGAGCGTTGCGTGGTCGTAGCCGATGATCGCGTCGTATTCACTCTGCGCCCTCGATAGAAACCGCCTGCCCCAGGGGGTCGCTGCCAGCGCACCGAAGCTACCGGTTGTCGAGGAAAAGGTGCCATGCACAAAAAGGAGGATGCGCTGCGGCCGGTCCGCCGGCTTTGTGAGCGCTGGCGACTCCGCCTTTGGCGTCCAGTCTTTCGCATCGTCGCCGGCGAGGACAACGAGCCCGGTTACGATCTTCTCTTCAAGCCGCTGCCGCACTGTATTGACGAGTGCGCGCGCCGCGAATTTCAGTACATAGACCCGCACCGGGCCGACAATCGCATCCACGATCTGGTCCGCGATCCACCCTCGCCGAACCGGCGCGCCCGCCGGTCCTGCCTCGGGTGCACCCGCCCCGATGGTGAAGGTGAGAGTATCGCCCCCAGGAGCCACGCCGTCGCGCCGGGCTGATCTTGCTGAACGCGTGTCAGGCGCCTGCCAGCTATAGACACCATCGCGCTCCACCAGCACCACGGCGTTCTCCTCAGGACCAACGGAGACCTCCAATGTAGCATCCGGGGATGTCGCGGCACGCCTGCGCCGCGTTGCTGGGGAACCCCCCGGCGCGATAGCCACTCTATCGACCACGGCGACGGATTGTTCGGCGAGAGCCGCGAACAGAGCGTCTACCAAGAGCCCATCGTCGCTGGCGACGCCGGGTTCTCGACGCCGAGCGGCGGCGACGATCGCCTCATCGCCGGCTTCAAGGTCGTCGGCCAGCGTCAGCCTGGTTCCTCCCAAAGTGGAGAACGTTTTCATTGGGGCACCTTGGTGACAGAAAGTTCCCTTCTTCCTGCCGTTTCAATCAGAGACTATCAGAAGTAGCAGGCAGGTCGCATCAAATTTCCGATCCGTCATGCCAAAGATGCCAGTTAGATCTTCTTGTGTTCAGAGCCTTAGGGAGTGACCGCGCAAACGTCCGCTACTGGCGCAGCATTGTCCGCGTGGCTCGGACATCAAGCGAGATGCCCCGGCTGGCTATTCGCTCGAAGGAATTGGGGAAGCAGAGATAGAGGAGCATGTGGCGGGCAGATCGAACATCGCCGCCGGGTACTTCGGTGACGAGCTCACAAAAATCCCAGACGCCGGCCTCAGACAGCAGCGCGCCTCGTCGCTCTGAAGCCAAGGATTTGAGCGCCACCACTGCCGACAGCACGTAGGTTAGTTCGTCAGGTAGCCGGGTATTGAAGGAAGTGCCGGATTTCCGACGCCGTGGAGCACATCGTCTGCCAGAAGCGGACTGTTGAGAGTTCCCCCCCTGAAAGAGTCCAGACTGCGCGAATCCTCTCCCGCTTCTTGTCGGGGCTGAACTTCGAGGCATGCGAATAGAGCAAGAGAACCCAGAGCACCTCAGCAGCACGGGGGAGGCGCCTCTCAGCTTCTTCTCAAGCTTGCTGTAGAAGCTTTCAGCTCCAGAGAGCGGATTGTCTACTATCCGCGTACGGAGCTCTGAGAGGTTCTCCGGTGTCCAGAGCGCGCGCGCAGTGAAGAGGCTGCCTGTGTCGAGGAGACATCGCTGCTTCCATTGGTCGGCCCCCTCAAGGATCTTTGTGATTTGTGGTTCGCCCGTCCAGCGTGCCATCCTCACCTCCGCTGAGGTTCACGGTCTAGCTTACCGCATTAAGCCTATTTCGGATGAACAGGTCGAGTGTGCAGGAGAAAAACTCATGAGTCGGGTTTCCATGGCCCCTCGCCGCGGGACCGAGATCGACGAGCGCGTGATGTGTTGCGACAAGAGGGAGGAACGAGTGTACTAGCGGCGGCGCATCAAAATGGCCAAGCGCTAGAGCGGCGCCGCTCGGCAATCTCCCGCGCAGCCGCGTCCAGCATCTTCCGAACGAACTTGCGCCCTTCCTCTATCGGCATCGGCTTGGCAGGTGGTGCAAACCTGCCCCGGTAGTGACGATGGTAGGCATTAGCGGTTTGTATGAAGCGGCTCCGCTCATTCTTAGACCATAGCCCTTGCGCCAGTCCGTTCTTCTCCAGCGCCTCATATGCATTGTGCAGGTCGATCCACGTTGGAGATTCGGTAAGGTGAGTCAGTGCTATTTCAAACGCTTCGCTCTCCCGCGAACAAGCTGCCAGAGCATGCAGCAAGGTTGGCGGCGGTCCTGGTGCTTGTCCGCGAGATCGACAGTCGGGAAATCACTCCCGAGGCCATGGACGCAGGGATCGAACTTGCCCAGCACTATGCTGCTGAGGCCCTGCGACTGGTCGACGGCGCAGCAGTCCGTCCGGAGATCATTCGGGCCGAGCGGCTGCTCAAATGGTTGCTCGACGGCTGGGCGGAAGAGGTCGTCTCTACGCCGGATATTTACCAACTCGGGCCGAACGCCATCAAGGACAAGGCCGCCGCGACGCAGGCCATCGCAATCCTGGAAGATCATGGCTGGCTGTGCCGGGTGGAGGGGGGCGCCCTCGTTCGCGGCACACGTCGCCGCGACGTGTGGCGGATTTGGGGGAGGCCGGTATGACCGCCTTCACCAAATTCAATCCGCTTGCCTTCCGGAGTCAGCGATGGCCCGGCC
>CAYTTC010000101.1:0-11608 GCA_964440525.1 uncultured Propylenella sp. | reverse complement strand
GCCGAAAATGGTGAAAACGGCAAGCCCCAGTTTCGCGACGGCCGGATGGGGCGCCAAGACGGCCACCCCCACGCGGCCAGTGAACGACGCGGCAAACCCGCTGCGGCAGGGCTACCCCAAGCCCATCACCTCCTACACCTCGCGCTACGACAATCCCTGGAACGGCCTCGACGGCAACGCGGGAGGCCCCGCCGCGGCACCGACGGCGCGCCTCGAGCCGGCGACGATCGTCCCAGCCGCATCCACTGCCGAGCCTGAAGCCGAGATCGCCATCGCCGAGCCGGAGGCCGAACTCGCCGCCGTCCCGCCGCCCGAGGAGGAACTGGCTCTCGAAGACGCCGTTTCGCCGCCGGCCATCTAC
Organism: uncultured Propylenella sp.; assembly: GCA_964440525.1. GTDB lineage: Bacteria > Pseudomonadota > Alphaproteobacteria > Rhizobiales > Afifellaceae > DASWJZ01. The sequence continues at coordinate 11,247 of CAYTTC010000101.1, read as the reverse complement.
ACACCGCCGTCGGCCGAAGCCCCGGCCGAGAGCGTCGCCGCGGCTGACCAGGCTGGCGGCGACACGGCCGAGCCCACACTCGCGACCATGGCGCCAGAGACCGCGGCGCCTGAGACCACGGCGTCCATCAATCCGGCTCCCATCGCGGCCGAGCAGCCAGCGATTGCGGAGCCGCGCCTGCCGCGGCAGCGTCCCGACCCGCCGGCCTATGTCGAAGAGCTGCGTCCCGTGCCGGTTTTGGGAGCGGAGCCCCCGCCGGTCTATTCGCGCAGCGCTCCGCCGACCTACCTGCCGCGCCCCGAGCCCTTCTTCGACCCGATGAACCCGCCCTCGACGCTGACGCCGGCCGAGCATCAGGCGCTCCTGGAGCGGCGAGCCTGGGCCGCAGATTATGCGGCGAAGCGGCGTTTCATCGCGGAGCAACGCGCGATGGCAGAGGGCGACCTGTTTGACGTGACGATCCCGTAGCGCGCCTCTGCGCGATACGCCGATCATTTGGCGAATCCGGCCGCCGGCGGGAGGTCTGCCCCGCCTTTTCCGCATCGGAAAATCTGATACAGTCCCGGATCGCGCCGCAATCCTGGACTCGCGATGGATCTTCCCCTCAAGACCGACCGCAATTTCCTGACCGTCAACGCCTCGGACGGGCTGGAGGTCATCAAGGGGCTTTCCTCGCCGGTGCGGGTCCGCATCCTCCGGCTCCTGCACCTCCGCGGCCCCCTCAACGTGAACGAGATCAGCGACGCGCTCGCGCTGCCGCAATCGACGGTCGCAACCAACATCCAGGTGCTGGAGAGCTGCGACCTGATCCGCACCGAAACGGCCAAAGCGACGAAGGGACAGCAAAAGCTTTGCGCCGCGCGCTACAACGAGATCATCCTGCGCTTCGACGACTACGACGTGAAAACGCAGACCAATGTCGTCGAGCTGTCGATGCCGCTCGGGCTTTACACGAACTGCAGCGTCTCTCCCCCGTGCGGCCTCTGTTCGAGCGAGGCGATCATCGGCCTGCTCGACGTCCCCGATTTCTTCCTCGACCCGGACCGTATGAAAGCCGGCCTGATCTGGTTCGAGCGCGGCCATGTCGAGTACAAGTTCCCGAACAACGCCAGGGTGCTGCAGGCAGAAATCGACGCGCTCGAATTCAGCATGGAGCTCTCCTCCGAAGTGCCCGGCACGAATACCAACTGGCCCTCCGACATCAGCGTCTGGATAATTGACGTGCTGGTCAGCACGTGGACCTCGCCGGGCGATTTCGGCGACAAGCGCGGCATCTACACCCCGCGCTGGTGGAAGCTTGAGGGATCGCAATACGGTCATCTGAAGACCTGGCGGATCACCGACCGGGGAAGCTACCTCGACGGCAAGAAGGTGTCGGCGGTGACGCTCGGCAAGCTGCACCTCGAAGAGCATCACTCCATCCGGTTGCGCGTCGGCGTCGACGAGCACGCCAAGCACCCGGGCGGCATCAACATTTTTGGCAAGGGTTTTGGGAACTATGGTCAGGACATTATCCTGCGGCTACATTTGAAGGACCGTGGAGGACCGATTGCGAGCGAGGGGGATGGCCCGCCCAAGAAACGGGGGCCGGCGGCTGACGCTGCTGGCGCAGTCGGATCGCGCCGCACAGGAAAGAAATCGCGTCAGCGCCCCGCGAGGATTGACAGCTAAGCCCGCCTTACGATCAGATAATCCCGATATATACCCGGCACCATGATATAATCGGGGGGAATGATGCGGGCGCGGGCGTCCATTCACCGGGATTTTCGGATCGGTCGGGTCGACGACCGCATCTATGGCGCCTTCCTCGAGCATCTAGGGCGGGCGGTCTACACCGGCATCTACGAGCCCGGGCATGCGACCGCCGACGAGGACGGCTTTCGCGGCGACGTGATTTCGCTCGTCAAGGATCTGAACATTCCCTACGTCCGCTATCCCGGCGGCAACTTCGTCTCCAACTACAATTGGGAGGATGGCATCGGGCCAAAGGACAAGCGCCCTGCCCGCCTCGACCTCGCCTGGAAGACGACGGAGACGAACGAGGTCGGCACGGACGAATTTATCCGCTGGTGCCGGAAGGCAGGGACGGCGCCGATGCTCGCCGTCAATCTCGGAACCAAGGGCTTCAACGAAGCTCTCGCCATGCTCGAATACTGCAATCACCCTGGCGGCTCTTACTGGAGCGATCTGCGCAAGAAGAACGGCTCGAAGGAGCCGCACAACGTCAAGGTCTGGTGTCTCGGCAACGAGATGGATGGGCCGTGGCAGATGAACCACCGCACCGCCTATGAGTACGGCCGGGTCGCCAACGAAGTCGGTCGCGGCATGAAGGTATTCGACGGCTCGCTCGAGCTCGTCGCCTGCGGCTCCTCGCACGCCAACATGCCGACCTATCCGGATTGGGAGGCCGAGGTGCTGAGCGAGTGCTTCGACAACGTCGACTACATCTCGCTGCACACCTACTGGGACAACTGGGACGACGACACCCAGAACTTCCTCGCGAAGTCGTTGCTGCTCGACCGCTACATCCACACCGTCGGCGGAATCATCGACTACGTGAAGGCGAAGAAGCGCTCAAAGCACAACGTCTACATTTCCTTCGACGAGTGGAACGTCTGGTACCACAGCCGCAAGCAAGGGGTCAGCGACGGCGAAGGCGTGAACTGGAAGAAGGCGCCGCCGATCCTCGAAGACGTCTATAACTTCGAGGACGTCCTCCTCGTCGGCTGCGCCCTGAACACCTTCATCCGCCGATCGGACCGCGTGAAGGTCGCCTCACCGGAATCATCCTGCCGCAGCTGATCGCCCCGGTCGTCGTCATCGTCTATAAGCAGTTCTTCGATTCCGTGCCGCGCGACTACCGCGAGGCGGCCGTCATCGACGGCGCCAACGATTTTCAGCTGCTCTTTCGCGTCTTCCTGCCGATGAACTGGGGTGTCACGACGGCTCTCGCCATCATCACGTTCATCATGGCGTGGAACCATTTTCTTTGGCCTTTCCTGGCCTCCAAGACTCAAGACATGATGACCGTTACGGTCGGCATCACCGAGGTTCAGGACGCCTTCGGCGTCTACTACGCGCGCCTTCTTGCCGGCGCCGTGCTCGCCGGCCTGCCGGTCGCCGTCGTCTACCTGATCTTCCAGCGTCGGGTGACGCAGGCGATCACCCTTTCGGCCGGCCTCAAGGGTTAGGCGGCAGCCTGCTAGGCGTCGACCTTCATATCGAACTTCTGCGCGTCGACCGGCTTCAGGTTGCGCAGGTCCGCCTCCTCCGGCGAGGCCCCGGTAAAGACGACGCGGGCGGCGATGCCGATATTGTGGATGATGTCGTCGATCTCCGCCTTCGTGTGAAGCGGATGCGTCGCCACCATCACCGTGCGGTTCAGGATATCGAGCGAACGCGCGCACATGTCCTTCGGATAGTCTTTGCGGCATTCGGCGTTGGCCGGCATCGTGTAGGGGTTCATCTCCGGGTGCGCGGCGCCCTCCCCCATCAGCACCTGGTCCCATTCGGTAAAGGTATGGCGGCCGGTCTTGCCCGAAATCACGCTCGGAAAAATCTTGACGAAGCGGTTCGCCGTGTCGGCCGAGAGAAACGTGAACATCACCTGCGTCGCGCAATCGTCGTCGGGGCTGTTCATCGGCGCGGGCTTCAGCCCGAGATTGCCGAGCGGCGCGACTCCCTTCAGGATCGCGCGTTTCTCCGCGCGCATGGCGGCGACCATCTTGTCCAGCCGGTCGAGCTGCGAATTCAGCATCGCGCCCATCAGCTCAGACGCGCGCGCGCCGTTTCCGGCGAACGGCTTCACCTGGTCATTGCGGCCATGCCAATAGAAATGGCAGGGGTCGATCGCGCAGCGCACCCGCTCGGAGATCGCATCGTCGTTGACGGAGACGCCGCCGCCTTCGCCCGACGTCATGTTCTTGTAGTAATTGAAGCTGAACGCCCCGACATGGCCGATCGAGCCGAATTTCCGCCCCTTATAGCTGCCGCCGACGCCCTGGCAGGCGTCCTCGATGACGATGATGTCGTGGCGGTTGGCGATCTCCATGATGCGGTCGAGGTCGCAGGCGGCGCCCCACATATGCACCGGCACGACGGCCTTGGTGCGGGGGCCGATCGCCGCCTCGAAGGCATCGGGGTCGAGCGTGATCGATTCGTCGACGTCGACGATCACGGGAATGGCGCCGACGGCGAGCACCGAGGTCGCGGTCGCCATATAGGTGTGCGCCGGGATGATCACCTCGTCGCCCGGCCCGAGGCCGACCCCGATCATGGCGGCTGCGAGCGCGTTGCTGCCCGAGGCGGCGAGCGCGAAGTGCTTTACGCCGAGATATTTCGCGTAGCGCTGCTCGAAGCGGTCGCATTCGCCGCCGATTCCGTAGCGAAAAAGCGCGCCCGACCGGAGCACTTTCGTGATGGCCTCGATTTCCTCATCACCGACGACGTACATGCCGCACTCTCCTCAGATTCTTTCGTTCGACGTTCTAGCGCTGCTGTAAGTCAGCGGAAAGAGTGGCTCCGCCGCGCTTGGTGGCCGCGACGCCAAGCTCGCTCAGCTCGCGTTCGAGGTCGATGAGCTCCTTGCCGCCCGCCATCATTCCCGTCAGCGCATCGCGCGTGATGGCGGACCTTGCGTAAGTGCCGATCGGACGGCCCCGATTGAGCACCGTAAAGCGGTCGCCGATCGCATAGGCATGATGAACGTTGTGCGAGATGAAGACGACGCCGATGCCGCGCGCACGCGCCTGCGCAACGAGCTTCAGCACGACGGAGGCCTGATGCACGCCAAGCGCCGACGTCGGCTCGTCGAGGATCAGCACCTTCGCCCCGAAATAGACCGCCCGCGCGATCGCCACGCATTGCCGCTCGCCCCCCGACAACGTGCCGACAGGCTGGTCGGCGTCGCGAAGCGTGATCCCCATCTCGGCGAGCGCGGCAAGCGTCGTCGCTTTGGCGTGTTCGACATCGAAGAGGCGGAGCGGGCCGACGCGGCGGACCGGCTCGCGGCCCAGGAAGAAATTGCGTGCGACGCTCATCAGCGGCACCAGCGCGAGATCCTGGTAGACGGTCGCGATGCCGCGATCGAGCGCATCCTTGGGCGAGCGCAGCACCACCGGCTCGGCGCGGATCAGGATCTCGCCGCGGCTCGGCCGATGCACGCCGGAAAGAATCTTGATCAGCGTCGATTTGCCGGCGCCGTTGTCGCCAAGCAGGCAATGCACCTCGCCGGGCTCGACCGCGAAGGAGACCTCGTTCAGCGCGATCACCCCGCCGAAGAATTTGCAGACGTCGCGGAGCTCCATCAGCGGCATGGCGTCAGCGGCTCCACGTCGCGCGGCGCAGCACATAGCTGTTGAACAGGACCGCGATGATCAGCATCGCGCCCATGAACAGCTTGAACCAGTCGGTGTCGACGCCGGTGTAGAAAATGCCCATCTGGACGAAGCCGAAGATGAAGGCGCCGAACATCGCGCCAATCGCCGAGCCATAGCCGCCGGTCAAGAGCGTGCCGCCGATCACTACGGCGATGATCGCCTCGAACTCCTTTTGGGTGCCGCGCAGGGTGTCGGCGGAGCCGGCGGTGAGCACCTGGATTGCAGCGAAGAGGGTCGCGGCGGCGGCGGTCAGGATGAACAGCACGATCTTGGTGCGGGCGACCGGAACGCCGACATTGCGCGCCGCGACCGGATCGCCGCCGCTCGCGAAGATCCAGTTGCCGAAGCGGCTGCGCAGCAGGATGAAGGTGAACAGCGCGGTCAGGCCGAGCCACCACAGGATCGAGACCGGGATGCCCTGCACCATGGGCAGGCCGTCCGTCCTCTTGTCCATGATGCCGAGATCGGCGAGCAGGGTCATCAGGCCGCGGCCGACCTGGCCGGCGAACAGCGGCACGACCGGATCGCCGGATTGCTCGTGGATACCGGAAACCTGGGTGCGGCCGGTGATGAGGCGTGTCATGCCGAGCGTCAGTCCACGCAGCATGAACAGGCTGCCGAGCGTGACGATGAAGGACGGCAGGCCGGTGCGGACTACAATCACGCCGTTGATCCAGCCGACCAGAATCGCGGCCAAAAAAGCGAGCAGCACGGCGGCCCAGAGCGGCCAGCCCCATTGGGTGGCGGGAATCGCGATGAGCACGCCGGCGAAACCGATCATCGAGCCGATCGAGAGATCGAACTCGCCGGCGATCATCAAGAGCGCGACGGCGGCGCCGAGGATGCCGAGCTGCGCCGAGACCTCGAGGAAATTGACGATGCCCTTGGCACTGAAAAGGCCGCTCGAACCGGCAACCAGCGCGAAGAACAGCACGACGAGGACGGCGCCCGCCGCAGCGCCGAATTCTGGGCGGTTGAGCAGACGGCTGGTCCACGAGACAGTGCGGACGCGCTCGTCCCGGCTGACGGATTCGGCCATCTAACAATCCGGATCAGACGGCTGGGCGGCGCTGACGGCCGCCCGCCGCCCGATGATCAGCGCTTGCCTTGCTTGGCGAGGTCGATGACCGAGGCGGCGGTGTCCTTGGTGACGAAGCCCGGTCCTGTTGGATAGTCGACGACCGGCATGAGATTGTATTTCTTCATCAGGTCGAACTGCACGACCGGGATATAGCCCATCAGATATTGCTGGGCGTCGATCCCCCATTCCATCTTGCCGTCGGCGACGGCCTGCAGGATGCCGGGCGACAGGTCGAAGGTGCCGAGCTTGATCTTGCTGACCAGGCCGAGTTCCTCGAGCGCGGCGAGCGCCGGCTCGGCGGCGTTGATGCCGCAGGCGAGCAGGAATTCGACATCCGGATTTGTGTTCAGATAAGCGAGCGTGCGGCTCTTCATCTCAGTCGGGTCCATCACGCCCTGCAGCACCGGCACGTCGACGCCGAGCCCCTTGGCGAAGCCCGCGCAGCGGTCGTCGAGCGACTGGTTGCCGACCTCGTGGTTGATGCAGGCGGCCTTCGTGACGCCCATCTTGGCGACGCGCTCGCCGGCGAGCACGCCGGCGTCATATTCCGACTGGCCGAGATAGATCAGGCCGCCGAGCTCCTTGGTGAGCTTGCCGCCACCGGAATCGATGACCATGACAGGAATACCGGCCGCGACCGCGTCCTTGACCGGACCGCCGAGCGCCGCCGCGTCGGGGATCGAGACGACAAGTCCGTCCGGCTTCGACGCCGCGGCAGCCGTGATCATCTGCGCCATCTTGGCCATGTCGAATGTCTCGGGCGCGAGATACTCCGCCGTCACGCCGAGCGCGGCAGCGGCATCGTCCATCCCGTTCTTCACCACCGACCAATAGGGGTCGCCGCTCTGGCCGTGGGTGACGAAGACAACTCGAGTTTGTGCCGAGGCTACGCCGGCAAGGCCTGCCACTACGGCAAGGCCCAACGCCAGTTTCTGTGCGAAACGCATCGCTCTCCCCTTATTTCTGGTTTGAAGCCGGTCGTCGCATCGAAGCGGGCCACAGCCGGCAAGCCAAAGCGAACTATCAAGAAGCCCTTTGGCCGAGTCAATCGAGCGATCAGCCCGCCGGGCCGAATGGGAGGCAACCAATTTCCGGCGATACAAGAAGGGGTTGCACGCTACAGGCGGTCAGGCGGAAGCGCGTGGCCGCCCCGGTCGCCAGGGCGCTGCGCTAGCTCTTGATGAAGGCGAGAAGGTCGGCGTTCACCTGGTCCTTCTGGGTGGTGCAGATGCCGTGCGAGCCGCCCTTGTAGACTTTGAGCGTGGCGTTCTTCACGATCTTCGACGAGAGGTTCGCCGAGGCCTGGATCGGCACGATCTGATCGTCGTCGCCGTGCAGGATCAGCGTCGGCACGTCGATCTTTTTCAGATCCTCCGTGAGGTCCGTCTCGGAAAACGCCTTGATGCAGAAATAGGAGGCTGGAAAGCCCGCCAGCATCCCCTGCAGCCAGAACGACTCGCGCACGCCTTCGGAGACCTTCGCTCCCGGCCGATTGTAGCCGTAGAAGGGCATGGAGAGATCCTTGAAGAACTGCGAGCGGTCGGCGACGATGCCGGCGCGGATTCCGTCGAATGCTTCGATCGGTGTGCCGAGCGGGTTTTTCTCTGTCTTCAGCATCAGCGGCGGGATCGCGCCGATCAGCACCGCCTTCGCAACACGCTTGGTGCCGTGGCGCCCGATGTAGCGTGTGACCTCGCCACCGCCGGTCGAATGGCCGACGTGGATCGCGCCCTTCAGGTCGAGCGCCTCGACGAGCGCCGCGAGGTCGTCGGCATAAGTGTCGAGGTCGTTGCCGTTCCACGGTTGGCTCGAGCGGCCGTGGCCGCGGCGGTCGTGGCCGATCGCGCGGTAGCCATGCGAGGCGAGGAAGAACATCTGGTCCTCGAAGGCGTCGGCGGAAAGCGGCCAACCGTGGCTGAACGACCGGCTGACCAGTGCCCAAGTCGTTGTAGTAGATCTCGGTCCCATCCTTGGTCTTGATCGTCGGCATACGTGCCTCCTTGATTGCGTTCAGGCGCCTTGGATAGAGCTACGCTGTGACGCTGATTCGACTACGAGCGCGCGATTTGGCGAGCCGACCAGACGCGATGAATAAAGCAAGTTTCGGGCCGCCCGGCCTGTACGGCGATAAGGTCAGGCTGCGCCTGGCGGCAAAAAAGACACTGGTCAGCCGAGCTTGATCAAATTGAGCCCAGGCAGCGGTCCGCCGGTGAATTGTTGCAGGCGTCCGCCGATTGCGAGGCTGCCGAGATCGATCGGGGCGAAGCCGGTCTCCTCCAGGAGCCGCGCCACCTCCGCCTTCGCCGCGGCGTCGTCCCCCGACATGAACATCACGCGCCGGCCGCCGGCCTCGCGCGGATCGGCGGAGAGGAGCTCGGGCGTCAGCGTGTTGAGCGACTTCACGAGGCGCGCGCCACGCACCAGCTCCGCCACCACCTCGCTCGATGCCTTCCCGCCGAGATCGGCCGTCTTGAACTCCGGCATCAGGATCGGGTTCATCGCGTCGATCACGATGCGGCCTCCCCACGGTGGCAGGTTAGCGACCGCTTCCGGCATCTGCTTCCAGGTGACGGCGATCATGACGATGTCGGCGCTCGCCGCCTCGCTCGTGGAGACCGGCTTGATTTTCGGTCCAAGCTCTTTGCGAAGTGCAGCGAGCGTTTCGGGGCCGCGGCTGTTTGAGACCATCACGTCGCGGCCGATGCGCACCAGCTGGCGGGCAAACGCCTGCCCGATCCCGCCCGCTCCGATGATCCCAACGTCATCGCAAATCCTTCCCGTCCTTTGTTCGCGGTCGGTCGATCAGGCGTCGAAGCCGCCGCTGCCGTCAAGCGTGCCGCATATTGGCGCGGCTTGATGGCGCCCACACGCCACGCACGGCGGATCAACAAGGGGTGATGCTTCAACCTTGCGCTTCCAAATCGAAGCAACTGCGCCCAAATAGCCGCCGGTGTTTTCAAGGAGAGCGACGATGCGTTCCCGCGAAAGAAATCCGGCTCCCCTGCGCCCGTGGCTCGCGGCGGCGCTGGCCGTGCTGGCTGTCCTGATCCTGGTTCCCCTATCCGGCATCATGCGGCCGGCATCGGCAGAGCAGGCGCAAGTCGTGCCGTTGCCGGAAAAAGACGCGCCGCTTGCGGCGACCAGCGGTTCGGAGACGGCGGTGCTCGCGGGCGGTTGCTTCTGGGGCGTTCAGGGTGTTTTTCAGCACGTGAATGGAGTCAGCCGCGTACTCTCCGGCTATTCCGGCGGCACGAAAGAGAGTGCCATCTATGAGGTGGTGTCGACCGGCCAGACCGGGCACGCCGAGGTGGTGCAGATCGATTACGATCCGAGCCAGATCTCCTATGGAAGGATCCTGCAGATCTACTTCTCGGTCGCTCACGATCCGACGCAGCTCAACTACCAGGGGCCGGACGTCGGCACGCAATACCGATCGGCGATCTTCGCGGCCAACGACATGCAGGCGGATATCGCAAAGACCTACATCGCGCAGCTCGACGCGGCGGGGATTTTCGAAGAGCCGATCGCGACCGAGGTGACTCCGCTGGAGGCCTTCTATGTGGCCGAGGACTATCATCAGGACTACGCGACGATTCACCCCGACAGCGCCTACATCGCCTTTCACGATCTGCCGAAGATCGCGAACCTGAAGCGGCTGTTTCCAGAAATCTATCGCGAGACGCCGGTGCTCGTCAGGACGGCGGAAACGCAGTGATGCTCTGACGGGAGGACAAGCCGTTCAGGCTCGCGACCGCCCGCCCTACGCCTTGAGCGGCACGCGCGGCACCGAGCCGCCGCCCTTCGGCTTTTTCGGACGGGCTCGCGGCTTCGGCGACGCGCCGCCTGTCTCCCCCTCCCCGCTCGAGGCGCTGAGCGGCCTCTCCTTGCGGGTGGCGTTCTCGTCGGGGATGCATTCGAGCTTCAGGCCGGTGCCGCCTTCGGGTTTCTCTTCTACCGACACCTTCACGACGCCGCCCTTCTGCAGTTTTCCGAACAGCACCTCGTCGGCGAGCGGGCGCTTGATGACTTCCTGGATGAGGCGGCCGAGGGGCCGCGCGCCCATGCGCTCGTCATAGCCGCGCTCGGCAAGCCACGCCGTCGCCTTGTCGTCGAGTTCGAAGGTGACGCCGCGGTCGGCGAGCTGCGCCTCGAGCTGCAGGACGAATTTCTCCACCACGCGATGCACGACTTCCGGCGGCAATGAGTCGAAGGCGATAGTGGCGTCGAGTCGGTTCCTGAATTCCGGCGTGAACAGCCGGTTGATCGCCTCCTCGTCGTCGCCCGTCCGCTTCGAGCTGCCGAAGCCGATCGCCGACCTGGCCGCCTCGGCGGCGCCGGCATTCGTCGTCATAATGAGGATGACGTTGCGGAAATCGACCTGCTTGCCGTTGTGGTCGGTGAGCTTGCCGTGGTCCATCACCTGCAGGAGGATGTTGTAGATGTCCGGATGCGCCTTTTCGATCTCGTCGAGGAGGAGCACGCAGTGCGGCGTCTGGTCGACGCCGTCGGTCAGGATGCCGCCCTGGTCGAAGCCGACATAGCCGGGGGGCGCGCCGATCAGCCGCGAGACGGTGTGCCGCTCCATATATTCCGACATGTCGAAGCGCAGAAGCCGGACGCCCATCAGATCGGCGAGCTGCTTCGCCGCCTCTGTCTTGCCGACGCCGGTCGGTCCTGAGAACAGGTAGCAGCCGATCGGCTTTTCCGGCTCGCGCAGGCCGGCGCGGGCGAGCTTGATCGAGGACGACAGCGCGTTGATGGCGTTGTCCTGGCCGTACACCACGGTCT
>CAYTTC010000100.1:0-11869 GCA_964440525.1 uncultured Propylenella sp. | reverse complement strand
GAGGATCTCGCGGCGTATGAGGCGGTCGTCCGCGCGCCGGTCGAGGGCACCTATCGCGGCTACGACATTCTGTCGATGCCGCCGCCCTCCTCCGGCGGCACGCATGTGATTGAGATTCTGAACATCCTCGAAGGCTTTCCAATGGGCGAGCTCGGCTTCGGGAGCGCCGAGACCATCCATCTGATGGCGGAGGCGATGAAGCGTGCCTATGCCGACCGCAGTGAGTTCTTGGGCGACAGCGATTTCGTCGGCGTGCCGCTCAAGGGGTTGACGAGCAAAGCCTACGCGGGGGCCCTTCGCACCTTGATCGATCGCGATTCCGCGACGCCGTCGGCGACGATCAAGCCCAGCAATCCCCTCCCCCACGAAGGCGATCAGACGACGCACTTCGCCGTCGTCGACAAGGACGGCAACGCCGTCGCCAACACCTACACGCTGAACTTTTCGTTCGGCTCGGGCCTGGTGGCGGCAGGAACCGGCATCCTTCTCAACAACGAGATGGACGATTTTTCCGCAAAGCCCGGCGTGCCTAACGCCTATGGCCTGATCGGCGGCGACGCCAATGCGGTCGAACCGGGAAAGCGCCCGCTATCCTCCATGAGTCCGACCCTCGTGCTGAAGGACGGAAAAGTGGTGCTCGTCACCGGCAGCCCCGGCGGCAGCCGCATCATCACCACCGTTCTGCAGATCGTCATGAACGTGATCGACCACGGCATGAACGTCGCCGAGGCGAGCGCCGCGCCGCGCATGCATCATCAATGGCTGCCGGACGAGCTCCGCATCGAGGAAGGCTTCAGCCCCGACACGATCCGGCTTCTCGAAGCGAAGGGCCACACGATCAAGCTCTTGCCGACAATGGGCTCGACTCAGTCGATCATGCGCCGCGAGAATGGCGCGCTCTTCGGAGCCTCCGACCCGCGCAGGCCGACGGCGCTGACGGCGGGGTATTAAGGGGCCGCCATGAGCCGCGCTTTCGTGAAGGAGACCGACGAGGTTCCCGAGCTCCCCGACCGGCCGGTGAGCGAGCACCCGAACCTCGTGACCAAGCGGGGGCTGACGATGATCGAGGCGGAGGTCGAGCGGCATCGGGAAGCGCTCGCCGAAGCGCAGGCCGCGGACGACCGCGAAAAGATCGCCGCCGCCTCGCGCGAGCTGCGTTACTGGACGGCGCGCCGCGCCACCGTCGAAGTGCAACCTCCGCCCCCCGACTGCGAGAGCGTGCGCTTCGGCTGCCGGGTCACGATCGCGCGCGACGACGGACGGACACAGACTTTTCGCATCGTCGGCGAGGACGAGGCGGACCCTGCGGCAGAGACGCTCTCCTATGTCGCGCCACTCGCCCGCGCGCTGATTGGCAAGGAGGTTGGCGATGTCGTGCCTGCCGGCCAAGGCGAGGCGGAAATTCTGGCGATCGAGGAATAGCGCGGACTTGGCTCTCCCCTTCGGGGAGAGAGAAGAAGGCCGCCTTACGCCGCCTCGGCTTGTGCCTCGTGCTTCGGGATGAAGAGCAAGCGGTCCGTGCCGGTGGTGATCTTCACGACATCGCCGTCCAACACCTCGCCCTGGAGGATTTTTTCGGCAAGCGGGTCCTGCACGTATTTCTGGATCGCTCGCTTCAGCGGTCGCGCGCCGTAGGCCGGGTCGTAGCCCTTGTCGGCCAGCCATTTGCGCGCGCTCTCGTCGAGCTCGAGCATGATCTTCCGCTCGCTCAGGAGTTTTCTCAGCCGTGAGAGCTGGATCTCGACGATCGCCTCCATCTGCTCGCGCTTCAGCCGGTGGAAGAGGATCACCTCGTCGACGCGGTTCAAGAACTCCGGACGAAAGTTGGAGCGCACCACCGCCATTACCTGCTCCCGCACGGCGTCGACGTCCTCGCCCTCGCGGAGCGCAACGAGATATTCCGCGCCGAGGTTCGAGGTCATGATCAGCATGGTGTTGCGAAAATCGACCGTGCGGCCATGGCCGTCGGTGAGGCGGCCATCGTCGAGCACCTGCAGCAGCACGTTGAACACGTCCGGGTGCGCCTTTTCGATCTCGTCGAAGAGGATCACCTGGTAAGGCCGGCGGCGCACGGCCTCCGTCAGCGCTCCGCCCTCTTCGTAGCCGACATAGCCGGGCGGCGCGCCTATCAACCGCGCGACGGAATGCTTCTCCATGTATTCCGACATGTCGATGCGGATCATCGCCGTCTCGTCGTCGAAGAGGTAGTCGGCGAGCGCCTTGGTCAGCTCCGTCTTGCCGACGCCGGTCGGCCCCAAAAACATGAACGAGCCGATCGGGCGGTTCGGGTCTTGCAGGCCGGCGCGGGAGCGCCTGACGGCGGTCGCCACGGCATGCACCGGCTCCGCCTGGCCGATGACGCGCTTGCCGAGCTCATCCTCCATGCGCAGAAGCTTGTCGCGCTCGCCTTCCAGCATCTTGTCGACGGGAATGCCAGTCCAGCGCGAGACGATAAAGGCGATGTGCTCGGGCGTCACCTCCTCCTCGACGAGGCCGCCCGCCGAGCGGCCGGCGGCTTCGGCGTCCGCGAGCTGCTTTTCCAGCACCGGGATGACGCCATAGGCAAGCTCGCCGGCCTTGGCGAGGTCGCCGCGGCGCTGCGCCGTCTCAAGGTCGAAGCGGGCCTGGTCGAGGCTCTCCTTGAGCTTCGAGGCGGCGCCGAGCTTCTCCTTTTCCGCCTGCCAGCGGGCAGTGAGCGCATCGGCTTCCTCCTCGAGGTCCGCGAGCTCTTTCTCCAGCCGCTGCAGCCTGTCCTTCGACGCCTGATCGGTTTCCTTCTTCAGCGCCTCGCGCTCGATCTTGAGCTGGATGATGCGGCGGTCGAGCTCGTCGAGCGCCTCGGGCTTGGAATCGACCTGCATGCGGAGCCGCGAGGCAGCCTCGTCCATGAGGTCGATCGCCTTATCCGGAAGAAAGCGGTCGGTGATGTAGCGGTGCGAAAGGGTCGCCGCTGCTACGAGCGCGGAATCGGTGATCCTGACGCCGTGATGGACCTCGTACTTCTCCTTGAGACCCCGGAGGATGGAGATGGTGTCCTCCACAGTCGGCTCGGAGACGAAGACGGGCTGGAAGCGGCGAGCGAGTGCGGCGTCCTTCTCCACGTGCTTGCGGTATTCGTCGAGCGTGGTGGCGCCGACGCAGTGAAGCTCGCCGCGCGCCAGTGCCGGCTTCAACAGGTTCGAGGCGTCCATCGCGCCGTCCGCCTTGCCAGCACCGACAAGCGTGTGCATCTCGTCGATGAAGAGGATGACCTGACCTTCCGCGGCGGTCACCTCGGTCAGCACGGCTTTCAGTCGCTCCTCGAACTCACCGCGGTACTTCGAGCCGGCGATGAGCGCGCCCATGTCGAGCGCCATGAGACGCTTTTCCTTCAGCGATTCCGGCACGTCGCCGTTGACGATACGGAGCGCCAGGCCCTCGGCGATGGCGGTCTTGCCGACACCCGGTTCGCCGATCAGCACCGGGTTGTTCTTGGTGCGGCGGGAAAGCACCTGAATGGTGCGGCGGATTTCCTCGTCACGCCCGATGACCGGATCGAGTTTTCCGGCCCGCGCCTCCTCGGTCAGGTCTCGGGCGTATTTCTTCAGTGCGTCGTAGCCGGATTCCGCCGATGGGCTGTCGGCCGTGCGGCCCTTGCGGATGGCATTGATCGCCTGATTGAGCATCGTCGGCGTAACGCCGGCATCGGCGAGGATCTTGGCGGTCGCTGCTTCCTTCTCCATGGCGAGCGCGAGGAGCAGCCGCTCGACCGTGACATAGGAATCGCCCGCCTTCTCGGCGATCTGCTCGGCGGTGGTGAAGACGCGGGCGAGCGGCTGCGACAGGTAGATCTGGCCCGAGCCGCCGGTGACTTTCGGCACCTTCGCGAGCGCCTGCTCCGTCGCTTGCAACGCCAGCTTCGGATTGGCGCCGGCGCGCTCGATCAGCCCCGCGGCCAATCCCTCGCGATCGTCGAGCAGCACTTTTAGAAGATGCTCGGGCGAAAATTGCTGATGACCCTGCCCAAGCGCATAGGTCTGAGCGGACTGGACAAAACCCTGCGCCCGCTCGGTATATTTCTCGATATTCATGGTCCGACCCCTTTCGGCCCGTCCGATGACCCGAAGCGTCGACAGGACGGCCAAACATCAACGGTACCAGGCCCCCAAAAGGCAGCCTTCAGGAAATATGGTGTGGCTAACTTAACGCGCAACGGTCCTCGGTTGCCCCCCTCACTTGCCTCTTCCGGTAGGGGAGCGGCATTGAGGTATGACAAAGGCGTCTGGAATGTCAGCCATCAGGATCACCGCGCTCTACCGCTACGCCATGAAGGGTTTTTCGCCCGAGCCCTTGGAGCGGGCCAACATCGAGGCGGGCGGCACCATACCCTTCGACCGCGCTTACGCGGTCGAGAACGGCCCGAGCGGGCTCGACCCCGCCGCGCCGGCCTATTTCCCGAAGGCGCGTTTCCTGATGCTCATGAAGAACGAGCGGATGGCGGAATTTCAGACGCGTTTCGACGACGCGAGCGGCGTCTTCCGCATTCTCCGCGACGGTGTGATTCTGGTGGAAGGGTCGCTTCTAACGGCGGACGGTCGAGCGCGGATCGAGGCCTGGATCGCCAATGTGTTCAGCAAAGAGCTGCGCGGAGCCCCAAAAATCCTCTCGGCGCCCGGCCATTCATTCTCCGACATGCCGGCGAAGGTGCTTCACCTTGTCAACCTCGCGAGCGTGCGCGCCCTGGCGGAGAAGCTCGGCCGTCCGGTCGATCCGTTGCGCTTTCGGCCGAATATCCTGATCGACGGCGCTCCGGCCTTGAGCGAGCTCGAATGGGAAAAGAGGGAGATCAGGATGCCCCGGCTCGCGTTTGTCTGCGAGGAGCGGACCGCCCGCTGCGCCGCGACCAACGTCGATCCGAAAAGCGGCCGACGTGACATGGAAATCCCGCGAGCGCTCGAAACGCACTACGGGCATTCCGATTTTGGAGTCTATCTCATCGCGAAAACGAGCGGCGCGATCGCTGTCGGAGACAACGTCGAAGTGGCGTAGGGCAAGCGAACACCGCCTCATCCAAGCCAACAAAAAGGGCTGGCGCTTGGCCTCGGTGATTCAATCTGGTCGGACTCAGTCCGGGAAAGCTGCAAGTGCTGCGGCGCCGTCCGGCGTCGTATCATCGCCTTCGGGTGCGGCGGCTTGCTCATTCTCGATGCGTGGGGGGCGGCCACGCCGACGGCGCGGTTGGCTCGCCGCCTCCTCGGCGACCGGCGCAGCGGCGGCCTCGACGGGCGCCGGCAACTCCGGCTGCGGCTCGTCGGCGCGCTGGAACCGCTCCGGGCGGTTGCCATTGTCGCGATAGTCGGGCCGGTCGTTGCGGTCCTGGCGATTATCCTGCCGGTTGTCCTGGCGATCCGGCCGATCCTGGCGAGGGCGATCGTAGCGGTCGGGGCGCGGACCGCGCGGGCGATTGTCCTGCTCTTGCGGACGCGCCTGCTGCTGCATGGGCGGGCGATAGCCGCGGTCGTCGTCGCCCTCGCTGCCGCCATCGAACCGGTCATCGCCGCCCTCTTCGTCGCTCCTGCCCTCACCGTTGACGTCGAAGCGGTCGCGCACGCGGCCGTTCAGCTGGCGGTCGTCGTCGTAGGGTTCGTCAGGCCCTTCACGGAACTGCGGCTGCGATTGCTGGAACTGCGCCTGTGCCGCCGTGACGATGCGGTAGTAGTGCTCCGCGTGCTGCAGATAGTTCTCGGCGGAGACGGTGTCGCCCGACACGTGTGCATCGCGCGCCAGCGTCATGTATTTGTCGGCTACATGCGCCGCGGTGCCGCGGACCTTCACGTCTGGCCCGTTTGATTCGTAGCTTCGCGTAAGCGGATTTGGTCCCTTGCGGTTGCTGTTGTTGCGACCGCGTGACCGACGATTCTGATTGTGCCTCATGAACCCGTTCTCTTGTTGACGGTCAACTTTCGTTTCCGGCCCGTTCGCGCCCTCTATGAACGGTTGCCGGTCCTGCGCGCCACGCTTGCTCCCAAGCCGACCTCATCATCCCCCGAGGTCAAGACGTCTCATGCGATGGCGACACGAGCGAACCAGCTTTCGGCGATCTCTAATCTTGTCTGCCGGGAAAGGAATGCCAGCTCTGTGGCTTCGCTCTGGTTTGCGGCTGGAAGCTAGCCCGATCACTCGACTTTTCCAAGCGCTTTTTTTGGCGCCTCCGGAATGGTCCCCGACCCGCTCGCGCGTGCCATAACAACGCGCCACCTTCCGCCAATATCCTTAAGGATGCGTACCCCGGACAGGCCGGCCTTCCGGCATAGCGCGGCGACCGCCTCGCCCTGGTCGTGACCAACCTCGAAAGCGAGAAGCCCGCCGTCGGCGATGAGTGCGCCAGCGCGCGCCAGGATGGCACGGTAGGCGGCAAGCCCGTCCGACCCGCCGTCGAGCGCCGCGCTCGGATCGTAGTCCCGCACCTCGCGCTGGAGCTCGCGAATCGCGTCGCTCCTGACATAAGGCGGGTTGGCTACGACCACATCGAACGGACCGTCGGGTCCCTCCGCGAAGCTCGTTCTGCGGAAGCTCAGTCGCGACAGGACGCCGAGCCGCTCGGCGTTGAAGCGCGCCATCCGAAGGGCTTCCTCGGAGATGTCGGTAGCGACCGCACGCGCCTGCGGCAACTCGCGAAGCAGCGCAATCACGATTGCGCCCGAACCGGTGCCGAGGTCGCAAATCGTTATGTCGGGCGGTAGCCGGCGCCGTGCTTCATCGAGCACGACCTCGACCAGCGTTTCGGTATCGGGGCGCGGCACCAAGGTCGCCGCGTTGAGCTTGATCGACAGGCCCCAGAATTCCGTCTCGCCGATGATGCGCGCCACCGGCTCGCCCTTGAGGCGTCGCCGTACATGGTCACGGAAGGTCGCATGCGCAAGCTCCGAAAAGCCCTCGCCGCTTCGCGCGATCAGCGCCGCCATGTCGAGACCCGCCACCGCCGCGAGAAGCAGCCGCGCATCGAGCGCCGCGCTTTCAACATTTCCGTTTGCGAGCGCGGCGCGCCCCTCGGCGAGCGCCTCTCCGTATGTCGTCCCCCCATGAACCATCATCATGCGCCGTCCTCAAACTCAGAGAGCTTCTTCGCCTGGTCGTCGGCGATCAGCGCGTCGACGATCTCGTCGAGCGCCTCCCCGCCGAGCACCTTGTCGAGCTTGTAGAGGGTGAGGTTGATGCGGTGGTCGGTCACACGGCCTTGCGGAAAATTGTAGGTGCGGATGCGCTCCGAGCGGTCGCCCGAGCCGACCTGGCCCTTGCGCTCGGCGGCACGGCTTTCCGCTTGCAGCTGCCGCTCCATGTCGAAGAGCCGGGCGCGCAGGACCTGCATGGCGCGCGTTCGGTTCTGATGTTGCGACTTTTCGCTCGCCGTTACGATGATGCCAGTCGGAATGTGAAGGATGCGGACGGCGGTCTCGGTCGTGTTGGCGTGCTGACCGCCGGCGCTCGAGGCGCGCGTCGTGTCGATCCTGAGATCGTCCGGCTTGATCTCGATATCGACATCCTCCGCTTCCGGAAGGACCGCTACTGTCGCCGCCGACGTATGGATGCGGCCGCTCGCCTCCGTCTGCGGAACGCGCTGCACCCGGTGCACGCCCGATTCGAATTTCAGCCGCGCATAGACGCCGGAGCCGCGCAGCATCGCGATGATTTCGCGATAGCCGCCGACCTCGCCTTGGTTGGCGGAGAGCACCTCGATCTTCCAGCCGTGCAGGCCGGCATAGCGCTCGTACATGCGAAAGAGGTCGCCGGCAAAGAGCGCCGCCTCGTCGCCGCCGGTGCCGGCGCGCACTTCGAGAATGGCGCTGCGGTCGTCCGCCGCGTCGCGCGGAATGAGAAGCACACGCAACTCATCGCGGAGTGCCTCGATCAGCTGCCTAAGCGCCAGCCGCTCGTCCTCGGCAAGCGAACGCATGTCCCTATCGGTCGCCGGATCGGCAATGAGCGCCTCGGCATCGGCGAGTTCCCGTTCCGCATCGGCGAGCGCGCGCGCCTTCTCCGCCACCGGACCGAGCTCGGCGAATTCGCGCGACAGGCGGACATACTCGCCACCGGACTGCCCGGCGGAAAGCATGGCCGCGACCGCCTCGTGGCGGTGGATGAGCGAGCGCAAACGCTCCAGCGGAATCGTGGCGGCCATGACGGCGTCAGATGGGCACGCTGTGCGTTTCGGCCCAGGCCCGAAGCTCGCCGCGGATTTCTGAGGCCGACGCGCCCTGGTCGATCAGCCCGTTCAGCCGCTCATCGACGGGCCCGAGATCGAGCGCGCGGATCGCGGCCTTGACCGGCCCGATCGCCGCTGACGCCATGGAGAGCGAGCGGAACCCGATCGCGGCGAGCGCGATCGCATCGATCGGACGGCCGGCAATCTCGCCGCAAAGCGTGAGCGGCTTTCCTGCCGCATCAGCCGCTCGCGCGATCGTGCGCAGCGCCCGCAAGAACGCCGGATTCATCGGATCGAAGCGACCGGCGAGCCGCGAGTTCGACCGGTCGCTTGCCATCACGAACTGCATGAGGTCGTTGGAGCCGACCGACGCGAAGTCGACGGCGCGGAACAGCTCGTCGAGCTGAAAAAGCAGCGAAGGCACCTCGATCATGGTGCCGAGCACCACCTTGTCGGGACGCCCATGGCCGTGGCGGGCGAGGTGGTTCTGCTCGCGCATCACGACCGCCTTGGCGCGCTCGAATTCGACGACCTCGGTCACCATCGGGAACATGAGCCGGAGCTCGCGCCCGGCTGCCGCCTTCAGAAGCGCGCGCGCCTGGGTCCTGAGCAGCGCCGGGCGGTCGAGACCGAGCCGGATCGCCCGCCAGCCCATGGCCGGGTTCTCCTCCTTCTGCTGGCGGAAATAGGGCAGCACCTTGTCGCCGCCGACGTCGAGCGAGCGGAACGTGACTGGCTTCTCGTTGGCGGCGTCGAGCACCTGCCTATAGAAGCTCTCCTGCTCATTCAGGCGGGGGAAGCTCGAGGCGACCATGAACTGCAGCTCGGTGCGGAAGAGCCCGACGCCCACCGCCCCGGATTCCTCCAGGCGCGGCATGTCCATAAGCAGCCCGGCATTGATCTGCAGCGCGATGTTGATCCCGTCGCGGGTGACCGAGGGTTCGCCCCGGATGAGCCGGTACTGCTCCTGCTTGCGGGCGCGGAAACGCGCCTTGTCGGCATAGGCGGTCTGGATGTCGGCGGGAGGCCTCAAATGCACGTCGCCGGTATCGCCGTCGACGATGATCGCGTCGCCAGCCTCCGCCAGCGAGACGATGTCGTCGAGCTGACCGACGGTGGCGATGTTGAGCGCCCGCGCCACGATCGCAACGTGGCTCGTAGGCCCGACTTCCTCCAAGACGAGCCCGCGCAGGCGCTCGCGATCGTAATCCAGCAGCTCAGCCGGGCCCATGTGCCGCGCAACGATGATGGCGTCCTCCGGCAGATCCGCAGCGAAGGGTCCGTGCGGGCGGCCCATCAGCTCGCGCGAGAGCCGGTTGGCGAGGTCGTCGAAATCGTGCAGCCGGTCGCGCAGGAACGGATCCGTCTGCCGAGCCATTTGCGCTCGCGTGTCGTTCTGCACTCGCTCGACCGCCGCCTCCGCGGTGAGGCCGTTGCGGATCGCCTCCTGCAAGCGTCGGGTCCAGCCGCGATCCTCGGCGAACATCTTGTAAGCTTCGAGAATCTCGCGGTGCTCGCCCGTCCCGGCCTCCGCGCCACGCGCCAGAAGGTCGTCGACGGAGAGTTTCAGGCTCGCCATGGCGGCATCGAGGCGTCGCAGCTCGAGCTCGACGTCCTCGGCGATGAGCTGGGTGACGACAATGCGCGGCTCGTGCAGCACCACATGGCCGAGCGCGATCCCCTCGGCGTAGGCGGTGCCCTTCAGATGGACAGGCCGGTTGACGTCGAGATCGGCGCCCGGCATCGAGAGGTCTTCCATGTCGCCGGAAGCAAACATCTCGGCGAGCACCATGGCGGTCGTCTGCATTGCCTCGAGCTCCTCCTCCGCATAGGTGCGGTGGGAGCGATTCTGCACGACCAGCACGCCGAGCGTGCGCCCGGCGCGCAAGACCGGCACTCCGAGGAAGGAGTGGTAGATCTCTTCGCCCGTCTCCGGCAGGTAGGCGAAGGCGGGATGCGCCTGGGCGTCGGGGAGATTGAGCGGACGCGCTTCGGCGGCGATCAGGCCGACGAGGCCGCGGCCGACCGTCAGCGACGCCCGATGCACGGCGCTCAGCTTCAGGCCCTCGGTCGCATAGAGCTCCAGCACGTTGTCGGCCCGAAGCACGTAGACGGAGCACACCTCCGCGACCATGTTCGCCGCGATAAGCGTGACCACCTTATCGAGCCGTTGCTGAGCGCCGATCGGCTCCGCCATGACCTCGCGGAGTTTCCGCAGGAGCACGCGCGGTCCTGCGAGCGCCCCCCGGTTGGGTGCCAAGCTGACCTCCTGGACGCGGCGGGCGAAGGTCTCCGCAACCTTGGGCCACGCCGTTTGAATCTACGTCTTGTCGAGTTCGTATATTGAATGCAGCGTCCTGACCGCAAGCTCGGTATAGGCGGCGTCGATCAAGACGGAGATTTTGATCTCCGAGGTGGTGATGAGCTGAATGTTGATGCCCCGCGAGGCGAGCGCCTTGAAGGCTTCGGCCGCGACGCCGGCATGGCTGCGCATCCCGATGCCGATAACCGAGACTTTTGCGACATCGCTCGACCCGGAAACCTTCTCCATCACCACGCTCGCCTTCAGCGCCTCGATCAGCGCCATCGACCGCTCGAAATCGGCGGTCGGTACGGTGAAGGTTATGTCGGTGGTGCGCCCGTCCTCCGAGATGTTCTGCACGATCATGTCGACATTGATGCCGGATTCGGCGAGCGGCACGAAGATCGCCGCCGCGACCCCCGGCTTATCCTCCACGCCGCGAAGCGTGATCTTGGCCTCGTCCTTGGAATAGGCGATGCCGGTTACGAGCTGCTTTTCCACGATCTCGTCCTCGTCGCAAATGAGTGTGCCGACCGGATCGCCGTGCGGATCGGTGTGGACCGCGTCCGGGTCGTCGAATGAAGAGCGCACGAAGGTCCTGACCCCGTGCACCATGGCAAGCTCCACCGAGCGCACCTGCAGCACCTTCGAGCCGAGCGATGCCATTTCGAGCATTTCCTCGAAGGCGACCTTGTCGAGCCGCCGCGCCAGCGGGACGATGCGCGGGTCAGTGGTATAGACGCCGTCGACGTCGGTATAGATATCACAGCGCTCCGCGCCGACCGCCGCGGCGATCGCCACCGCGCTCGTATCCGACCCGCCGCGCCCAAGTGTTGAAATGCGGTTGTCCGGCGCAAGCCCCTGAAACCCGGCGATCACCGCCACCTGGCCCTGCGTCAGGCGCTCCAAGAGCACGTCGGCGCGGATATCGGTGATGCGGGCGACGCCATGCGCGGAATCGGTGCTGATCGGGATCTGCCAGCCGAGCCAGGAGCGCGCATTGATGCCCATATCCTGCAGCGCGATGGCCAAAAGCCCCGCCGTTACCTGCTCGCCGGCGGAGACGACGGCGTCATATTCGCGGGCGTCGTGCAGGATCGACGCCGAGCGGCAGAGCGCGACGAGCTCGTTCGTCTCCCCCGCCATGGCGGAGACAATGACCGCCACATGGTGCCCGGCATTGACCTCGCGCCGCACATGCCGCGCCACGTTGCGGATGCGGTCGATGTCGGCGACCGAGGTTCCGCCGAATTTCATGACGAGACGGGACATGCCGTGAAAGGTCCGTGGAGCCGTGCCGGACGAGCCGGTCCTAAAATACGCAAATGCCGGGAGCTTCAGCGATTTCTCGCCGATTGCGGCTCTTTATCGGCTTCCGCGGCAGC
>CAYTTC010000099.1:0-12270 GCA_964440525.1 uncultured Propylenella sp. | reverse complement strand
GCGTGGGCTGGAGTTGCGTTATGCGTGCACTTGCGATTGCCGCATTCGTCCTCGCGATGGCGACGACGAGTGCGTCGGCGGGGGTCATCGCCCGTATCGACATTTCAAGACAGACGATGACGGTCTCGGAGGACGGCAACGTTCTCTATTCGTGGAGCGTGTCGACGGCTCGGAGCGGCTACCGTACGCCGCGCGGAAGTTTTCGGCCCGTCCGCCTGCACAAGATGTGGTATTCGCGCAAATACGACATGTCGCCGATGCCCTATTCGATCTTCTTCCACGGCGGCTACGCCATCCACGGCACCGATGCCATCAGGAACCTCGGCAGCCCGGCCTCGCATGGCTGCATCCGCCTGCATCCGAGCAATGCGCGGATCCTCTACAACCTGGTCAGGGCGCACGGGCCGCGGAACACGCGTATCATCCTTATCAACTGACGCGGCTCTCCGGCGCGGTCGCCAGTGCGTGCGCTACGCGCGTCGGATGGGCGCGTCCGAGGAACGGTAAGCGGGATTGGCTGAGCTCTTTTGCATAGAGCGTGGGTCGGGCGGCATCCCGGTCGTGCTCCTGCACGGTTTTGGCGCCAGCCATGCCGTCTGGAGCGAAGTGGTCGAACGGATCGCCGCCGCCCGCCATCTCCTGGCCCTCGATCTTCCCGGCCATGCCTGCTCGCTCGCCGTGCCGGCCGGCAGCGCCGCCGTGGCGGCGACCGCAATCCTCGCCGAGCTCGTCCGCCGCGGGATCGATAGCGCCCATCTCGTCGGCCATTCCATGGGCGGGGCGGCGGCTGCGCTCGCGGCGCTCCGCGACCCCGGTCGCGTCGCCTCGCTGACGCTGCTTGCCCCAGGCGGCTTCGGCCGCGAGATCAACCATCGGCTGCTTCGCCGCTACGCCGCTGCCGTCGGCGAAACCGAGCTTGCGGCTCTCCTCGAGCAGTTCTTCGGTTGGGCGTGCGAGCTGCCGGAGGGTCTGGTCGCCGCGCAGGCGAAGGAGCGGCGGGTTTTCGGCGCGACCGCGGCGCTCTTGGCGACTGTCGAGACCTTCTTCGAAGGGAGCGCCCAAAAGATGCTTCCTGTCGCTGATCTTGCCCGGCTCGCTGTGCCGATCAAGGTGGTCTGGGGCACGCAGGACCGTGTGCTGCCGACACGCCAGGCGCACCGGCTGCCAGGCCGCGTCGCCGTCCATGTCTTCGAGGGCGTCGGCCACATGCTGCCGCAGGAGATTCCCGGCGACGTCGCCCATCTCGTCCTGGAGAACAGCCGCTAGCGCGGGGTTGCGGGTGCGTCGAGGGCCCGCTAGCAAACCCGAACGATCCGCGCCCCGGTCGCCGCGGCGAGCGCCGCCGGCTCGACCGCGAAGACGGCGGTCGGGGCGCCCGCCGCCGCCCACACGACGTCGAACGCCATGAGATCGGCGTCCATGAAGGTGGCGAGCGGCGTCACTGAGCCGAGCGGCGCGACCCCGCCAATGGCGAAGCCGGTGAGATCGCGCACAGCATCGGCGTCGACGCGCTTTAGCGTCTCGCCGATCGCTCCCTTGATCGCCTTCTCGTCGACGCGATTCTTGCCGGAGACGAGGAGGAGGATCGGCTCCCCGCTCGTGGCCTTCCTGAAGACCAGCGACTTGACGATCTGTGCGACCGAGGTGCCGCAGGCCGCCGCCGCCTCCGCGGCGGTTCGCGTGCTTTGCGGCATTTCCCGGATTTCCACGTTAAGCCCGGCTGCCTCCGCGGCGGCCCGCACCCGATCCGTGCTCCTCAGGCGCTCGACCATAACCATGCTCACCGAAACCAGGGTCACCGATGATCCGGCAACGATATCAGCACGTGTGCCGCGCGCTTGGAACCTGCTAAACTTCACCGCGAGCGGCGTGAAAGCTCAGAGGGCGTCATGGTTGAGAGTAGGCCCAGGCGGGCAGGGGAGCTGAAGCGGGTCATTCGCGAGGTCCGCATCGCGCATTCCGAGCTGAACGACGTCGTGGTGGACCTCAGGGAAGCGGAGCAGGCGCGGCTGGAGCTGCTGGCCGAGGCGCTCGAAGGCGTGTTCCAGGATCTGCCGCAGGATCACGAGCAGCTGCTTCTCGGCATCCTGCCCGGCCAGCCGCCACGCTTCTGGGTGGACGCGACGAGCTTCGTCGTCATGGGGCGGGACAAGCGCCAATATCAGTTCGTGAAGGACACACGGCTCGGGCGAACTACGCTCGCCGAAAGTAGCAATGTGGAGGCGATCGCCGACGCGGTAACGCGCTACGTGGCGGAGCGGATCGTGGAGCGCGAGCAGGCCATCGAATCGGACTGGCTGACCAAGGCCATCCGCAGCGGCCGTGGCGCCTTGGCGCCGGCGCGGCCCGGCGCCGACAACGTGCCCGTCATTTGGGGATTGTGCGGCTTCGGGCTCGGCATGATCGCGGGGATGTTTCTCCTCATCGCCTATGCCTGGTTCATGGTCGATTGACCGAATAGGACACCCGCGCTGTCTCCACGATCTCTCCTGACGCCGCAAAGCCGCGGTGAATGACAGTGAGCTCGTAACAGGGCCCGTTCTCGGCGATTTCATGTAGCGCGTATCCGCCGGCGCGCGGGCCTCCGAGGGCAGGTCCGCTTGCCGCCGGCACTCCCACGACCGGGACGATTCCGGTCGCGCCTTTGATCGCCGTCATCATGCGGATGTGATCGTGGCCGTGCAGGATCAGCTCGGCTCCGCAGCGCTCGACAGCGCGGCGAAACCGTCTGCCGTCGGTGAGCTTTCGCCACTGGTTGCGAGGATCGACCAGCTTGGGCGGATGGTGGATGAGGATGACCCGGAAGAGCCCCTCTTCGCGGGCCTCGCTGAGCAGTTTCATGAGGCGCTCGGTCTGGTGGCTGCCGACATGTCCGATCGCCAGGAACGGCACCGAGGCAACCGCCGAGGAGACGCCGATCAGCGCCACGTGTCCCTTGCGGCGCATGAACGGGAACAGCGCCTTGTCGACGAACTCGGCATCGTCGCTAAGCATCCAGGGCGCCCAGAGCGTCCGGTAGCGGTGATGGGCGCCCGGGACATAGGCGTCGTGGTTGCCGGGAATGGCTGTCACCCGGTCGGGAGGCCCGAGCTCCTCCAGCCAGCGGCGGGCATTCTCGAATTCCTCGCGCATGGCGATGTTGGTGAGATCGCCGGTCACGGCGATATGGTCAGGCGACTGCGCCTTGAGATCGGCGACCAGCCGGTCGAGCGTTTCTGCCGTCATTGAATGCGCACGGTTCCGCCGCCAGTTGTGGTAACCGACCAGGCGCTTGGAAATAAGGTCGCGCAGGCGAAGCGGTGGCACGGCGCCGAGGTGCACGTCGGAGAGGTGGCCGAGGCGGAACATGGCCGCTAACGCCACCTGCTTTGCAGCATGCGGCGGTTCCTGCTGAAGGCGCGGCGTGCTAGGCGGCGCTGGCAATGGCTCTCAGGCCGCATCAGCAGTTCCGGCAGCGGGCCTTCCTGGCCTATTCCCGCCTCGTGCGCGGCATGACGCTCGGTGTGCGAGCGATTCTGTTGAAGGACGGGCAGGTCGTGCTCGTCCGACACAGCTACGTGCCCGGCTGGTATTTTCCCGGCGGCGGCGTGGAGGTGGGCGAGAGCGTGGGGGAGGCATTGGCGCGTGAGGTCGGCGAGGAGGTCGGCGCGGTCCTGACCGACCCGGCCGAGCTTTTCGGAATCTACCGCAACGCCCATGCCGACGCCCGTGATCACGTCGCCCTGTTTATCTGCCGCGCTTGGGAGCGGCGGAAAACTCTGACGTTCCCGAACCTCGAGATCGTCGCCTGCGAGCTCTTTCCGCTCGACGCGCTTCCCGCGGAGACGAGCCACGGCACCAAAGCGCGGCTCCGCGAGGTGCTGGGCGGCGAGCCACCCTCTCCCGACTGGTAGGACGCGATCAGCGCTGAGGGATGCCGGTACCACGGAAGCGGTCGCGGTCGTGGGGGGCGTCGATGATCAGGAGCGGTCCGAGCGGCACGATGCGGGTTGGATTGATGCGGTCGTGGCTGAAGTAATAGTGCTGCTTGATGTGCTCGACATCGACGGTCTCCTTGACGCCCGGCATCTGGTAAAGGTCGCGGACATAGCCGGACAGGTTTGGGTAGTCGGTGATCCGCCGCCGGTTGCATTTGAAGTGCACGTAATAGACGGCATCGAAACGGACGAGCGTGGTGAACAGCCGCCAATCCGCCTCGGTCAAGGGATCGCCGACCAGAAAGCGCTGCTCGTCGAGCCTCTGATCGAGCTCGTCGAGCGTGTTGAAGAGGCCGCGGAACCCTTCCTCATAGGCCTCCTGGCTCGGCGCGAAGCCGGCCTTGTAGACGCCGCTGTTGACATTTTCGTAGACGACAGCGTTCAGCGCGTCGATCTCCAGGCGGTGCGGCTCCGGATAGAAGTCGAGTGAGGTATCGCCAAACCCGTTGAACGCGCTGTTCAGCATGCGAATGATGTCGGCGGATTCGTTCGACACGATCGTCTCGCGGCTTTTGTCCCAGAGGATGGGAACGGTGACGCGGCCGCTATAGTGGGGATCGGCGGCGACGTAGAATTCCGAGAGCCGCCGCCTGCCGTGGAGGTGGTCCGGCCAGGTCTCGTTGAACTCCCAGCCTTCGTTAAGCACGTGCGGCTCGACGACCGACATGCCGATCGCGTCAGTCAGCTTCTTCAGCTTACGGAAGATGATGGCGCGATGCGCCCACGGGCAGGCGAGCGACACATAGAGGTGGTAGCGTCCAGGCTCCGCCTTGAAGCCGCCTTCGCCGGTCGGGCCGGGCGAGCCGTCCACTGTCACCCAGTTGCGGAAATGCGACGGCGGATGCACGAAGCGCCCGCCGACGGTGCGCCTGTCCCTCTTCGCTTCCCACTTGCCATCTACGAGTCTGCCCATGAGGACCGTCCCTGCGCCGCTGCAACGCTCAAGCTTGCCACATGCCCGCTTGGAGGCGGCAGGGCAAGTTCGGCATGTATGACCAAACTCCTGACGGACAATGCCGTTGCCGCTTGTCCGCGATGCTCCGCCATGATAGGGCCGCGCGCCATGACGGGAAGAGCAATCCGATTTTCGCGACGAAGGCTGGTATCCGCGCGCCGCAGGGTGCGCGCCGCCGTGCCGCCGCGCTGACGCGTCCCTTGTCGGGCGCTCCGCGGCTCTTTCAAACGAACCGCGGATTTCAAATGAGCCCGAACACGTTCCTTACCCGTCCCGAGCTTGCATCCGATGATGCGGCCATCGAAACCCTGCAACGCGCCGCCTTCGGGCCCGGTGCCCATGCGCGCGCGGCCTTCCGCGTCCGCGAGCAGGCGCCACACGACCCCGCGCTTTCGTTCCTCACCGAGCTTGACGGCGCAGTGATCGGTTCGGTGCGAATGACGCCGATCCGCGTCGGCGACGCGAGTGGTCTCCTCCTCGGCCCGCTCGTCGTCGAGCCGGCGTACAAAGGCGAGGGCCATGGCAAGGCGCTGATGCGGCTGGTGATGGAGGAAGCGAGGAAGGCCGGCTGGCCTTTCGTCATTCTCGTCGGCGACCAGCCGTACTACTGGCCGTTTGGATTCCGTCCGCTGCCGCCCGGAAAAGTCCAGCTGCCGGGGCCCGTCGATCCCGCGCGGCTCTTAGTGGCGGAGCTGCAACCGGGAGCGGCGGAGGCGCTCGCGGGCATGGTCAGAGGCGCGAAGCCCTGACGGTGCCGAGTGACGAAGTGAGAATGCGTGAGCCATGACTGAAATCACTGCTCACAGCTACGTGTCTCCGTCCGTGTCGGGATCGGAGACACGTTGCGCTTTCAACGCCGGAGAGGGCTCGTCACACCACCTGGCGCGCACGGGCCGCAACAAACAAACAGCGGCAGGGCTGGCGGAGGTTGGAGCTGGTGTGCGCCCCGCACATGCTTCCCGCGGCGCCGGTTCGAGTGCCGAGGGTAGTCGCTAACGACCCCGCGATCAGTTCGACTTAGGCTAATGTTTGCCATGCCAAACCGAGGGCCGGGAAATGTCTTCCCGACCTCCGAAGGCCTGCTGGGTTGCCGCCAATCCTCTACCAGTGGTAGCGTAATCTTTCCGCTCTCCGGCACCAACACTCCGAGAGTGGAGATTGGGAGGGAGTCATGGCTGACTTTCAAATTGTGGAAGATCTTAGATTCGTGAGCCGGAGCAGCTGGGGTCCAAACCTGTCTCTGCCTCGTCTTGGAGGTAATGTTGCTCGCAGTGATCGGACGCATGTGATCATCCATCACACAGTGACGCCGGACAATGATTCGACGCCAAATGTTTGGGACGACGATGCGACCATCTTCGAACGCATGCGGAGACTACAAGTCGCTCGACCCGATCTGGGCTTAGATGTTCCCTATAGCTTTGTCGCCTTCCTGACTGGCGGCGGACTTGTGATCTGCGAGGGGCGCGGCGAAGACAGGGTCGGCGCGCATACAAAGGGACACAATACCCGCGGCATCGCGGTTTCATTCGCAGGTGACTTCGAGAACAAGGACGTTGACGAGGACGTCATTGCCGAACGCATGCCAATGCTTTCGGGTTTCCTCAGTTGGTTGCGAACCAGCGCAAGTCACCCGGACTATGGGAACTTCGCACCGATGACTAACCTCGGCTCCATGCGACCGAGCGATCGTGAGGTCTTCTTTCACCGAGATTTCAAGAACACCGACTGCCCAGGCAAATTGCTTGAACCGCACCTCTTCAACGTGGCTTTCGTCTAGGAACTGCCCAAAGTTCGCGGCTAGCGCGCCTCGCGATACCAGAGCGCCGAGAACGCTCCGACGAGAAGCGCCAGGCCGAGCAGTCCGCCGAGAAGCGGCAGCTGGTCGATGCTTTTCAGGACCGTAGCCTCGGAACGGCGGAGGCCGATCCAGTCACGGCCGGAGGCGGGCGCGCGCGCCGAAACGGGAGAGATGCGGGGAATCCCGCCGTCGTCCGCCAGCCGGCGCGCCGAGCCACCGGTCGCCTCGGCGATCGGTCGAAGCCGCTCGGTCGTCGAGATCACGTCCTGGAATTCGGCCGGATTGGCCGGGCCGATGTGAGCAAGCGCGGTCAGTGCCTCGTCATCGGCGCGGTGGAGACCAAGCGGCGCATCCTCGATCACTCCGCGCCAGAGTCCCGGCTCGGCTTGCGAAAGCGTCAGCGGCTCGGCGTTTCCCGTTGGGCCGGTGACGGTGACCTGCGGCTCGGCCTCGGAGAGCGTCTGCCGTTCCACCACGAGCGTGCGCCCCTCCGAGTGGGCGGTCAGCGCTTCCTCTTCCAATTCTGGCTCGCGCATCAGCCAGTGGAGCAGTCGCCGCAAGAGCGCCGCATGCGGGCCGCCGCCTTGATACCCGCGCGCCCAGAGCCATGCCTGGTCGGAGAGCAACATGGCGACCCGGCCCTCGCCTTCGCGCGCCAGTACAAGGAGGGGCCGTCCGCCCGGCCCGGTCATGGTGATGTCGCCGGCGATGGCGTCGGTGTCGACGAGGCGGAACCATTGGCTCCAGGCAGGCGGGTCGCTCGCGGCGCCGGGCAGATCGCGAGTGACCGGGTGGCGCATGCCGACCGGACTGATTTCGGCGCGATAGGGCTCTTCGATAATCTCGCCTGTCGGCACGGCGGGGAGGACCGGCCCAAGCGGTGTGCGGTAGAGGCTGCCGCTCGCGGCATAGTCGGGGCCGGCGGCGACCAGCACCGCGCCGCCGTCGCGGACATAGCGGGCGAGGTTGTCGTAATAGACGATCGGGAGAACGCCGCGGCTCTGATAGCGGTCGAAGATGATAAGGTCGAACTCGTCGATCTTCTCCTCGAAAAGCTCGCGAGTGGGGAAGGCAATCAGCGACAATTCGTTGATGGGAGTGCCGTCCTGCTTCTCGGGCGGCCGCAGAATCGTGAAGTGGACGAGGTCGACCGCGGCGTCGGATTTCAGCACGTTCCGCCACGTGCGCTCGCCGGCATGCGGTTCGCCGGAGACGAGGAGCACGCGCAGATGCTCGCGCACCACGTCGATCTCGGCGACGGCGACGTTGTTTTCAAGTGCTAGCTCGTTGTCGGCCGCCGCGACCTCGAGCTCCACGATGGTGCGGCCGGCGTGACCGAGCGGCACCTCGATCGTGTGCGGCTCGCCGCCTGTGACCTGATCGCTCGCCACTTCGGTGCCGTCGATCCGGAGCCGCACGCCGACTGCCGTTCCGGGCGCGAGGTCGGGATCGAGCACGCGGTATTGAATGCTCTGCGGCTCGCCGAGGATGGCGAAGCGCGGCGCGCGGTCGAGCACGATGCGGCGGTCGTGCTCGCCTTCCTCGCCGGTGATAAGCGCGTGGAGCGGGGCATTGAAGCCGAGCGAAGCGGCAGTTTCCGGCACGTCGGCGACGATGCCGTCAGTCACGAGGAGGGCGCCGGCGATCTGCTCCGGTGGTACGTCATCGATGAGCTTGGTTAGCTCGGAGAAGAGCTGGGTGCCGTCGCCGTCGGGGCGGTCGGCGGCGTGCACCTCGCGCACCTCGAAGTCGCCGAGCGCTTGCAGCCGCTCCTTCAGCGCGGCGACCGCCGCTTCGGTCTGCTCGGTCCGCTTGCCGAGGCCCTGGCTGGCGCTCTCGTCGACGACGATCGCGACGATGCCGGGAAGCGGGTCGCGCTCCTCCCGCTGCAGCACCGGATTGGTCAGCGCCAGAACGAGAAGCGCCGAGGCGAGCGCGCGGAGCACCGCGCCACGCACGCGCTGCCAGGCAAGCACCCCGAGAGCGACGATGAGCAACCCGGCGAGCGTCGCGATCAACTGCCAGGGCAGGAGCGGGTCGAACGAGATGGCGAGCCGCGTCATGTCTTCGCGCTCATTGGCCCAGCCTCTCGAGTAGCGCCGGCACGTGCACCTGGTCGGCCTTGTAGTTGCCGGTCAGGGCATACATCACGATGTTGACGCCGGCGCGGAAGGCGAGCTCGCGCTGGCGCGGATCGGCGGGAACGGTCGGATAGAGCCAGAGCCCGCCCTCATCGACCGCCCATGCGGCTGCGAGGTCATTGCCGGTGATGAGGATCGGCGAGACTCCGTCGCCGCCGCGCGCCGGGCGGTTGGCGTCCTGTGGCTGATCGGAGAGGCTCTCGACCCAGAGCTGGGAATTTGCCCAGCGGCCGGGAAAGTCGGACAGGAGATAGAAGGCCTTGGTCAACACGTGGTCGGGCGGCACCGGCTCGAGCGGCGGAACGTCGACGAAGGCGAGAATCTCGCGGAGCTTCAGCGCTTCCGGCGTGTCGCCGCCGGACGCGGTCGTGAAGCCGCCGGCGTCGCGCGTGTCGAAGAGAATGGTGCCGCCGTTCTTCATAAAGGTGTCGACCTTCGCCATGGTCTCGGCTGAGGGCGTCGGCTGGTCGATATCGATCGGCCAATAGAGGAGCGCGTAGAAGGCGAGCTCATCGGTGGCGATGTCGACCGCCGCCGGCTGGCCCGGCTCGAGCGCGGTGCGGTCGGCGAGATAGATCGAGAGGCCGTCGAGGCCGGCGCGGCTCGTCGCGTCGAGCTCGGAGTTTTCTGTCGTGACATAGGCGAGTTGCGTCTTCGTCGTGGCGGCGAGCGCCATGTCCGTGGCGCGGTCCTGTGCGCGAGCGGGGTCGATGGCGGGGAGGAGGAACACGAAGGCGAAGGCCAACCCCGCCGCGGTGGCGAAACGGCGCGTCAGGCGTCCGGAGAGCGCGAGCACCGCAAGACCATCGAGGATGGCGAGCACCGCCGCTGCCGCCAGCAGCCAGGGCCAGATCGGTGTCGCCGGTTGCGGCTCGAGCGGCTGCACGCGGCCCCGCCAGCCGAGATCAGCGGGAACCAGCGGCGCGATCACGGTGTCGGTTTCCACGGCGTTGAGGGCGAAGAGCGTGCCGTCGCGGTCGTAGATGCCGGGGGGCGTCTCCGGGCCTGCCTTTGCCGCCTCTATGTCGGCGACGAGCGTGGCGCCGGGCGGGGGGGATGCGAGGTCGCCATAGCCGTCCAGCACTTCAACCGGCTGCCATGGCGCTGCCGCTGGTTGCATGTCAGCCTGTTCGGCATCCGTCGTGCGCCGCACGGTGCCCGCCATGTCGACGAGGGCATTCAACATGTCCACGAAGGCGCCGGAGAGGGGAAGGTTCGACCAGCGCGGATCGGCGGTCACGTGGAAGAGGACGATGCGGCCTTTGCCGCGCGAAGCGGCCGTCACTAGCGGCGTGCCATCGCGAAGTTCGGCCCAAACCTCGGCCTCACGGAGCGCCACCGGATCCGCAAGAACCTGCCGGTTCACCATGACATCGGCGGGCACAGCGATATGCGCGAAGGGGCCTATTGCGGGAAAGCTCCCGATCGGCTGTGGCTCTTCCCAGGACAGCGAGCCGCCAAGCGCCCGCTCGCCTTGCCTCAAACGGACAGGCAGCAGCGCGTCGATGGTGGTCGCCGCAAGGTTTGGGCTTGCAAAGCGGAGGAGTGTGCCGCCGTTGTCGACCCATTCGACGAGCGCAGTGGTCGTGTCGGGCGGCAGCGTTCCCGTCTCGGTCAGCACGATGACCGAAGCGCCGCGATCGATCAGGGCGGTCACAGCCTCGCTCGTGCTCGGCGCATTGGAGGGGAGCAGGTCCGATGTCGGCGCGAGCGCCCGCTCGACATAGGTGAGCGGATCGAGCAGCGGCTGGGAGGTGTCGGCCCCTTCCCCGGCGATGAGGCCGACCGATTTTCGCTGCCAGCGGGCGTCGAGAAGCTGTACGGCGCCGGCGGTCGACTCGCCGGTCACCCTGAAACGGACAAGCGAATTGCGGATCTCCGCCGGCAGCGCGATCTCGGCCACGCCTGCGCCGCTTTGGTCGAGCGTCACTGAGCCTTCGAGAATACGCCGCCCCTCCTGATCGAAGCCGGCGACCCCGACATCGCCGGTCCCGCCGAAGCGGGCGACCGGCACATGCACGCCGTCGGCCCGGTTCTCTGGTGTCCGCATCACGGTCACGGGCCGCGCCGACTGGAGCACGCTGCCGCGCGTGGCGATGCGATTGAGCGCCGCCGCAAACGCCGCGCTGTCGCCGCCATCGAGCACGCCGGCGACCCAGACCGCCTCGACCGAACGCTCGTCGAATGCGTCCGCAAGCCGCGCGGCAAGGGCCGGCCGGTCGGGGAGATAGGGCCGCGGCACGATTGCCGCGAGCCGGCGCTTTGCCGCTTCCGCGGTTTCAGCGGCGAGGTTTTCCGCGCGAGGTTCGGCGGTCGCGACAAAGGAGACGGGACGGCCGTCGCGGCCGGCCTCGGCGATCGCCATTTCGGCGGCGGCGACGCGCGCGGCGAAATCGGGCGCGGTGTCCCAGCCATTGTCGAGCACGACGAGAAGCGGCTCGGTTCCGGCCGTCAGCTTCAGGTCCGGGCGGAGCACGGGCTCGGCAAGCGCCAGGATAACGAGCGTGACGAGGAGAAGCCGAATGAGCGTCAGCCACCACGGGGTGCGCGCCGGCGTGCGCTCGCGGTCCTCGAGCTCCAAGAGGAGCCTCGTCGGCGGGAACGGCACCTGGCGCGGGCGCGGCGGCGTGAGGCGCAGGATCAGCCAGATCAGCGGCAGCGCGACGAGCGCTACCAAAAGCCAGGGAGAGAGGAAACCGAGCGAGCCGATCATGCCGCCGGCCGCTCCGTTCTGCGGTCGCCGCCCCGCGTCGCCCGGGCGGCGTAAGAGGCATCGCCCGAAAGTCTACTCTGCAGAAAGAGCAGGCCTTCGGCGGCGGGCCGGTCGGTGTGATGGACGGCGAAGGAAGAGCCCGCTTGCCGCGCGAAGCCGCGGATCAAAGCGCGATGCGCCTCGAGCCTTGCCTGGTAGTCGGCGCGGATGCCGCCGGCCCGCTCGGTCAGCCAAGTGGCGCCGGATTCGGGATCGCGGAATTCGAGCCGTCCCTCGTAGGGGAACACCTCTTCGGCCGGATCGAAGACCTGCAGGAGATGCATGCCGGCGCCGCGTCCGGCGAGCGCGCGAAGGCGCTCGCGCGTCGTTTCGACATCGGCGAGAAAGTCGCTCAAGACGACCACTTCGGAGGAGCGGCCGATCCGGTCGAGCCGCGGCCAGTCGTCGGTGAGGGCGGCGTGCACCAGGACCTCCGCCAGCCGGTTGGCCCCGTCGCGACCGATGCGCGGCTCGGCGAGGCCGGGCACGCCGACGCGCTCGCCGCCGCGCCCCAGCATATCGGCAAGGGCGAGCATCAGGATGACCGCGCGGTCGAGTTTCGTTGTCGCGGAGAGGCGCGAGTGGAAATCCATGGAGGGCGACAGGTCCACCCACAGCCACACCGTCTGCGAGGCTTCCCATTC
>CAYTTC010000098.1:0-12344 GCA_964440525.1 uncultured Propylenella sp. | reverse complement strand
TTGATGTTCAATCGTCCTTACGTCGCTGCCGCGCTTTTCGCAGCGCTTGCCCTCTTGCCCGCCGCTCCAGCCTTGGCGCAGGGCGAGGTTTTGATCACTCAGGCAAAAGCCAATGCCGGCAACGTTACGCCGGGCGACACCGCGGGTTTCCCGGTGACGCTCTCGCTGCCGGGCAGCTACGTATTCGCCAGCAACCTCCAGCCGCCAACCGACAAGGCCGGCATCCGGCTCGCCAGCAACGACGTCGACATCGACATGAACGGCTTCCGCCTTCGCGGGGCGGGCGTCGCGACCACCGGCATTTACGGAGTTGATTTCAACAGTGCCACGATCCGCAACGGCACCATCACCGGCTTCGATGTCCACGGCATCTACAGCACAGGCGACAATTGGATCGTCGAGAACATGCGGGTGATCGGGAACGGGGCGTCCGGCATCCACGTTGGCGGGGCCTTTTTGTCCGTGGGAGGCAGCACTGTCACGCAAAATGGAAACACCGGAATTCGCTGCAACATAGGCTGCCTCGTTGAAGACAGCATTTCATCCTTCAACGGCTCGGTGGGCATTTTAATTGGCAACGGCACCGTCCTGGGCAACGTAATATACGCCAACATCGGCTTCGGAATATCGGGCTCCACCCTCACGGGGTTTGGGAACAATACCCTGGCTTTCAACAATGGCGGCGGGGCCCAGGTGAGCGGCGCGGTCGCGTTGCACCCGAACGCCTGCATCCCCCCCTGCCCGTGATGCGTTGATCGGGCGAGTTCGTCCCCGACCGAAGAGCGAAGCCCGGCTCGCCGCCGGGCTTTTGTTGCCTCGCTCCGCCAGATGGCGGTGCGGCCGCGCGGGCTCGTCTTTCGCGACGGGGCGCGCCAACGTTAAGCCCGACGCCTAGCGCGGCGGGGTTTTCGCACCTACAAGTGCCACTCATCCTCAGCCGCCGCTACGGTCGCGGCTTCGACCGCCTTGCCTGATAGTCTCGCTCCCGGTCGGGCCAAGTGCTCTTGATGAACATCAACACGGACGCGGCCTGATCGTCGGTCAGCACCCCCTCGAAAGCGGGCATATCGCTCGCATAACCGGGCACGAGCGCGCTTACGCCCTTCTGCACGATCGTGAACAGTTCCGCGTCGCTGTGGTGCCAAGTGTGACCGCTGGCATCGTGCGGAGGAGCCGGCAAGCGTCCGTTGGCGAGCTGTGTCTGCCAGTTCGGCTGCCCTTCAAGGTTCCGGCCATGGCACGCGGCACAATGCACCGCATAGAGCTGCCGCCCGGCTGCAATCTCTGCAGACGCCGCGCGGCGAGTGACCATCATCCACGTCAACGCAACAAGGGCGCCAGCAGCCAGAACCGTCAGGCCGATGAAGACAAGCTTCCGCCGCATCAACGTCTCGGACGGCCGAAGAGGTATTTCGCGAGAGCGGCAATCCCCAGAACAATGAGGATCACGATGAGCAGCCAAAGAACGCCCATGCCGCCCATCATCGCGCCCATGCGGTCCATCATCTCCATGACAGCCTCCGTCTAAAAGCCGAATGAACTCCAGGTCTTCCCGCCATCGATACTGGCGAGGATCGCGCCCTCTTGTGGAGCCCCGAATAGCCGAGCCGGATTGCTTGGATCGACAGCGAGGTGCAGGAGGTATTGATCGCCCCAGTCGCTCCTCACGGTCTCAAAATCGAGCGGGTCTTCCGCCGAACTGACGAGCCCGCGCCCGAGCACGAAGGCATACACCGTTCCGCCCGGCGCGACTTCGATCATGCTGACAGGGGCACCGTCCAGGACGCTTTCCCAAGTCGCGCCGGCATCCCGACTGACGACCAATCCGCCTTCGGTTGCTGCATAGAGCGTGCCCACGTGCTCGGCTGAAGCCGCAAGATCAATCAGCCTGTCCGGCAGAGGACCGGCAACGATCCAGGTCTTTCCGGCGTCATGGCTTACCTGGAGCGCGCCATAGGCGCCGTAGATCGTCTGCGGATCGGCTGGGCTCACTGTCATTTGGTGGAAGTCCACGGGTCCGTCCATGCCCGGTGAAATCTGTTCCCAGGTCTTGCCGCGATCGGTCGAGGCGATGAATCCGAGATTGCCGCCTTCCGCCGGATGACCGCTGGCATAGAGCGTGTCCGGGTCGCTCGGATGCGGATTGAAGCCCATGAAGTCCTGCACCACGGAAATGCGCTCCGCCTTTCCATCCGGGCCGGCGCGGAACAGTCCATGGTGCGTGGCAATCAAGAGGTAGTTGGGGTCCTGCCGATCGACGGCGAGCCCATGGATATGCGTCTGGGACGGAAGGGCCGAGACGGCGACCGACTGTGCTCGCGCCGGCACGAACGGGGCAGCCGCCATGGCGAGAGCGGCGGCCGCGATGGCGCAAAATAGCAGGCGCATGGGAACAGGGGTTATCATCGTGAGTGTCCTTTGATGCGTGTTGGTGCTGGTCAGCATTTTTCGGCAAGGAAGCGCGTCAATCGCGAAGCTGGCGAACATGCCGGTTCAATCCGGTATGCCTTGAGAGAGCGCGCGCTAGACGCGAGCGCCATCGACGCGCTGCGAAGCGCCTTCAGTTCAGGACGGAAGGTTTTGGAGGGTAAGGCTTAGGTGCTCGCGACTCGCCGACGATCGCCCAAAACAAAGCGGGGTGAATGTGCGCCTTTACTGCGGGCGCAAAGGAAACCGTCGGAATCAGCAAACCGAGCGCTGGCAAGGTGCACGCTGTAATGCACGCGAGTCCCTTGTCAGGATCACCTTTGCAATCGTCGCAGCCCGGCATATGCGCGCCTGCTGCGATGGGCATCGCCATCGCCATGTCCATTTTCATGTTTGCCGCTGCCGTGGCCTGGACGATCGTTCCCGCCACGAAGACGAGGACGAAGAACGTCAGAACGAGTCGGACGAGCGGACGCATGGCGGTCATCGTAGTCACATTAGACGTGACTTAGGGATTCTTAGCCAGCCACTCCTTCAATTCGGCGATTTCCTTTTCCTGCGCTTCTATGACTTTTTCAGCCATCGCGCGCAGCTGCGGATCGTCGCCATATTCCAGTTCGACCTTTGCCATGTCGATCGCGCCTTGATGGTGCGCGATCATCATCATGGCGAAGTCCTTGTCCGCATCGCCGGCGGCTTCCATGTGCATATCGGCCATCATCTTCTCCATCGCCGTGGTGAAGGCTTGTGTGGCTGGCTCTTGAGCGAGTGCGACTACCGGGAATGCCGCGCAAGCGGCGAGGATGAGGGCTGAACGGAGTTTCATGGATTGCTCTCCCGTTTGCGTTTTGACTCGCCGCATCTACGGCATGAGCACCATACGCTGTTCGTGCTGCTTACGCCGCCCGTAGCGGGTCATGCCTCGCGGCTTATATATCGACAGCGCCATAGGTACGAGCAACACCAGCAGGCCGCCACCGGCGTGGGCCACGAGTGACATCCTCTCCTCGCGGAGATCGGCACCGGACAATGTCGTCTCTGCCGCTACGCTCGCTACGTAGCTGATTAGCCCCATCTGCAGCAGCAGGACGACGGTGACAAGGACGGTCAGCAGGAGCTTCGCCAAGACCCAATAGTGCCGAAACAATCCCCAAACTGTGCCCAGCGACTGGACAAGCCCGGTCAGCAGCGAAGCGAAGGCCAACGGGACGATGACGAACCAGGCGATCAACGCCATCGCGAGGTAGGCGGCACGGACCATCTGCGATTCCTGGCTGGTGAGACCGGCGACGGCGAGGGCCAGGAATCCAGCGATTGCGCCGAGCAAGCCGACCGAGGACGTGACATGCGCGGTGAGCGCGAACTTGCGAAGGCGGGGTGTCATGATCATCAGTGGACACCCTTGGGCGGTGCGTGCACCCCGGGTGTGCCTTCTGTGAAGCTGGAGGGCGGTGTGTCGGCCCCGGGTATATGGCGCCCCGGCCCGTGGCCGGTGAACATCATGATGGCAACCAGCACCACGAGAACGCCGCCGATGATTCCAGACACCTTCACCCAACGTGGTGTCCCGGTGTCGATGTAGGGTGGCTGGTCAGCCATGTGTGTCTTGTCGGTCGCGGCTGGCTGCGAAGGTTTTCATGCCGGCAAGTTTATCGAGACATGGCGTCTATATCAAGTCATAGTGTCTCTTATCTCGACTTCGCCGCCATGTCACGTATGCTGGCGTAATGCCGAAGCTGTGGAACGAGACGATCGAGGCGCACCGCCGCGCGGTGCGCGACGCGACCCTCGACACCACTGCGGCGCTGGTGGCCGAGTACGGGCTGGCGTCTGTGACGATGTCGCAGATCGCCGTGGAGACCGGCATCGGGCGTGCGACGTTGTACAAGTACTTCTCGGGTGTCGAAGCGATTCTGGTCGCCTGGCACGAGCGTCAGATCGCCGGCCACCTCGAGCATCTCGCCGAAGTCCGAGACCAAGCTGGCGATGCTGGCGAGCGGCTTAAAGCTGTGCTCAAGGCCTACGCGCTCATGTCCCACGAGCACCACGGCAGCGAACTCGCGGCACTTTTGCATCGAGGTGAGCACGTCACTCGCGCGCAGCAGCAGCTCAAAAACTTGATCCGCGACTTGCTGATGGAGGGCGCAGAGACCGGTGATCTCCGGGACGATGTTGCCCCTGACGAGCTCGCGAGCTACTGCCTCCACGCCCTCACAGCAGCCAGCAGTCTGCCGTCCAAGGCCGCGGTGCGCCGGCTCGTCACCGTCACTCTGGCCGGGTTGCGCCCCCCGCACTGACTCGTTGCGATGCCGGCGACGATCCGCAGCTGCGCGCGATGGCGGAAAAAATAATCGAAGCGCAGGAAAAGGAGATTGCCGAATTGAAAGATTGGCTAGCAACCTCTACACCCTGATCGGCGAAGAATTCGGCTCGCGCACCGTGCATCATTCGAGTAGCGAATACGGTCGCTACGAAGGCGACGTTGCCATCCATACGAACACGGTCGAGAACGTTTTCAGCGTCTTCAAACGCGGCATTGAAGGGGGTTTATCAGCATTGCTCAGAGAAGCACTTGCACCGCTACGTGAGCGAGTTTGGCTTCCGCTACAACAATCGTTTCGGCCTTGGCGTCGAAGATGCAGAGCGCACCGCGAACGCGATCAAGGGTGCCGCTGGCAAGCCTCACATACCGGCAATCTCGTGAAGCCGCGCACGCTTAGGCAGTGGCGAGAAAGCTCTATAGGAAGCGAAAGGCTCCGCCATAATCCCCGAGGCTCGGGAGTGTGAAATGTGGAACTCAGTTCCGTCTTTGCAAGCGTGGCAAACGGCTGTTTCATGGCTGGCGGCAGGCCTCATTCTCTTGAGCTTCTTGCCGGCAGCCGCCTCGATAATCATCGGCAACCGGATTGAAACGCTGAAGACGGCGGTGGCGGCAGATAGATCCCTCTCCGATGAACAACGAAATAAACTAATCGAAGCTCTCCGGGGTCATCCTATGACCATTGAATTCACCTGGATCGCAGGTGATCCAGAAGCAGAAGCCTATGCAAAGCAAATAATGGATGCTCTGGACCTGACCAAAAGTGTTTCGGGAAGCGCGACCCCAGCTATATTCGCAGGTGCCGTCCTTGGGCTTCGAATGTCCACAACGGACTCTCCAGAAGCGAGAGTCTTGGAAGCAGCACTACGGTATGCCGGCATTCCTTTCACCTTCAGCGGCGCAACCCCTGAGCTGAGAATGTCTGTAGGAACCAAACCGCGGCAATAAATCGGTCTTGTTCACTTCCGCTTAGGCTCGGCAGGCTTGCCGGCGCTGCGGTCACGTTTCTCACGCGGCTCAGGTGGTGTGGACAGGAGTCGCTTGGCTAGACGCTCTAGCTTAGCTTCGTCATCGTCTTTTTGGTCAGACTGATCCGCCATTTCCGTCATTTTAGCGCACCATGAATCCCAAAGCTATCGAGGAAGCGAAGATACGGTTGCAGCGAGCCCGCGAGGCGGTCGCCGTGCTGGAAGGCGTGAAAAAAGAGGGGCGGGATTTCAGCTTTGCCGAGATCGATTCCGCTTGGTGGGCGTTCCTTTTGGCGGCTAGCGGCATCTACACAAAGCTAGAACAGGGCGCCAAGGGAAACGGGAAAAGCACGGCTTGGTTCGGCCGCGAAAAGCATCTTCGAAAGAAGGACTCTCTGCTCTCCTATTTGCATCACGCGCGGAATAGCGAAGAGCATTCAATCGAAGGAAGCACCCACCCGACCGGCTTCACCATTAAATCTACAAATCCTCGGGTGAAGGTTGTCTACTCAGATCCAGACACCCTTGAGGTCGACCGCATCGAAGTGCCCGCCGACCTAAAGCAAGGCGATCCCATAGGGGAATTTGTCGTCCTCGGACTGCGATTGGTCAAAGTGACCGACAGCCGATATGGAGACACCTTCTCCGTTCCAACCCATCATCTCGGCCAGCCAATTCCAGATATTTCGCCGCTTGGCGTCGCAATGCTTGGGCTGGCCTATCTTGAGAAGCTAGTTGCCGAGGCTTCGGCTCTAAATTGAATCCCGCCTCTCATGTTCCATAGCCATGCTTCGTGGCCGAGCGCGCGTCTTCCGTGGTATATCTTTCATCTGCGTGCGGGGCCTCACCGCCCGCGCAACGCAGCTTGGAGGCGCTGCTCGGCCTCTTGTTCGCTATAGGATTCGTCTGATGGCTTTGAAGACATCGCGCACTACTACGCGAAAAGTCGCCGCGAAAAAAGGGAGGCGCAAGCGGAGTCCAACAGTCCATTTAGGGGCCGCAACGATTGAGATAAAATCATCGATGTCTGCCCACACGCGCGCCCATCAGCCATTGCCAGACTATCATCCCTTTAATGCTGTAATAGGGCATGTTGTATTGGAATTTGCTCGCTTTGAGCATATCCTTGATATGATGATTTGGCATCTCTCCGGAATATCTGGTAGTGTCCTAATTTGAAGTCCGGTCCACCAACTCCTCTAGGGACCATAGCCGGTCACTCACACCCGCAGCCATAGCCGGCGTAACGCGCAAGGTCTTATGCACGCGCACTAGATTGTAGTGCGCGAAGTGGACCGCGACTGCCGCCGCGAGGTTTTCGACCTTCTTGCTAAAGCCGTTGGTGAGGCGGGTGAACCGACGCATGTTCATGCGCATGGTCAGGTTCTGCCGCTCAACCAAACTGGTCGAGATATAGGCTTGGTCCGGATCGCCGGCGATAACCGTCCTCTCGATACGGGTGACGTGCGGCGGGCTATAGCGGCCAGGACCGATGGGTTCTGCTTCGTAAAATTTGACTATTTGCCCGTAGTCGACATCTGCACCAAAGGCCCGTTCAACGGCGTCCACGTAGGTGCTGAGCGCGTCGGATGAAATCTGCACGCGATTGGTCAGGCGCTCGGAAAGGTCGCCCATGAACGCCACGGCGTTAGCGCGGGAACGCTTGCCGACGCGATAGGACGGCACAAGCTTCGTCTCGGGGTCCAGCGCAACGAACGTCCACATATCGCCGACACGGCGCGGATCGTCGGTGCGCGTGACGTGGCGCTGCTTCTTGCCGACATAGGCCCAAATTTCGTCAACCTCGATGCGCCGGCAAGAGAGGTTCCGCATTTGCTCATCGGCAAGCGTCGCGCACCCGGTGCCAACTTCGACCATCAGGCGCATGATTGTGTCGCGGTGAGTGTCTGTAATCCGCTCCGTTGAGCGGATCGAATTGCCCTCGACCAGACAGCCAATGATCTGAGTGCGACGGGCGAGCGAGAGGCGGTTCACTGAGAGCGTCCTTGAAATTCACATTGTATGCACTATCATTGACAAGCGGCCGTTTGTCAATAGGAGTGCATACAAATGGATTTTCGTGAGGCGACCGATCAACTCTTCACCCAGCTGGATCACGGGGCTCTTGCCGAAAGACTGCGCGTTTCCGTGGCTTCGATTAGACAGGCGCGACTCAAACCGGAGTCGCTTGCCCACAGATCGCCACCCAAAAACTGGCAGCGCGCTGTCCTGAGTCTGGCCGAACAACAGATTGATCACTATCGGAAGTTGATGGATATTCTACGGAAAGAGGAAATGAGGAAGCTGAAGAGCGGAGTTGCACCGAAGCGTGGGCGATCGATCACGGACTAGCGACATGGTCACTCAGCGACCTTATGAGGGGGGCTTCAAATGGCAAGGCGTCGGCTAATAGCGCGTACGTTTGAAGAGGCCGAAGAATTGAGCGATCTCACTACGGGCGAATATGTCAGCTTCGCCGCGAGCCTGCTTAGCCAGGGGAAGCATCGTTTTTTCACTCTCTCCATGCCGAGTGACGTACTGGCCGAGACATGCACCGTCGATCGTCGCGCTGAGAATCCGGAGCAAGGATTTCAGCGGTACTTAGACAAGAAGCGCGCGCAAGATATCGCTGATTACATCGACGCTGGGTTCGGTACAATTCCCACGTCGATAGTCTTATCGGCGCAAGACACCGCCCAAATGAAATATTCGAGCTCCAAGCGGACGCTCCGGTTTCGAAAAGTAAATGGGGCCTTTTTGATTCTCGATGGGCAGCACCGCGTCTACGGATTCCATACGGCAAACACTCGGATACGAGTGCCGGTCGTTATCTACAATAATC
Source organism: uncultured Propylenella sp. (assembly GCA_964440525.1). Taxonomy (GTDB): domain Bacteria; phylum Pseudomonadota; class Alphaproteobacteria; order Rhizobiales; family Afifellaceae; genus DASWJZ01. The sequence continues at coordinate 3,787 of CAYTTC010000098.1, read as the reverse complement.
TTAGCCGCGCCGAGGAGTGCCAGCTCTTCATGGACATAAACACAAAGCAAGACCTGTGCCATCAGAGTTGCTCTTGGACATTAAGCAGCTGGCGGATGCGGAGACGGATGCTGAGGCCATACTTCGTGATATCTTCGACTATTTCTCCAAAGATACATCAAGTCCCCTATTCGGGCTAATGAGCCCTGCTGAGAGAAAGCGGGGAAAAATATCTCGCGTCACATTCAATGCCGCGCTCAAACCTGTTTGGGGAGCTTTCGTGGGCACGGACGCGAAGTACGCATATAAGGTGTTAGCTGCCTATCTACAGTCCTGTATGGCTGGGCTCAGGGCAAGAAAGGCGGAAGACAAGATAACCAACCCGACGATGTTTCGGGCGCTCATGTCACTATTCCCGCAGGTTGCCGAGCGTGTATCTGATAGGCACGGTAAGGACTATACGTCAGCAAATTTCGCAGAAATTATGTCTCCATTCTTCTCCCGTATCAAAAAGGTGGATTTGTTGAAGCCGGGAACAAGCTACATCATTTTGTATGAAAACTTTCGGAAGTCTCTACGCTCAGGGTTTTCCATCAGAGCTGGAACCTCTTAAATGTCGATGATGGCGGCGGCATTGCAGCCGCACACGGTCGGAGGGTTAATCTCTCTTGGAGGACGGTCCGCATTGGGTGGGCTCTCAGATTTACTGATAGACGCACGTAGTAGTTACGACTTGGATTTTAATGATACCGATGAAAGTATTTTGGTGGATTTCCGAGATACCCGGCTCATAGTTCCAGCGCTCGGGGCAGATTCATCCCGATTTGCTACGGCTGCCTTTCAGAGTATCGCGCCGACGGTCAAAGAGATTATTGAGAAGGACACCTTAGCTTGGAGCATTGTAAAACTATACTACGCGGCATTCTATGCGGGTCATTCAATAATTCGAATGCTTGGCGAGAGCTGCTCGTTTTTGGAGCGCTCCCATACTTCTCGGATTTCAGAACTCGGTGTTGCCATGGGCAAACAGCGGAGCTTTCGGATTGATCGCGGCCTCTATCATTGCTCGGCTAATTCGACGGCTAGCGCTCTCAAGTATGTAAAGGCGAGGGATGGAATGGGGGGGGCGCATGAGTCATTTTGGAGCATTTTTCAGAGTCGGGTTCATGATTTGTCGAGAAGCGTTCTGGCCGGTAATCTGGTTCCCGCGGAGGCGCAACAAGTGTTTGCGCAATTCGAGTACTTTGAGAGAATTTTGGACATGGCCGGCCCAGGCATGCACGGCGCTCTAAGCATCGTAAGAAACGACCTACAGTACAAGCACAAATTTGGTGTCTGGTATCCGGTTCAGCTTGGAAAGCGAGAGCGAGAGGCTTTGGGAAGGCTTGCGGCGCAATGGCAACGCGACCCGATGGACATTGATCTGCAATTGGCTGGTGGCGAGGTCTTACCCAAGTTTGTCCTGGCCTGTGTATTTATCGTAGGACTTTGCCGAGCGATGTTGTTTCGCATTGCTGAAATATCAACCGAGGGAAGTCGTTGCTTCGTATGTTATGGCCCGCTGTCCTTCCTGCGCAGCGCGGGATTGAAGGCGCAATTGCAGGGCGGCAGGTAGCTCCCCTATGGAAGTGAGTGACAACGATCTTAGAATAGCCGTCGAAGGGATGCACCATTGCTCCGCTCACCTGGCGCAGTCCGTGCCCGTGAAAGAGACGCATGGTCTCTCCACGGTTTGGGAAGGCATCGTGCATGTCTTTGATCTAGAGGGCCATCCCAAGGCCAAGCGCGCCTATGCGTGGTCGTCTCCCGTTGAGGGAAGCGACCGGCGCAAGTTCTTTGCCGTGTTGCATGTGCCGCCGGTCACTTCTCCTTTGGAAGCCGTGCGGGCGGCTATCGTGGCGGAGCATCGACGGTCGTGAGCAAACAAACCATCCAATGCGCGCACTGTCGCGGCACGTCTATGTGCCAATTCGGCGTCGAACAATGGGATAAGTACGGAGGCGCGTACCTTAAGTGCGAGCGTTGCGGCGTTGGTGCTACGGGGAATACAGGTGGATGGTTTTCGCGCCGAGTTGTAAGCCCGCCCGTCTGCAAAGTGTGTTTCGGCAAGGGCTACCTTGTCGCCGAGCTGCCAGGATCAAATTAGGACACTACCGAATATCTCATGACCTAGGCGCATGTATAACCGGCCAGATGATTGGTGCGGCTCCCCGTTTCAAAGCGATACTTTCGTTGGGATCGAGGAAGCAGCTTTCGCCGGATTTGCTTAAGCGTGTGGACGCCTTGATGCGTAGAACCTTTGATCTGGCGGAGGAGAGAAATAGAATCGTGCACGACCCTTGGTATTTGGACAAAGACACCGATCAACCAGGTCAGTTCCGGAGCATGCCCTTCAAGAAACCACATTACGGAATCAAGGACATCGGCGAGTCCGATATTCGAAAAACCTTAGACGCTATTCGCGTGCGGCGCGACGAAGCGGGGAAGTTGTGTGCAGAGATCGTGGACGCGCTTTCCACATCGCAGAGAAAGCCGCTCTAACTGCGGCATTCATTTCCTCGTCTGACAGACATTCAAGAGGGTGAGTCCAAAGCTCGGCCGCTCCCGCCTCGATCATCTCCGCCGTCACCTCGATTTCGTCGCCGGGCGCGCCAGCTTCCGCCGCATCAGCAGCCGAAGCGGCGTCACTACTAGAGGGGAGGACGTGCGTGGAGGCGGCTCAGTCGAGGATGCGCGTCGTAAACCACCGCGTCAGGCGGTTCCACAGATCGGATTTCGCAACCAGATCCTCCACGCCGTGCTCGAGGTTCGGGTTGTCGTTAATTTCGATAATGAACACGCCGTCGTCCGTCTCCTTCAGGTCGACGCCATAAAGCCCATCGCCGATGAGGCTCGCCGCGCGGACGCCCGCGTCGAGCACCTCGGGGGGCACCTTGTCGATCGGAAAAGTCCGAAAATTGCCTTCATCGGCGGTTCCGTCCGCACGGTGGCGGACGATCTGCCAATGTTTCTTGGCCATCCCGTATTGGCAGACGAAGAGTGGCTGGCCGGCCAAAACGCCGACGCGCCAATCGAACTGCGTCGGCACGAAGCGTTGCGCGAGGAGCAGGTCGGTTTCCTTGAAGAACTCGGCGACGGTCGCCTTCAGCGCCTCCATCGTCTCGGCCTTGCGCACGCCGCGGCTGAAGGAGCCGTCGGGAATCTTCACGACCACCGGAAAGCCGAGCGTGTCCGCCGCGCGCACGATATCGTCGGGCTCCTGGATGACGATGGTGTCGGGTACAGGGAGCCCGGCATGGGTCAGACGCTCCCAAAGATAGACCTTATTGGTGCAGCGGATCATCGAGATCGGATCGTCGATGACCGGCATGCCCTCCATCATGGCGCGGCGGGCGAAACGGTAGGTGTGGTTGCGGATCGAGGTCGTCTCGCGAATGAAAAGGGCGTCGAATTCCGCCAGCCGCGCCAGGTCTTTTCGCGTGATCGGCTCCACCTCGACGCCCTGCGGCGCCGCGACCTTTGCCCAGTGCATCAAGGTTTTCTGCGTGCTCGGCGGCAGCATTTCCTTCGGATCGTAGAGGACCGCGATCGAATGGCGCGGGGCGGAGCGCGGCTTCGGCGCCCGCCATTTGCGGCCGGTGTAGGCCTTCAGCGCCTGGGCGAAGAAGCTCATGTTCGCCGGGGACGCGCGGGAAAGTGGCGTCAGCTCGATCTTCTGAATGGCGTGCCAGCCGTTCGACTTGAACGTCACCGTGAGCGTGGGTGCGCGGAACCAGTCGAACAGAAGCTGCGAGAAACGCTCGAAGCC
>CAYTTC010000097.1:0-12477 GCA_964440525.1 uncultured Propylenella sp. | reverse complement strand
TGTCGGACCTCTTCATCCTGCGCGGCGTGCCTGGTCATATCCGTTCAGACAATGGACATTCAGCTTGGGAAGCGGCCGGTCGGTTTGACCTCTACATGGTGCTAGGGCACAGAGTGCGGCCCGCACTTGCGAATCCGAACCCCCCTATGCACTTGCAATTTTAGGGGAGTTCTCGGGCGGCAGCGCCCCCGTTAGTGGGGGCGGCAGTGTAAGGTTCCTAAATCACTCATTGCCATGCTCGGACGTGGGTGACGCATGTGACGGGAGATCCGGCTAGTACCGCCGCGCGCGCGTGCGCGATAGTGAGATGCATTTTTGGCGTCACATGGCGCTCAGATGTCGCCCCCCGCAAACCGTATGACGCCACACCCCTCGCTTCCCGAAGCCGGCGTTCTCGCTTCAACGCTTCCCGACCTGTTTGCCACGCTGAGGCAACAGCCATGCGAGTGTGGGTGAGCGCTTGGTCTTCCGGTGCGGCGCACAGCACTCCAGGGCCGATTGAGGTCAGCGCGGGGCTTCTCGATGCAAGCGGACTCGCCGGGGAACACGTAGGCTCCGCGCCTTGGAAGTCCGGCTAAGATGGCTGTCGCCGGAACAGGCAACAGCACCGGACGCCGGCCGGTCTTTCCTTCGACGAAAAGGATCCCGCGTTCGAGGTCGACTTGATCCCAGCGCGCATGGAAAATTTCTCGCAGGCGTGCGCCGGTAAAAATGAGCAATCGCAAAGCAGCCGCCGCCGGGATCAATTAGGATCCGACGGTTCTCTTTCGGCACGTGCTTCGTCTTCCTGTTCTGATCGATCTCCCAATCAACTCCAGCCGTCTCGGCTTCTCGGTTGCTTCGCCCAACCTTGAAAGCTCCTCCGTGTTCAGGAAACGCTCTCGGCGGTTCTCTTTGAAGGCCGGCACCGGTCGAGCCGGGTTCATTCCGCGAGGGATCAGCTCTTCTACGGCCGCGTATTTGAAGACCGATCCGACGAGCTCGAGGCATCGATTGGCGGTGAAGGGTCTTTCTTTGCCTATTTTGCGGTGGAGCCGGGCAAGCTCCGGAGTCGTGATCGAATCGAGGTTAAGCGGTCCAATTGCTCGCTGAAGGTGACGTCGCAAAAGGGACCGATAGTTCCGGATGGTCCCAAGCCGGAGCCGTGCCTCGCGCGGCCGCGCCTTTGCGACATCTTCTGCCTCATCCAGCATCCTGTCAGCGAGCGCGCTGAACGAGGGCATTTTTCTTGACCGGGCTCGTTCGGCAGCTGGGTCGCCGCCGAGTTTCACGGAAGCCAGTAGATGCTTCGCCTGCCCGCGAGCCTCGTCCGGGGTCAATGTGCCGTATCGCCCAATTGTCACCAGGCGCTCCGGTGCGTTGCGCCCGCCGCCGTTGGCCCTGTATCGGACGATAAACGCCTTCGAGCCATTTGGCGCCACTCTGATTCCGAACCCGGGAAGCTCACCGTCCCAAAAGGTGATGCGCCGGTCGGTCGGCCCTATGGCGTCTACCGTTCGTTTAGTCAGCCGTACGCCCATGCGTGTCAGCCCTACCTTGGTCCTCACCCGGTCCGCACCTTGGATGGAATTGTCGGAAACCTATGTCAACGTCCAGAGTAGAAAAGATTGCGGAACGCACGGACTTGGGAAACATCGTCCAACATCTGAAACGATGTGAAATCAAATGGAATAAGGCTCATAACCTGAAGGTCATAGGTTCAAATCCTATCCCCGCAACCAAATTAGGCCCGTCAGATCTGCCGCTTAGGCGAAGTCTGGCGGGTTTTTTCGTTTCCGTTACAGGCGCGGAGTCCGGCGCTGAAGGTGCCGCTTTTGGGCGGCGATCCTGAACGGAGCATTGGAAGCGCCGTATCCGCTGTATCCACTCCTCCTTTCCACGATCTCGAAGAAAAAACCCTCCCCGTAGCTTGAACTGTAGAGCTGGAAATATTCCCCGCGGTCGTCGCGGTCATAGAGGATGTTCTCAGCGCGGAGGCGATCGGTGAGAAGGGGATCAAGCCCGAAGCGCGCCTCAACATCCTCGTAGTAGTTCCCGGAAATCTGGAGCGGCTCGAAACCATTCGCCCGGAGCGCCTCGCCGGCCACAAAGATGTCCTTTGCTCTGAAGGCGACATGCTGCACGCTGGAGCCGAAAGACTCGCTGATGAAGTGTCCGGCGAGAGTTCTCTGGTTTTCGGCGCCATTGAGAGTGAGGCGCAAACTTCCGTCGTCGTTCTCGATCGCCTGGCTTCGCACGATTCCAGCGGGATCGACTATATCGACCATTGCGGCCTTTCTGGTTCGGAAGATGGACGTGTAGAACAGAAGCCAGCTGAGCATTTCGACGAAGGGCACCGTCTGGCCAACATGATCGACTGTGATGAGGCCGGCCGCGGTCGGTGGCTCCTCATCCGCGACGGGCTGGAACTCCGTCTCCCACACCTTTCCAAGATCCGATGTCTCGTCGATGAAATAGAGGAGTCCGCCGCCCACTCCGCGGATCGCCGGGATGGTCAACTCCCGGGGCCCGACCGGCTGCTCGAAGCTGTCCGCACCCAGAAGGCGCGCACGTTCAACGGTAGCGGCCGCGTTCTCGACTTTCAGGCCGATTGCGCAGACGCAGGTGCCATGCATATTGTAGGAAGAGCGGGCGAAACCCTCTGGCTCCGTATTCACAACGATCTTGATCTCGCCCTGTCGGTAAAGGGTGACTTCCTTTGAGATGTGCTTTCCCGCCTTTCGGAAGCCAAGGCCGCGCAGCAAGGAAACGAGCTCGCGAGCCTCGATTTCGTTTGCGGCGAACTCAATGAACGCTACAGAGCGCACGGCGATTTGGTCGGGCATATCCGGCGCGCCGGAGGCGCTTGCCGGCTCTTCACGGCGTACCTGATCCATGAGGTAGACGAGCGATCGATGTCCGTCGACTGAGATAGGCTTCGCCGCGCCGCCGCGGAACTGGTCGTTGAATATCTCCAGCGAGAGAAAGCCGTCATAACCCGTGGCGACCACCGCCCGCATGAAGTCCTTGATGGGAAGATCGCCTTCGCCCGGCATGTTTCGGAAGTGACGGCTTAGATAGAGAAGGTCCATCTCGATCCGGGGAGCGTCCGCGAGCTGAACCAGGAACAGCTTGTCGCCCGGGATTGCGCGGATTGAATCGACCTCCAGTTTGCGGGCTAGCGTGTGGAACGAGTCGAGAATCAGGCCGACATTGGGGTGATCGGCACGACGCACGATCTCCCATGCATCGCGATGATCGTTGATGTGTTTTCCCCACGCCAGAGCCTCGTAGCCGACGCGCAGCCCGCGAAGCGCCGCCCGCGCGCCCAATTCTGCGAAGTCGTCTGCGATCCGGTCGATGCCGCCGAGTGCGACGGACGAGACGCTCGAGCACACCAGCATCAGGTCGGCGCCAAGCTCCTGCATCAAGTCGAACTTGCGCTCGGCGCGATCGAACGCACGTCGGCGGTAGGGTTCAGGCATCCCCTCGAAATCGCGGAAGGGCTGAAACAGCGTGAGCACGAGGCCTGAGTCTCGGACCATCTGGCCGACGATGCGAGGAGATTCGTCGTAGGCGAGAAGATCGTTTTCGAAGATCTCGACGCCATCGAACCCGGCGCGGGAGATCGCATCGAGTTTCTCGGCCAGATCGCCGCTGATCGATACCGTCGCGATTGAAGTTTTCATCGTCGGTTTCCGACCTCGTTGCTCGCCGGTCTCACCAAGGCGGAGACGCTGTAGGCGGCGACGGTCTGCAATTGCGGAAGAACCGTCAGCGGATCGCTTGGAGAATGTTCAGTGTCGAACAGCAGCCAGTCGAAGCCGGCGCCCGCAACCGCACCCGCCACGTAGCTTCCGGGCAGGGTGCACCACGGGCCGATCTGCATCTGGCCGGCAGTCAGCGATCGCTCGAAGCGGCTCTCCGGAAGCTGCATGGCTACAGCTACCGGAAGGCGACGCCGATCGCGCCGAGCGGGCCGTAGTCGGCATGGATGACATCGCCCGCCGCGATATCGACAGGCCTGGTAAAGGAGCCCGCCAGCACGATCTGCCCCTTGAGGAGCTTTGCGCCGACCGCGTGCAGCTTGGCGACAAGCCACGCTATCCCCGCCGCGGGATGACCCATAATGGCTGCGGACACGCCGGATTCCTCGATGATGCCGTTCTTGGACAGGGTGGCGCCGACCCACCGGATGTCGACGTCCATTGGCCGTATGGGACGGCCGCCGACGACCATCGCGCCGAAGGCGGCATTGTCCGCGATCGTGTCGGTTATGGCGCGCGGCACTTCGGTCCGGTAATCGATGATCTCGAGCGCCGGAACGACAAACTCGGTGGCGCGCATGACGTCGTAGATTCGAATGCCGGATCCTTCGAGATCCTGGCCCATCACGAACGCGAGCTCCACCTCCAGGCGAGGTTTGATGAACCTCTTCGCTTCGATCTGTGCCCCGTCATTAAAGAGCGCGTCATCGAGAATCCGCCCGTAGTCCGGCTCGGTGATCTTGGATGCCATTTGCATGGCGCGGGATGTGAGCCCGATCTTGTGTCCAGCAACCCGCGCGCCCTTCGCGATACGGGCCTCAACCCAAAGGTCCTGGATGCGGTAGGCGTCCTCGATTTCCATCCGCGGATAAGTGCGGCTCGGTTGCTCAATCGGCCGCCGTTCCTCTGCCGCCCGAAAGAGCTGTTCCGCGGCAAGTCGTCTTTCGTCATCGGTCAGCATGAAATCTCCTGCTGTCGGTGATGATCGTGCAGAGAATCATTTGATCGGAGGCTGGGGCAGCGTGGCCTCTCCCTGCTGCATCACGTAGGTGTAATCCAGGGAGTACCACGGGGCGCCGACGTGGTGCGCCGATGGATGCGGCTCATCGTGCCGGACGAACTCGCCGGTAAGCGCTCGCGTGACGCCGAACTGCACGTCGGTGTTGATATGCGGATCGCTGGGATCGTAGACCTGCGATATGAGGGTCTTGTAGCCAGGCTTGAAAATGAGAGCGTGCAGATGCGCGGGGCGATACGGATGGCGTCCCTGCGCCCGAAGTAATCGACCGACGACCCCATCGGTAGGGATCGGGTAGCCGACCATCTTCACCGTCCGGAACCAGAACCTTCCGTCCGCATCCGTCGTGAACTTGCCGCGGAGATTCATATCCGCCTGTTCAGAGTCCTGGTTCTCGTAGAGGCCAACAGGCGAGGCGTGCCAAACGTCGACCTCGGCGCCCTGGATCGGCTTTCCTTCTCGGTCGACGACGTGGCCATTCACGAAGAGCGGCATGCCGGGCGTTTCCGACCGGACGATCGTGCCGCCGTTTTCCACTCGTGGTGAATCTAGCCGCCAGAATGGACCGAGGAGCGACTGCGACGTTTCCGTCTGGCCCTGATCGCCATTGTTCAGCAGACAGACGAGGCTTGAGACGCCGAGCGACCCGGCCATCAGCACCATCTCGTTGTGGCTGTCGGTCTGGAGCTTCCCGATTTCGTTGAGAACCGCCGTCGCTTGGCGAAATTCCGGCTCGCTGAGGCGCACGTCCCGGACGAACGCATGCAGATGTGAAACAAGCGAGGTCATGATCTCGCGCAGCCGCAGATCACAAGTATTTTCCATCACCGCTAGCACCGCCTTGTGACATCCTGCTGGTTCTCGATGGGTTTGCCGGCGCCGGTGTCGACAACGCTGCTGTTGTCGCGCCCGCCGTTCGCGCCGCGCCCCGGGGAGCCGGTGCGATACAAATTCCGCATGGCAACTCGTTCCTCAGTCCCTCCAGGTGATTGTACACGAACTAGTTCGTTCAATAAAAGCGGTGGCAGATCCTTTTGAATGTCAGCGCGAAGGACGTTAGCGAGCCACGTAACGGGAGATCATGTCGACGGCGCGCTCCCGCAACGAAGCGAGGGATTTCTTCGAGCCGAGGTCGCGCTTGAAGATCTTCGAGAACGTTGCCCGGTTCGACACATTAAAGAAGCAGAGAGCGCTAATCTGCCAGTGCAGTTCGACCGGATCCAAGCCCTTGCGGAACAGCCCATCCTCGACGCCGCGGTGGTACACGTCCGTGACGGAGTCGATAGCCCTGGCGTTAAGCTTCTGAATCGTCGGCGATTTCGCGAGATAGGCAGCGTTGTGGATGTTTTCATTCATGACGAGGCGGACGAAATCCGGATTGCTGTCATGATGGTCGAAGGTGACCCGCACCAGCTTTTGGAGCGCTTCGCGGGGCGGCAGGTGCGCAAGATCCAGGCTCCGTTCGATCCCGCGTATCCGCGTGTAGGCCTCTTCGAGCACCTTGATGTACAAGCCCTCCTTGCCGCCGAAATAGTAGTAGATCATTCGCTTGCTCGATTTGGTCTTTGCTGCGATTTCGTCGATGCGAGCGCCAGCAAGGCCATTCTCGGCGAACTCCTTGTAGGCGACTTCGATAATATTCTGCTTGGTCGCTTCGGGGTCGTTGGTCCGCAACGATGGGACGGCTGAACGGGTTTCCATGGGCGGGCGCTGTCTCGAAAGCTGGGGTGCTCGGTGAAATCATAGAATGAACCAGTTCGTCCACTCTCCACAATCACCTCATGCGTGGAAACGGCCTCTTCGCTACGCCGTCATCTGCGTACGAAGCCGCCGCCGACCGTCAGGTTCCCGTTCACCGCGGCAGCTCGCGTTGACATAAACGAACTATTCCGTCCATATGTGCAAGTCAATAAGACTGCCGCAGGCAAATGCTTCGAGGCAGCCACGAACCGTGAGGGAGAAACACATGACTCTTTCCATGTCTCGCCGGGCCGTTCTGGCCGGCGCCATGCTCTTGGGTGCAAGCCTGCCGGCGTTTGCGCTGGACAAAACTAACCTGCGCTTTTCCGCGGTCTTCTCTGACAAAGATATCCGCGCCACCATGATGCAAAAGCTGGCGGATAGTCTCAGCTCCGACTTCTCCTTTGAGCTCTACTACAACGGCTCGCTGTTCAAACAGGGGACAGAGCTTGTCGCGCTGGAGCGCGGGAATCTGGAGATGGGAAATATTGCCGCTCAGGACTTCGCCAAGCAGGTCCCCGAGTGGTCGATCCTGACCGCCGCCTATCTGTTTCGTGACGCCGACCATCTCAAGACGTTCTTCAACAGCGAAGCCGGCGCCGAGATGAAGGCGATGGTCGAGGAGAAGCTCGGCGTCCATATCCTCGGCCCGACCTATTTCGGAACGCGGCAGGTTGGATTGCGGGTGGACAAGAAGATCAACGTCCCCGCAGACTTGGCGGGCATCAAGTTGAGAATGCCGGGTGGCGACGCATGGCAATTTCTGGGAACGGCGCTTGGCGCCAATCCCGTGCCGATGCCGGTGACGGAAGTCTATACCGCGCTGCAGACGGGAGCGGTCGATGGGCAGGACAATCCGCTTCCGAATGTGCGAACACTTAAGTTCAACGAAGTGATGTCGCAGATCGTGCTGACCTCGCATCTGGTCGGCTTCGATCTCCTCACCATCTCCAAGAAGGCATGGGACGCCATGTCTCCCGAACAGCAGCAGAAATTCCAGGCGGCCGCTGATGAGGCCATTGCGTGGAGCACTGCCGAGCATCGAAAAATGGAATCCGAACTGGTGGACGCCTTCAAGGCCGAGGGACTCGAATTGTACGAGCCGGACGTCGCGGCGTTCCGCGAGCACGCCCAGAAAATGTATCTTGAATCCGACCTCGCCAAAAGCTGGCCGGCGGGAATGCTCGACAAGATCAACGCCCTCTGACGTGTACAGCCTGCTATCCGTCGTCTGATTTGCGACGACGGGTAGCAGGTCGCATCAGTCCGCTCTCCTCGCCCCGGGTACCCGCCCGGCCCGATGACATTCGAGGTGGTCATGACTGCGTCTTATCGCAGTGTCGGCAGGTGGCTGCGACGGCGCGCCGAGAATGTGGCGTCCCTCCTGCTGGCCACGATGTTCATCGCCTTCATGATTCAGATCGTATTCCGCTACTTTCTGAACTTTCCCATCGGCTGGACATCCGAGCTCACGATCATAACCTGGCTTTGGCTGGTCCTCTGGGGCGCGGCATTTGTGGTCAAGGAGCGCGAGGAAATCCGCTTCGACCTCATCTACCATGCCGTCAGCGCACGCATTCGCCGCGCCATGGCGATCGTCACGGCGCTCGCAATCATCGTGCTCTACGGCTTCTCGCTTCCGGCGGTCGTGGATTACGTCACCTTCATGAAGGTCGAGGCGACTGCCTATCTGAAGATACGCTTCGACTATCTCTTCTCGATCTATGTGATCTTCGCCCTCGCTACGATAGCGCGATACATCTGGATTCTTTGGGCGCAGCTGCGCGGCAAGCCAATGGAGGAATTCGATCCTTCGAAGGTGAGCTCCGGCCTATGAATCCGCCGGACCCTTTCTTGGTGTCGATCCTCGCCATCGTCGCACTCAGCCTGTTCGGCCTTCCGATAGGCCACGCGATGATCGGCGGTTCCATCCTCTATCTGTATCTCGCCGGGCTGGATATGGGCACGGCGGCCGAGCAAATCCTGAACGGGATGTACACAAGCTACATCCTGCTCGCGATCCCGCTGTTCATCCTCTCCGCAGAGATCATGAACACGGGGACGATGACAGAGAGACTGCTCAGATTCTGTGATGCGCTGGTCGGGCGTTTCAGGGGCGGGCTCGCGCAGGTCAACGTGGTTCAGAGCATCATCTTCGCGGGGATGTCGGGATCCGCAATCGCCGACGCTGCCGGAAGCGGCAAGATGATGCAGAAAATGATGACGCAGGACGGCAAGTACACGCCGAGCTTCGCGGCTGCCCTGACCGCCGCCTCAGCTGTCATCGGCCCGATCATTCCGCCGTCAATTCCCATCGTCGTCTATGCTCTCGTTTCCGATACATCCATTGGCTATCTGTTCCTGGGCGGCGTCATCCCCGGCCTGCTCATGGGCCTGGCGCAGATGGCCATGATCTTTCTAATCGCCCGGCGCCGGAACTTTCCCGTGGAAAAGCCGGTGCCTCTACGCGAAATCCCCGGGATTACGGTGCGGGCCTTCCCAGCCCTCATGATGCCTGTCGTTCTCCTTGGCGGCATTTACAGCGGAATCACAACGCCGACAGAAGCGGCAGCCATCGCTGCGGCTTACGCACTGGTCATTTCTGTCTTCTTGTACCGCAGCGTGGCGTTTCAGGATTTGCACCACGCCGTGTTTGTAAGTGCCCGAACGACAGCCTCGATCGGCATGCTCATCGCCGGCGCACTCGTCTTCAATTACGTGGTCACGGTCGAGAACATTCCCCAGACGCTAAGCGCCTACCTTCAGAGCATCGACCTGAGCCCCTTCACCTATCTGATCCTTGTAAACCTAATTCTCCTCGTGCTCGGCTGCCTGCTCGAAGGCACGACCATTCTGCTCATTATCGTTCCGGTCCTCATCCCGACGGCCGAAGCCCTGGGCATAGACCCGGTTCATTTCGGCATCGTTGTGGTCGTGAACATCATGCTCGGACTGATAACCCCGCCCTACGGCCTGCTTCTGTTCATCATGACCAACATCGCGGAGGTTCCGCTGCGCGATATCGTGCGGGACGTGATGCCCTTCCTCTTCGCGATGATCCTTGCGCTCATCCTGATCACGTTCGTCCCCGAAACCGTTCTCTGGCTCCCGCGGCTATTCGGCTACCAGGGTTAGCAACAATTTCCGGATGAGAGCCGCACCTATGACCAAGCCCATCTACATCCTCAACGGACCAAATCTGAATCGCCTCGGCAAGCGGGAACCGGAGATCTATGGCACGACGACTCTCGCCGAGGTCGAGATGATGTGCCGGCAGGCCGCCGGCAAGAGATCCATCGTTTTTCGCCAATCGAATGCCGAGTCCGAAATCATCGGCTGGATACATGAGGCGATCGACGAGGGCGCCGCCATCATCATAAATCCAGCCGGCCTTACCTTTACCTCCGTTCCGGTTTTTGATGCCCTCAAGATGTTTCCCGGGCCCGTCATCGAACTGCACATCACCAATATTCATCGGCGCGAAGCTATTTATCACAACTCGCTGGTTTCGAAGGTGGCTACTGCCGTTGTGGCTGGCCTGGGACCCGAGGGCTATCCAACGGTCGTCGGAGCCGTGGTGCGAATGCTCGCGGCGACCGAGAAATCTCCGGCTGTTGTATGATGCCTTCCCCCGAGCAGCTTATGACATTGCCGCCGAAGCGGAACCTAGGGCTCGCGCATTTCTCGGCTTTGATGACGCCGCCCGATCAGTTTGTGGCGATGGCGGCCGATGCTGGTTTTTCGCATGTCGGCCTGCGGCTTCATCCGGCGTTCGCGGGGGGACCGTACTATGAACTTCCTCAAGGAAGCGCTGCAGCCCGCGACCTCGTAAAGCGGCTCGATAGCGAAGGACTTCAGGTCTACGACATCGAGACCGTCGTCATTAATCCCGATTTCTCTCCTCAGTCGCTTTTGTCGATCCTCGACGCCGCTCGTGCGCTCGGCGCGCGGAGGCTCAGCGTATGCGCTGACGATCCGGATCGCGCTCGGCTTGTCTCAGATTTTGCCGGCCTGTGCGAGCTTGCCGCTCAATTCGATATGGGCGTCGACCTAGAGAACATGGGCTGGCGGACTGTGAGCACTTTCGCAGACTGCGTTTCGATCGTGGAGGAGTCCGGTCAGGCCAACGGCGGGGCGCTCGTGGACGCGCTCCATTTTTGCCGCAACGGCGGGGTTCCCAGCGATCTCCTCAAAGTCCGTCCGGCGCTGATTAAGAGCTTTCAATTGTGCGATGCCGGAGAGGATGTTCCGCGGTCGCCCGAAGAAATGATTCGGGAAGCCCGGTCAGATCGTTATCCGCCCGGGGAAGGAACGCTGCCTGTAGCGGAAATCCTGCGCGCTCTCCCGCCGGACGTCATGCGTTCGGTGGAGGTGCCGATCAAAGGGTCCTCGGATCCGCGGGATCACATCAAGCGCCTCTTTGACTCGACGGTCGCCGTTGTGAGCGCTGCTGAGAGCGGTCGGTTGGCGTCCTCCAGCCCTTCTCCTCGGGTCGAGTAGGGCGGCATGTCAGCGGTATCAGACCTGGAATCGCAGCAGCGGCCGATTGTCCTCGCTGGATTGATCGGTGCGGACATCCAGCTTTCCAAATCACCTTCCCTGCATGAGGGGGAGGCTCGGCACCACGGCGTCGACTATCGCTATGAACTGATCGATCTCTCAGAGCGCGGTCTGTCGTCAGACCAACTGCCGGAGCTGCTGGCCGAAGTAGAGCGCCGGGGCTTCGCCGGCGTAAACATCACGCATCCGCTGAAACAGGCCGTCATCCCACATTTGACGCATCTCGCGCAGGAAGCCAGGCAACTGGGCGCGGTCAATACGGTCGTTTTTCGGAACGGCCAGCGTATCGGCCACAACACCGACTGGTATGGCTTCCACAGAAACTTTGAGACCGGCCTTCCTGACGTCTCCAGACGTCACGCGCTGCTCCTTGGCGCGGGAGGCGCCGGCGTCGCGGTCGGCCATGCGGCGCTGAAACTTGGCATCGAACGCCTCTCCATTGCGGATCGCGAGCCCGAACGGGCCGCGAAGCTTTCCACGGAGCTCAACACGCGTTTTGGCGCGGGGCGTGCTTTCGCCGCCACGGAAATCGCAGCCGTGATGAAGGATGCCGATGGCCTCATCCATGCCACGCCGACAGGCATGCAGCGTCATCCTGGGCTCCCCTTGCATGCTGATCTGATCGACGCTCGTCATTGGGTGGCCGACATCGTTTACACGCCCCTCGAGACTCCGCTCCTTGCCTTGGCCAAAGCGCGTGGCTGCCGTACACTCGATGGCGGTGGGATGGTGGTTTTCCAGGCCGCAGGTGCTCTGAAGCTCTTCGCGGGGATCGAACCGGACGCAGAACGGATGAATGTGCATCTGAGAACGATGATCACCCAAGAGGGTCTGGTCCCCTTGGTCAGAGCGTCTGGTTCCAATTGATGGAAGCGTGACGTGTCGGTGACGGTTTCGCTGTCTAGCTATCCGTTTTGTCGCTTAGCGGACGTCTTTCAATCGCTGGTCCTCAGCCTGTTCAACGGCCGCCTACATCCTTGAGTCACGACTGAAATCGGAGCTTTCGAGCACGCTGCATGAGGAAGGCCGCTAGATCATTGATAATCACGTTCAACTTGGGACCGCTCTCTTGTTCGATGCTCGCTGCGAACGAAGCCCATTGCTGCTGCTTCGCCTGATCCTCAGCGAACGCCGACGAAAGCGCGTCGGGCAGCTCGACTGGAATCCCCGTCTTGCGTCGGGCGAAGGTTGCCGCGATCGCCGTTGCCAGGCCGTCGTCCTCGAAGTCGTAAGCTTCGGAGAGCATCCAGATCATAGGTTCAAATCCTATCCCCGCAACCAAATTCGCCCGCTAACTCAAAAGGTTAGCGGGCGTTTTTTGATTCTGTGAATATGTTTGCGCCGGGGCGGCGGAAGCAACGGGGCGCGCTATCATAAGCAAATCAACGAGTAGCGCATTCACCTGAATTTGGG
>CAYTTC010000096.1:0-12584 GCA_964440525.1 uncultured Propylenella sp. | reverse complement strand
GATGATACTCACCCGCGCCGGCACTGAGACGGAATCAATCGAGGGCGAGCAATGAACGAATGCAGCGATCAAGCGACCGCAGATCCTGCTCCCGGCGAGCCCCTGCCCGTCCAGCGCAAGCAGGTGGAAGCCCTGGCCGGCTATGGCTTCGCGGAAGCGGACATTGCCACGGTGATGGCGATCAAGCCTGAGGTACTGCGAAAGCTCTATCCGGGCGAACTTGCAGGCGCACACATCAAGGCCAATGCCAGGGTGGCGGAGAGTCTCTTCCGAAGGGCTACGGGCGAAGGGCGCGAAGCTGTGACCGCGGCGATCTTCTGGTTGAAGACCCGAGCGCGATGGACCGAGAGCAGCGCCCATGAGCTCTCCGGCAAAGACGGCCAACCAATCAGGATCGAGATCTCCGGCGCCGACGCCAACCTCTAAGTCGGCGACCGGGGCTTCGCCTCTGGCTCGAAGGCGGCACCCTGGCCGTGATGGAGAGGCGCAGCTTCCGGCCCGCGGATCGTCAGGCGGCCGGAGAGCAAGGCGGAAGCCATCACCACCGCCCGCTCGATCCTCCCCCCTGCCAATTCGACGAGGCCGGCTGCAGCGAGGGACTACGGCGGCTCAAGTCCTACCGCAAGGAGTGGGACGACCTGCGCGGCGTGTGGAAGGAACGCCCCACAACGACGACGCATCGCACGCCGCCAACGGGTTCATGACCTTTGCATGCAGCGGCGTCGACTACCGCGAGCGCCTCATTGAGCGCTTTGCCGATGACGACGAGCCGGAACAGGCGCCATCGTTCGACGGCCGCGACGCCACGACGGGATACTGAGTGACACCACAGGGCTTACTGGATTAGACGCAGAAAATCCGGCAGTCGCTCGCCTCTCCGCAATACGCCTGAATCCATGGCTGAAGCCGTTTGATTTAGGACTTCGCCCTTGAACGCCGTCGCAGCTTGGGAGCCGAGCGGGCACCTTTCTTTTTGGATTGTCCAGTCGCGGGAGAGCTCTTCGGCGCCGAAGATGCCTTGCGTCCCAGGCCAAAGGTCTTGGCCAGGTTTGAGCGCACCTTGGAATAGTTCGGCGCTGCCATCGGATAGTCCCGTGGCAAGCCCCACTTCGCTCGATACTCCGCTGGACTGAGACCATGCACTGCAGAGAGATGCCGCTTCAGCGACCTGAACTCCTTCCCGTCCTCCAAGCATACGACATAGTCTGGGTTGACTGACTTTTTGATTGGAACGGCAGGCTTCTGCAGCTCAATGAGCTGTGATGCTGCTTGCGGAGCCCTTTTCAGGGCGAGATGAATATCGCCAATCAACTGCTGAAGTTCGTTCGGTCGAATGCTGTGATGGCTCACATAAGCCGCGACGATTTCGGCCGTAAGCTCCGAGAGCCGCGGATTCCCCGCCTCTTCCATCTGAGCACCTTGCGTGGGTAGTGCGGAGAACGGTACATAGCTGATTCCCACCGTTACACAATCCATCGACTGGGCTGTCTTCCATAGAACCCAGGCTCGCACTGCCGCTCAATAATCACGGATGTCCTTTCTTCAATTGTGCAGTCAAATTGCTGATCATGTATTCCTGAACTATTCGACTTAGTTCGCAAAGTAATGGCTACGACCAAACCGCAAACGGTGGTATGCGGTTTGGTCATGAAGCCGGCCGTCGCCTATTACCGCGTCTCCACCGAAAGGCAACGGCGCTCTGGCCTCGGCATCGATGCGCAGCGTGACGCCGTCCGCCGCTTTGCCTTGGTAGAAGGCTTCGACCTGACGGCCGAGTTTGTCGAGGCAGAAAGCGGCAAGGGAGCGGATGCCCTCGATCGGCGGCCTGAGCTCGCCGCGGCCCTTTCTGTGGCTCGTAGCCGCAAGTGTCCCGTCATCGTGGCCAAGCTCGACCGACTCTCCCGCGACGTGGCCTTCATCTCCGGCCTCATGGCGCAGCGCGTCCCCTTCATCGTCGCCGAACTCGGGGCCGATGCCGACCCCTTCATGCTCCACCTCTATGCCGCCTTGGCTGAGAAGGAACGCAGACTCATCGGCGAGCGCACGCGCGCCGCCCTCGCCCAACGCAAGGCGCAGGGCGCACGGCTCGGCAATCCTCGCAATGCACGCCACGCGGCTGCGCTCGGTCGCGACGTGCAAATCGCCGAAGCCGACCGCTTTGCCGGCAACGTCATGCCGATCGTCGAAGCCATTCGCATGTCGGGCGTCTCCAGCCTCGCGGCGACCGCTGCCGCCCTCAACGCCCGAGGCGTGCGCTCGGCTCGCGGCGGCAGATGGCATGTTTCGACAGTCGCGAACCTCCTGGCCAGGGCCGAGAAATCGAAATTCTCTTTATAGGCGGGAAAAACCGAAGGGGGACATGACGAGTCATGCCGGCGAGCACAGGCAACGGCTCCTAAATGCTGCGGAGGTGGCGGCTAGCGATGCGATCAAGGCCGCGCCTGGGGAAATTAGTCGCCCAAGACCTTCCCCCAATCCCTTGGCGCACATGCCTCAGCATGCGAAGATTTCCCCTCACCAGGGCGCGGCCATGGGTGGCCGCCGCCGCACAAGAAGCGACCTTAGCAAAGACCTGTTCGGAGACGCTACTCCGCCGCGACAAGCGGCTCGCGTTCCGGGCTCTCCACGTCCGTTTCGCCGTGCCGGTGGATATGCGCGCGCTGCAGCTTGTTGGCCGACGCCGCATGCGTGCGGATCATCGCCAGCTCATCCACCGCCTCACGGTCGTCAACGACCGGCGAGAGCGCCGCATCCATGTATTGCAGCTTGGCAGGATCCGCCTCGACCTTGCGGGCGATGCTATTGACGGTCCACAGGAGCTTCAGCCATTGCCCGCCCTTCCAGAGGAAGTTGGCGGCGTATTTCGGGTAGAAGATCAGCGGGTTCTCGATCGGCATTCCCGGCCGCCGCTCGGTCCGCACTTTTAAGCGGATGTAGCCGGCCTCCACCGGATGCACGCCCTCGATAAGGTGCGTCGCCCAGAACCAGAGCACCGGCCAGACAGCCTTCTTCACTGGCTTGCCGATGGACGCAACGCGCCGGAAGATGGTCTCGACATGCTCGGGGCTGTAGTAGGTCTCCCAGGCAGCGTGATACCCCCGCTCCCACTCTTCGTCCGTCATCTTCGAGTGATGGGTGACGCGCTCGCTTAGCGAATACTTGTTCATGTCCGGGTCCATCCAGGTCCCGGCTTCGGTCAGCCGCTTGTGGTCTTCAGAACCCGGCAGCGGCGTCAGATAGAAGAACTCGATCAGCTCGACCGCCAACTCGTTCTTGATGATCTCGACGTCACGCTTGATCGATTCCGGCGTGTCGAAGGGGAAACCGGTGATGTAGCCGCAATAGGTGAGGACGCCGTGCTTCTTCCATTCCTGGAGCATCTTTCGATACTCCCAGATCTTGTTCTGCCGCTTCTTGGCGGCCATCAGATTTTCCGGATTGATGTTCTCCAGGCCGATATAGGCCCAGTGACAGCCGGCGCGGGCGCATTTCTCGATGAAGCCCGGCGTCTTGTGACAGAGCGCGTCGGCCTGGATGAAGAACTTGAACTTGAGCCCGTCCACTTCCTTCAGCTTGATCAGCCGATCGAGCACCGGCTCCCAATCCTTGTTGCGCGAAAAATTGTCGTCGGTGATGACGAAGCGCTTGATCCCGCGCGACGTGTTCTCCCGAACCGCCCTCTCGATGTCATCCGGCGTGCGCCAGCGCGATTTGCGGCCCTGCACGTTGATGATGGAGCAGAACGAGCACTGATAGGGACAGCCGCGGCCAGAATCGAACGTCGCGTAGGTGCCCACGATCCGGTCGAGCACGTAGTCCGGTAGATAAGGAGTCGGCTCGCCCGCGAGATTGGGGAGTGCGTCCATGTAATTGTAGACGGGCTTCGCCGTGCCTTCCCAAACTTCCTTCAGGAGCGCTTCGAACCGCCCCTCCTCCGCCTCGCCGGCGAAGATGTGGCAACCGATATCGATCGCTTCCTGAATGTCGGCTGGAATCTCCTTCAACATCGACAAGCAGCCGGAGACGTGGAATCCGCCGATGGCGACCGGAATGCCCGCCGCCCGGAAGCGCTTGGCGATGTGCATGGCACGGGGGAACTGGTTTGACTGGACGCCGACCAAACAAAGCATAGCGCCATCCGCCGTCCGCATATCGGCAATGATTTTCTTTATCCGGATGACGGTGTTGGGCTCGTCGTAGGCGACGTAGGTGATGTCGACGTCAGGCCCGAGTACGCGCCGCTCGTCGCAGTCCCGCGCCAAGCCATAGAGGCAGCCCAGCGAGTTCGACGGCACGCCGGATTTGCGCCACTGAATGACGTAGCCGTCAGCATCATAGCGCGACGGTTTGATAAGCGTGATCGCAAATCGCTTGCTCTGGGATTGCATGCCTCCCCCCAAAATCGAATGGCGGCCGCCGACTATGCCGTGGTTGTGTGAGAACTGTAAATGCCTGGTCTGCTGGCTTGAGGGCAGCGTGAAGCGTCGAATGCCATGCTCAGTGCCGCCATCCCTTCCGGTCGAGAACAATCTGGGCACCAGCGGGCATTCTCGGCGTGTAGTCGGCGCTCGCCGGATTGCAGTCGGGGCATGGCGCGCCAGCTCCGCCGCACCCGCAACCGTTCGGGCCTTCCCACGGGCGGGCGGTGTGTTCCTCGCAGACCCAGCCGGTGCTGTCGCACCGCTTGCACTGCGGCTGTGTGGGGGAGGCCGATCGATTTGCCACCAGCGTCCTTCCAATCATTCGAGCCATTCAGGCTACGGGAGCCGCAACTCTTGCCGAGGTAGCTAAGGCGCTGAATGTGCGCGGCATCAGATCAGCACGCGGCGGCAGATGGCATGTGTCCTCGCTGCAAAACCTGCTCGCCAGATCGGAACCCTTTTATAGGCGGGAACAAACGTCAGCCCGTCGGCTAGCGCCAGTGCTGTGCCAAGCGTGAACACATCGCAACCGCCGGCAAGAATTCCGCCGACGCCATCCCGCGCGAGCTTGTCGTGCACTATGTCGTTGGCGCCTACATGGCCGTGCTGACCTGGTGGCTTGACGGCGGAGCGAAGCTGCCGCGGCCCTCAACTCCGCAGATATTTGACGAGCGCCGCGATCGTGAGCACGAGGACAATCACGACCAGGACCCAGACCAGGGCGGCACCGCCCATCATCCAGCCCGACCCTTGCATCATCATCCTGAGTTCCTCCGTGCGTTCGGTGATAGAACCAAGCTCCTATCCGTGATGGTGCTCGGCGCCGCCGCCACATCCGCTGGAGAGGCTCCAGATCTCGGTCAGCTGCGGGCCGGTAAATCCCTGCTCGCGGATCAGAAGCTTTGCCAGGCCGCCATACACGTGCCAGCGCCAGCACTGACAGCAGCATGGCCCCTTCTCGTCTGAGTTCGCCATCGCGTAGTCGTAGGCCGGCTGCTCGTCGGTGGTTAGCTCGATGTCGAAATACGGCAGCATCTTCTGCGCCAGACCCGCTGGGATGTCGTACGGATCAGGCGGGATCGCGGAAACCTCGGCGTATTTTCGTAGCGTCTTGACCTGCTCGATGTAACGATGGGCGTCCATCGGATTGCAGCAGGAACCCTGCAGCCGGACCGTGACCGGCATGGTCTTTATCGAGTCAAGGAATGCGCGCGAGCAATTGCTGTTGCCGTTCTGGCTGAGGTACTCGAAGCGGCTCACCAGCTCCGCGTCTTCCGCCGCGACCCCGTGAGAGGGCTTCAGAAAGAGACCCGCAGCGAGTCCTGCTGCGATACGCGCAGCTCCTGACATCGCGCCACGCCGGGAAATCAAGTTATTCATTGCTCCGAGCTCCTTCCTCGGCCTTCTCAGCCGATGCTCGTAAGGATGGGGAACTGGTCGAGAAGCCAGAACGAGAAGGTCGACATGTGTCCGGTGATCATCGCAACGCCCATCAAGACCATGACGCCGCCGGCGCCGATTTGCAGCGCCCATCCGGTCCGCCGCATGCTCTTCAGCCGCTGCGCCAGACCATCGGTGAAGAGCGCCGACAGCAGGAACGGAACCGCAAGGCCGAGCGAGTA
The DNA here is from genome assembly GCA_964440525.1 of uncultured Propylenella sp. Lineage (GTDB taxonomy): Bacteria > Pseudomonadota > Alphaproteobacteria > Rhizobiales > Afifellaceae > DASWJZ01. Next base: position 6,541 of record CAYTTC010000096.1, on the reverse strand, counting down.
GATGCTCAGCAGCGCAATTCCGCTCGAGGCGGTCGATGACATCGCGCTGACAGTCAGGATCGCGCCGAGCACCGGCCCAATGCACGGGGTCCAGCCGCAGCCGAAGGCGAGCCCGAGGATGTAGGCGCCAACCGGCCGCCCGCCGGCAACTGCGCTGTGGAACCGGAGATCGCGCTGAAGCCATGGCAGCCGCACGAGGCCCGTCATGAACACACCAAAGAGAATGATGATGGCGCCGCCGAGAATGTTGGCTTCGTAGCGATACCACAGCAGCGCTCGGCTTATCGCGGTTGCCCCCGCCCCTAGCGCCACAAATACGGTCGAGAAACCAAGCACGAAGAGCACGCTCAGCATCAGGGTGGCGAGGCGGGCGCCGGCCGGTGGCGCGGCCGCGTCGGCGCCGGCGCTATTGCCCGCAACATAAGAAATGTAGCCGGGCACCAGCGGCAGGACGCAGGGCGACAGGAACGAGATCGCGCCGGCGGCCAGCGCGGTGAGGATGCCAATGTTGGAGATTTCGAACACGTCTTCAGCCTTCGGTCGCAGCGCGCGCGTCGGCGATGACCCCCTGCAAGGTCGGCAAGTCGGTCAGGCCGCGAATGATCTCCTCACCAATGACGAAGCTTGGCGTGCCGTTGATCCGCAGATCGCCGGCGAGGGCAAGATTGCGCTTGATCGCCTCTTCGATCGCCGGGTCCTCCATGTCCTTTTGGAGTTGGTCGACATCCAGCCCGACCTGGTGCGCGATTTCCAGGGTCGAGCTCTCGTCGATGGCGGCGGAGTGGGCCATCATGGCGTCGTGAAAGACCTCGTATTTCCCTTGCTTCTGAGAGGCGAGCGCGGCGCGCGCCGCGAAAGTGGAGCCGGGCCCGAGGATCGGAAATTCCTTGAAGACCAGCCTCAGTCCGCTGTCGGCCGCCTCCGCCTCATCGAGTAGCGGCGCCGCCTTTCGGCAATAGGGGCAGTTGTAGTCGAAGAACTCGACGAGCGTGACATCGCCCGACGCGTTGCCGAGAACGGGTGCTGTCGGATCGTTGAAGATTTCTGCGTGCCGGTCGCGAAGAACCGTCTTCAATTCGTCGGTCTCTGAGGCCTGACGTTGCGCATCGAGGCGCTGAATGGCTTCCGCGATGATTTCGGGGTTGTCGAGAAGATAGGTGCGTGCCTGCGCCTCGAAGGTCGTCGACGTCGCGCGGCCGCCGTCAACCACGCCAGCGGCCATCATGACGGCCACACCGGACGCGACTGCTGCCGCGGCCGAAAGGATGAGCGATATCGTAAGTGCGAGCTTGGTCCTGGTCATGACTCTGTTGCCTTATCCATGTCCATACGGGGTGGTGAGAGTCGAGCTCGATCTCTGCCGCCGTCATTCGGTCGCGTAGACTTTCTCGGGGCCGTCGGAGATTTCGTAGATCGTGAAGGGCGCGGCCTTGGGTCCCGGCATCCCGGGCGCGCCGACCGGCATGCCGGGCAAGGAGATGCCCTTGATCGCGGGCTTCTCGGTCAGCAGGCGGGTCAGCACATCGAGCGGCACAAGGCCTTCGACGACATAACCGTCGATCAGCATCGTGTGGCAGCCCGCGAGCTGTTCCGGCACGCCCTGCTGCTGCTTGATCGGCGATATGTCGGTGGTGTTTTCCAGCGTCACGTCGAATCCGTTCTGCTCTAGATATTTGGCGTATTCGTTGCAGCATCCGCACTGCGGATTCTTGTAGAGCGTGGCCGCGCCAAATTGTCCTGCGAGTGCACTTGACGCGGCGAGAGCGATGGCCGCGAAGAATGGAGATCGGGAAACGCGCATGGGATGTCCTTTCCTTCGTGTTGAATTCAAATGACCTACCTGGCCTCGGGTGGAAGCAGTCGAGCCTGGCTTTCTTCCGCTTGGAGCCGCCGTTGCTCAGGCGTCCACAGGGTTTTGAGATACGCGATCACCGCGGCGATCTCCTTCGGGGTGAGCACGCCTCCAAAGGCCGGCATGGTTAGCGTCTCGGTCTTGTTGAACGGGTCGCGCCAGCCCTTGGCGATCATCTCGTAAAGAACCGCATCGGCGTGCCGCCAAGAGTGACCCGTGGCGTCGTGCGGCGGCGACGGCAGGTCGCCCTGCTCGTTTGGCTCGCGCCAGCCGGAGGCGCCCTCGCCGCGCGCGCCGTGGCAGGACGCGCAATGCTGACTGTAGAGCGAAGCGTCAGCGTCAACACGTCGTTCCTCCGGCACCGTCTGTTGTCCGGCGAAGGCGCAACCGCCAGAGAATGCGATCAATCCGGCGGTGATCATCCTACGCACCGACTTGCTTCCAGCTGAGAGCACTGTCGTCGCTCCGATAAAGTGTGCCGTCACTGGTCGCGGCGTAGACCGTTCCGGACGGCATCACGGTCAGCGCCGTCACTGGCGAACCGGGCGCGGCGAGCTGCTGCCACTTGCGCCCGCCGCTGTCGCTGCGGAACACCCCTCGTTCAGTCGCTGCATAGAGGCTCTCCGGTTGGCCCGGCCGGTAAGCGATGCTGGTGACCGCCCCGCCAAGGTCGCCGATGTCGCGCCAGAGGCAGAAGCAATCCATCGAGACGCTGGCACCCTCGGCCGTCGCGGCGTAGAGCCAGCCGGTCTCCATGCTTCCCGCCATGTCGGAATGGACAAGCTGCCGGATTGCTTCCGGTCCGCGATCCATCAGCTTCCAGGTCGTGCCGGCGTCCTGGCTGCGGTAGATGCCGCTTTCCGGCAGATAGGCGTAAAGCGTGTCGGGCTGGGTCGCATGGGTCGCGAAGGCGGCGACATTTCGACTTGGCAACCCGTCGACGATAGCCTTCCAGCCGCCGTCGGCGTCGCCACGAAGGATGCCGAAGGAAGGTCCGGCAACATAGATTGCACCGCTGCCGTCGGCCGGCGTTGCGATGGCCGTGACCCGGCCCACCATCGTCGGCAGCGGGATGGGTTGCCAGCTGCTCGCTTCATCGGTGCTGCGGTAGATCCCGTCGGGTTGTGCTTTCAGGAGCGCCTTGGTTGCGGAATCATAGGCCAGCGCGACGATCGCGGGTGACACTGGCGCCGTCGCGCCGGCGACGGCGCCAGCGAATCCGATAACTAGCGCGGCGAGAGCCAGCCACAGCAATCGACGCGCCGGGAAGAAAGCTTTGCTCATCAATCGATGCCTCATGACGGCTAACGGTGTGTTCAAAACAGAGACCAGAGGCTGTCCCAAATCGAAGGAGCTGGCGGCTCCGGATCGGGAAGATTGGCGTTGACCAATCCGTTTACGAATAGGACCAGGTTGACCGGCTGGAATTCGAACCCGTGAAAGTTGGCGCGGAGCACGCCCTTGCGATCGATCACGTGCGTGACCACGCTGTGCATCTGCTCGCCGTCCTCGGTCGGCGTGAATGTGTGCCCGAACTGCTCGGCGAGCTTGCGGGTGGTGTCCTCGGGCTGATCCGGCCCGCCTGTCAGGAACATCCAATTGACGGGATCGAGACCGTGAGCCTGTCCGTAATCCCGGAGAACCTCCGCCGTATCGCGCTTCGGGTCGGTGGTGATTGAGACGAACTCCACCTGATCGCGCATCGGCGTGACGTTGATCATTTTCTGAATCTCGGCGATCCGCTCGGCATGCAGCGGACATACGTCCGGACAGCTCGCATAGATGAAGTGCAGCACCACGATCTTGCCGCGAAGATCGCTGAGCGCGACAGATTTGCTATCGGCATCCTGCAGGGCGAACACCGGCGCCGGCTGGTTTTTGATCTGGAAGAACTTTTCCTTCTCGAAAAGCTGTTCCTGCAGACTCTCCAACGTATGCGCGCCGCCTGCGGCAGGCGCGAGCGCCGCCGCAAGCAGGAGTGCGATCGCGAGGCGTCGCGCGATCTTCATGACCGTTTCGCTTTCTCGGGCGATCAACCGGGATTGCTCGGCGTCTCTCCCTCATTCGGCGTCTTTGGAGTCATCGCCTGCATCATCTTGGTGCAGGCGCTCATCATCTCGTTCATCTGAGTCATCATGTTCATCATGCCGCCGCCCTCCATCATTTGCCCCATATCGTTCGGCTTCATCGCTGGGGCGTCAGCTTGCGGTGCCGTTTCGGTCGCACTCTGGGCAAACACCGGTATCGCAGCGGCAAGGCCGATTGCCATGATCGCCAGACCCACGGTCCTGGAAGTGTTTTTCATTGGATCATCTCCTTCTGCTTGGTTTGGATGGATTGCGCCGGCGAATGCGGCGCGTTGGTTTCGGTCGAGCTCTCGCGATCCGCGCAGCACGCGCCGAGAGACGGGGATTGCTCGGGTTCCGCGCCGGCGCTGGCGATCTGCAGCGCCGTATCCGCGGCGCCCTGAGAGCCGTTCGCACTGACTGCGGGCTTCTTGCTAACCCTGTTCATGCACAGCCCCGCCGCGCACATGACGGCACACGGCGCCATGGCTAGGATCAGAGGCGCAAGGCCCGCCGCGACCAGCCAGGGCCAGCCGAACCACAGCGCGGGAACCGCAAGAATCACCGCTGCCGCAACCAAGCCGCGCCAGCCGCGGAGCCGATAGCGCAGGGTGCTGCCGATGTCCTGCATCAGGATTGTTTCACGGTCAGACATGCTCATAGCACCACCTTGCTGTTGGAGGATGGAGTCTCGATTCTCGAGACCGCGGGATCGAGCTGTTGCCGGATGAGCGAACGAAACTCCGGGCTGGACCACTCCGCCGGACCGACCCAGCGGCGCACTTCGCGGCCATCGCGATCGATAAGCAGCGTGGTCGGCACGCCAGTGATGGCGAGCGCGCCCATCGCGGCCGATTGCTGATCGAGATAAATCGCGAGGTGCTCGATCGCGGTGTCGTCGAAGAATTTTTTAACCCGCTCAAGACCGCCGCGATCAATCGAGAGTGCGAGCACCAGAAAGCCCGGTCCGCCGAGTTCGGCCTCAAGGCGGTCAAGATCCGGCATCTCCTTGCGGCACGGCACGCACCACGTTGCCCAGATGTTGAGAAGGACGACCCGCCCGCGAAAGTCGGCGAGCGTCATAGGCGTGCCTGCCGCGTCCTTGAACGATAGCGCCGGGACTGGCTGGGGAAGATCGGCACTCTGCCGGGGTTCGCGCGGCACGCTGGCGAGCAGACTTATGGACACTGCGAGCGCCACCACGATTGAACTCAACACCACGAGCCGAATGTGCGGACGCTGCAAGCCGGCCTTGGCGGCGGGGAGAAATCCGAGGTTCATCCGCGCAACCTTGCGACCAGCGGCAGAATGATTTCCTGAAGCGCCTGGTCCGTTACGGCGCCAATATGCTTGTGGGCGATGACACCGTTGCGATCGACCACGAAGGTTTCCGGGACGCCATAGACTCCCCAATCGATGCCGACCCGGCCGTCAATGTCGGCTCCCGTGCGCGTGTAGGGATCGCCTCGATTGTCGAGCCACGCCGCCGCATCGTTCGGCCGATCCTTATAGTTGAGGCCATGGATCGGGACGGCGCCACTCCGCTTGAGCGCCATGAAGATCGGATGCTCCTCGCGGCAGGCGACGCACCACGAGGCGAAGACATTGACCAGCGAGACCTCGCCCTTCAGGTCCGAGCTCGACAGACCAAGCAAGCGCCCCTGGACGGGAGGCAAAGCGAATTCGGGGACGGGCTTGCCGATGAGCGCCGAGGGAACCGTTGAAGGATCGCGTCCCAGACTGAGGGCGAAACCGCCAGCGATGCCCATAAACACACCGACGGGCAGCATGTGGACGAAACGTCGCCGTCCAATCTCGACGCGATCCTGGGCTGAACCCGTGTCGAGCAAAGGCTCGGGCCCGCTGCCGGCCGCTGTCGCCGCGCCTGCGAGTGCGCCTCGTCCCTGTAGGAACTTTGTCATCCTCGTCCTCGAGATGCTCAAGGAGACCCAAGGTCGCCTGCGAATGCAGGGTTGAGTGCGTATCAAGAATCCGACAACGCCGGACCTTGACTACGGACGTGCCTCCACGCGCGGAGTTCGTCCGTTAGGAGAGAATGATCGGTCTAGGAGGGTATGGATCGGGTCGGCGTTGAGCGCCGCTGAAGGATTGTTCGAGAAGCGGCTCGTAGATCGCCGTGAGCATTACGAGCTGGACGATTTCCTGCGGAACAAGACCGGGCATGCTTATGCAGGTCGGAAGGCAGTCCGTCATTGCGCCAGGCTTGCTCTTGCACGGTGTGCAGTCGCCTGCCGGCGTGTCCATCCCGGCCATTGCAGCGCCCATCTCGTCCGCCATCATGGCCGATTGCATGGGAACTGGCGCAGCGAGCGCGGAGGCAAACGGCCCCGCCCCAAGGGCCAGAACCAGGATCAGTGTCAGGAGGCGAGCGAACGTCTGCATTGCGCTCTATAATAGGCTCGACGGCACGCGCTGCCAAGCATGGCAGATGGGGCGGTTTGACACCCCTAGGAACGGTGGTGCGGGTTTCCGGTACAGCGTAGCAAATATTACGGTCAGGAAAGCGGCATCCGGGCTTCCACGCTAATGTTTGACGGCGTTTTCCCGACCATTCGTTCGCGGCACGAACGTCGCTGGCACTATCGCCCGCAACAGGAAGCCG
>CAYTTC010000095.1:0-12605 GCA_964440525.1 uncultured Propylenella sp. | reverse complement strand
TGAAGCCGGAAAGGCCGGGCCGGATGATGAGGAGCACGGCGAGGAAGCCGATCGCTATCGCCGTCCAGCGGCGGATGCCAACCTTCTCGCCGAGGAAAAGCGCTGCCGTGGCGGTCGCGGCAAGCGGCACCGTCTGAATGATGGCGGTCGAGTTCGCGATGTCCATGTGGGCGAGCGCCGAAAGGTAGAGCGCAGTGGCTCCGACTTCCCCGAACACGCGAAGGCCGATGAACCGTTCGGCCATGCCGCGGAGGTTGCTGTAGGCGCCCATGCGCCAGCCGAGGAGAGCGACCACCGGAAGGGCGATGACACTGCGGACGACGATAATCTGTGCGACCGAAAGCTCCTGGCTGGCAAGTTTCACGCAGGTGTCGCTGATGATGAAGCCGGTCACCGTTGCGAGCAAGAAAAGGATGCCGCGCGAGTTTTCGCTGAGGGTAGAGGCGGGGGGCATAAGGATCAGGAAAGAGGTCTGCGCCCTCTAACAGTTCGCCGCGGAACGGGAAAGGTCGCCCGCACCGAGGCCGGTCCCTGCGCGTCTGAGTTCGGTCAGCGGGAAGCGCGAGCGAGGCTTAACCGCCCGTCACACTCATGTGGCGGGAAAGGGCCGGGCGGCTTGAGCGGCGGTCGATGACGAAATCGTGCCCCTTGGGTTTTCGCGAAATCGCCTCGTCGATGGCGCGATTGAGAAGCTCGTTTCCCTCGGAGGCGCGAAGCGGCGCGCGAAGGTCGGCTGCGTCCTCCTGGCCGAGGCACATGAAAAGCGTCCCGGTGCACGTGACGCGCACACGGTTGCAGCTCTCGCAGAAATTATGCGTGAGCGGCGTGATGAAGCCGAGTTTTCCGCCCGTCTCCGCCACTCGCACATAGCGCGCCGGCCCGCCGGTGCGAAAATCGAGGTCATCGAGCGCAAAAGTTTCGGCCAGCCTGGCGCGCACCAGCGACAGCGGCAGATACTGGTCGGTGCGGTCGCCGTCGATATCGCCCATCGGCATCGTCTCGATCAGCGTGAGATCCATCCCCTCGCCATGCGCGAAGCGGATCATCTCAGGAATCTCCGCCTCGTTGACGCCCTTCAGCGCCACCGCGTTCAGCTTAATCGAGAGACCCGCCGCCTGCGCCGCGCGGATGCCCGCCATGACCTTCGCAAGCTCGCCCCAACGGGTGATCGCCTTGAACTTTTCCGCGTCGAGCGTGTCGAGCGAGACATTGATGCGTCGGACACCTGCCGCCTTCAGCGCCCCGGCGAAGCGCTCGAGCTGCGAACCATTGGTGGTGAGCGTCAGTTCATCCAGCGCGCCCGTCTGAAGATGTCGGCCCAGAGCCTCGAAAAGGCTGATGATGTTGCGTCGCACGAGCGGCTCGCCGCCGGTGATACGGATCTTTCGCACGCCCTTTTCGATGAAGGCGGTCGCCAGCCGATCCAGCTCTTCCAGCGTCAGGAGATCTTGCTTCGGCAGGAAGTGCATGTCTTCCGCCATGCAATAGACGCAGCGGAAGTCGCAGCGGTCCGTCACCGAAACGCGGAGATAGGTGATCGCCCGGCCGAACGGATCGATCATCCCGGCGCCTGACGTCCATGTCTCTTGTCTCGGCGCCACGTTCATCGCCCGCGTCTGCTCCCCGCTTGTGCCGTACAGCTTTCAGCGCAATCTAGTGGTGCGCGCGCCAGGTTCCAAGGGCCGTCGCACCCTGGAACATCAACGGCGGAGGGGAATTTGGCCGATCCGTGGCCGACCGAGATCCGCCTGTCGAAGGATCGCCGCACGCTCACGGTTGCCTTCGACACTGGCGAAAGCCATGCCCTGGCAGCGGAATATCTACGGGTCTTCTCGCCTTCGGCCGAAGTGCAGGGGCATTCTCCGGAGCAGCGGGTCACCGTCGGCGGCAAGTCGGCGGTCGAGATTCTGAAGGTCGAACCGGTCGGCAACTACGCTATCCGGCTGCATTTCGACGACCTGCACAATACCGGCCTTTTCACCTGGGCCTATCTTCTGACCCTCGGGCGGGAGCGCGACGAGCGCTGGGCCGGCTATCTGCGTGAGCTGAAGGATAAGGGGCTTTTGCGCGAACCCGCGACGCCTCGATAGAGCGAAATGCAAAAGGCCGGCGATGGATGCCGGCCCTTGCCCTCGAGGAAGGAAGAGTCAGTTCAGAACGACCACCTTCGTCCCGACCTTCACCTGCTCGTAAAGGTGGATCACGTCGTCGTTGAACATGCGGATGCAGCCGGAAGAGACCGCCTGGCCGATCGACCAGGGTTCGTTTGAGCCGTGGATGCGGTAGAGCGTCGCGCCGATATACATGGCCCGCGCGCCGAGTGGGTTGCTCGGTCCGCCCTCCATGTGCGCGGGCAGCTCGGGCCGGCGGCGGCGCATGGCGGGCGGCGGCGTCCAGCCCGGCCATTCCTCCATGCGGCTGATCCGGTTGCTGCCGGACCAGGTGAAGCCGTCGCGGCCGACGCCGACACCATATTTGATCGCCTTGCCGTCGCCGAGCACGAAATAGAGCCGGCGCTCAGAGGTCGAGACGATGATCGTGTTCGCCGAATACGGCCCTTCATAGTCGACGACCTCGCGCGGCACTGGATTGCGATTGGAGTGGCCGTGCGGCGTGAACTCCACCCACTTCCGCGCCGACATGTCCCAATAGCGGATCGTCGCCTCGGCATCCGGCGCGGCTGCGAGAAAGACGCCCAAAATGACAAACGCGACTGCAAGCCCGAGTTTCATTGCATCCCCACCAAAGCGTCCGAAGACACTCGCCTCTAGGCGGCGTTGTTTGTCGAAAGCGTTAAGCGGCGGCAAGCAAATCGAGGGCGTCGCGCCCTCGGATTGCGCGATTTGTCGTCGCTGTGTCCTCCTCGCAACGATCGAATGAGGAGAGAGCCGGCGTTCCGTCAGCGCGGGCGGAGCGCCCGGGCTCCGGCAAGGAGTCCGAAAGCCAATATGGCGAGAGCGAGCGCAAACCAGGTTCCGGTGGCCGCTAGGCCCGCCGTCGCCGCCCATGAAATCGACGAAAAAGCCTCCGCAAAAGTGGCGACGCGCGACGAGGTTTGTCTGCGGCGGAACTGGCTCCGCTTCGTCTGCTTGCGGAACCAGAGCTGGATGAGGGTGGCCGACGCCGCGGCGATCAGGATCCCGACGCTTGCGACGATCGCGTAATAAAGCGAGCTCAAGGCAAGCACCGCAATGACGGGCGAGAGCACCAGCGCGATTGCGCCGATGACGGCCTCCAGCTTGGCCCGCAGAATATTTCGGCAGGTAATCGGCGCGGTGGCAACGAGATCCGGCGCGTCCTCGCCCGAGACGGCAAGCCAGGCAAGCCCTCCCGCAAGCTGACCCGCCGCCATGACGAAAATCGGTACGAGGACGACGAGAGTATCGGCGCGGTCGCCGAAGTTCCGCCACAGGAGAAGCGCGGGCGGCAGGAGGTAGAGCACCTGCATCAGCGTCTGCGAGACCAGCCACGGATCGCGCCGAAGGAGCGTCCATTCCTTGCGGCGGAGCATGCGCGCGGGCGTCGTCGGCCGAAAAGCATCCGCGCGGCGGCGCTGGCGGATCGAAGCGGCCGAAATGCCGGCGGCGGCGGTCGCGTGCTTGGCGAAGCGGCTGGAGAAGACGAGAATCGCCACGCCGAGAAACGCCACACTCGCGACAAGCACGCCGAAGAGGGCGGGCAGGTCTCCCATGATCGCTCGCGCCGGCCACCAGAATAGACTGTCCATGCCGGGCGCGACCCTCCTCAGCATATCCGACTGCAACGCGGCGATGCGCGACAGGGTATTGGTGGAAAGGATCGCCAGCGCCTGCACCCCGATGACGAAGACCGCGCCGACGACTGCCGCCACGATCTGCGCTACAAGCCGCGTGCGTCGCGGGCCGAGAGTCAGGAAGAGGCCGACGGTCAACGCCATCGCAAGCGCGGAGGCGGCAAGGCCCATCGCCACGACGACGCCATAGGCGCCGAGCCATCGCGGTCCGCCCGAATAAGCGAGGACATTGATGAACGGCGAAGCAAGCGGAACCGCGAGAACAGTGGTCGAGAGCGCGATCGCCGCGATCCTGACCGCAAAGACTTTTCGGGCCGAGGCCGGCGAGGAGAGGACGAGATCGAGGTCGGCGCGCGCATAGAAGGCGCGTGTGACCATTTCCATGGCCTGCGAGAGCGTCAGCGACCACGAGAGAATCGCGCAGCCGGTGACGAGGATGAGCGTCGAGCGGTCCGGGTCGATGCCGGAAGGAGCGGAGGAGCCGATCAAATGGTAGGCGAGGAGGTGCATCACGACCGCCAGGGCAATGAGCGCCGCCGCCACGGCAACGCCGCGCCCCCGTCGTCCGCCGGTCATGAGGCCGAGCCAATCGCGCCAGGACAGGCGCAGCTCGTGGCGCGCGAACCAGGCGAGTGAGGCGGTCGCGCTCATGCCGCGGCAGCCTGCTCGCCGACCAGCGTCAGAAAAATGTCCTCCAGGCTCGTGTCGCGGTGTCCCGCCTTCATTCGAAGTTCGTCGAGCGTGCCTTCCGCAATGAGGCGGCCGACGGTGATGACGCCGATCCGCTCGGCCATGCGCTCGGCGACTTCCAGGATATGCGTGGTCATCAGCACCGTGCCGCCGGCGCGCACGCGCGCGAGCAGCACGTCCTTCACTTGCCGGGCAGAGCCCGCGTCAAGACCCGTCAGCGGCTCGTCGAGAATGATGAGGCGCGGGTTGTGCACGAGCGCGCCGGCGAGCGCCACCTTCTGCTTCATGCCGCGCGAAAAGCTTTCGCAGCGCTCGTGCGCATGCGGCCCGAGGCCGAGCCAGGCGATAAGATCCTCGGCGCTCGCCTGCGCCTCCGCGGCGTCGATCCCCCAAAGGCCGGCGACGAATTCGAGATATTCGTAAGGCGTGAGCTTGTCGTAGATCATCGGCTCGTCGGAGACCCACGCCATGATCCGCTTGGCGGCGACGGGGTCGGCGAGCGCATCGATGCCGAAGACCGAGATTTCTCCGGCCTCCGGCTCGAGCAGCCCGACGACCAGCCTGAGCGTCGTCGTCTTGCCGGCGCCATTCGGGCCGAGGAGCGCATAGAACTCGCCGGCGCGGATGGTGAGATCGAGATCGTCGACCGCCGGGCGGACGAATGTCTTCCTGAGCCCACGCACCTCGAGGGCGGGCGGAAATCGGTCACTCTGCATCTACGCGCTCCCGCGATTTTCGGGTTTTTGCTCAGCATCAGCTAGGGCAGCGAGGTTTCCGTGGCGTAAACCCCGGGTTTCGCGGGCAGGAGAGCTAGCCCCGGTTGGAGCGAAGCGAAATCCGCGGCATGGCCCGCCAAGCCTGAGGAATCCCGGATTTCGCTTCGGGCTACCCCGGTCTCGGCCGCCGAAGCAGGCTGTCACCATCCGGTTGGACTCCGACCTCCTCGCTGGTTCAAGGAACGCGCGGAACGACGCCTTCGTGCCTGTTGCTCTCTTCCCTGCAAGACTGAATAGTGGTCGCTCCACGGGGGAGGGAGTCCTCATGGCGCTGAACGAGACCAACACCAGGCCGCTCGCGCGCGACGCAATGGCTTATGTGCTCGCGGGCGGGCGCGGCAGCCGGCTGATGGAGCTGACCGACAAGCGGGCAAAGCCCGCCGTCTATTTCGGCGGAAAATCGCGGATCATCGATTTCGCGCTGTCGAACGCGCTGAATTCCGGCATCAGGCGCATCGGCGTGGCGACGCAATACAAGGCCCATAGCCTCATCCGCCACCTGCAGCGCGGCTGGAACTTCTTCCGCCCGGAGCGCAACGAAAGCTTCGACATCCTGCCGGCCAGCCAGCGCGTCTCCGAGACCATGTGGTACGCGGGCACGGCCGACGCCGTCTATCAGAACATCGACATCATCGAGAGCTACGCTCCATCATACATCGTCGTGCTCGCAGGCGACCATGTCTACAAGATGGACTACGAGGCGATGCTTCACCAGCACGTCGAGTCGGGCGCCGACGTGACCGTCGGCTGCATCGAGGTGCCGCGCATGGAGGCGGTCGGCTTCGGCGTTATGGCCGTCGACGCGGCGGATCGCATCACCTCCTTTTTGGAGAAGCCGAAGGACCCGCCCGGCATGCCGGACAAGCCGGACCAGGCTCTGGCAAGCATGGGCATCTACGTCTTCGAGACGCAGTTCCTAATCGACCAGCTGAAACGCGACGCCGCCAACCCGAACTCGAGCCGCGATTTCGGCCGCGACATCATTCCCTATCTGGTCGAGAACGGCAAAGCTCTCGCCCACCGCTTCGCCAGCTCGTGCATCCGCTCCACCGACGAGGCCGAGGTCTATTGGCGCGACGTCGGGACGATCGACGCCTATTGGGAAGCGAACATCGACCTGGCGGAGCCGGTGCCGGCGCTCGACCTCTACGACCGCGGCTGGCCGATCTGGACTTATGGCGAGATCACGCCGCCGGCCAAGTTCGTCTTCGACGACGACGATCGCCGCGGCATGGCGGTCGATTCGCTGGTCTCCGGAGGCTGCATCATTTCCGGCTCCGGCTTGCGCCGCTCGCTGCTCTTCACCGGCGTGCATGTTCACTCGTATTCCAAGATCGAGAACGCGGTGATCATGCCGTATGTCGAAGTCGGCCGCGGGGCGCGGCTTTCCAAGGTGGTCGTCGACCGCGGCGTCATCATTCCCGCGGGACTCGTCGTCGGCGAGGATCCCGAGCGCGACGCTCAACGCTTCCGCCGCACCGAGCGCGGCATCTGCCTCATCACCCAGCACATGATCGATCGGTTGGCCAGTTGAGGCGCCCGTCGAGCCGCCTGCAGGTCCTCTCCGTTGCCTCGGAAATCTACCCGCTCGTCAAGACCGGCGGCCTCGCCGATGTCACAGGCGCGCTTCCCGCCGCGCTCGCCGAGAAGGGCGTCGCCATGCGCACGCTCGTGCCTGGCTACCCAGTGGTTCTGGAAAAGCTCGAGCGAGGTGACGCGGTGCACCTTTTCTCCGACCTCTTCGGAGGACCGGCGCGCCTGCTCGCCGCCGAGGCGGCCGACCTTGACCTGCTGGTGCTCGACGCGCCGCATCTCTACCGACGGGCGGGCAATCCCTATGTCGACCGGAACGGCCGCGACTGGCCGGACAATGCGCAGCGTTTCGCGGCGCTCGCCCGAGTCGCCGCCGACATCGGCACGGGTCTTCTGAAGCGCTACCGCCCACAAATCATCCATGCGCACGACTGGCAGGCAGGGCTTGCGCCGGCCTATCTCCACTACGACGCGGGCGCGCGCCCCGCGACCGTGATGACGGTGCACAACCTCGCGTTTCAGGGCCATTTTCCCGCAGCTCTCCTGCGCAGTCTTCTGCTTCCCCCTCAGGCGCTCTCTCTCGAGGGGGTGGAGTATTTCGGCGGCATTGGATTCCTGAAGGCCGGGCTGCGGTTCGCCGACCGGATCACCACCGTCTCCCCGACGTATGCCGCGGAAATACGCACGCCGGAGGGCGGGATGGCGCTCGATGGCCTGCTTCGCCTCCGCTCTGCCGTCGTCTCCGGTATTCTGAACGGCATCGACGACGCGGTCTGGAATCCGGCATCGGACCCGCATCTCGCCGCGACCTTCACCGCCGCGCGGCTTGGCCGGCGGCGTCAGAACAAGCTGGCGCTGAAGCAGCGCTTCGGCATCGGCACGCCCGAAAATTCCATGCTCTTCGGCGTGATTAGCCGCCTGTCCGAGCAAAAGGGGCTCGACCTTCTGCTCGCCGCGTTGTCGCGGCTCCTCGCACTCGTCGGGGACCTCGTGGTCGTTGGCTCCGGCGATCCCACCATGGAGCAGGCATTCCGCGCCGCCGCCAAGGCGTCGCCCGGACGCGTCGGCGTGTTCATCGGCTACGACGAGGCGCTGGCGCATCTTGTGCAGGGCGGCGCCGACGCGCTCTTGGTGCCGTCGCGCTTCGAGCCCTGCGGGCTCACTCAGCTCTGCGCGCTTCGCTACGGCGCAGTGCCGGTCGTGTCCCGCGTCGGCGGCCTCAACGACACGGTGATCGACGCGAACGAGATGGCGCTTTCCGCCGGCGTCGCCACCGGCTTTCAATTCTCGCCGGTGACCCGCGAAGCGCTGGAGCACGCGCTCGGCCGTGCCGCGGCGGCCTGGCGGGAACCGAAGGCGTGGCGCCGGATGCAGGCGAACGGCATGGCGATGGACGTCGGCTGGGATCGCCCGGCCGAAAAATATGCGCTGCTCTATCGCGAGCTGGTTCGGGGCAGGGCGACGAAGCGCTAAGGATGGTGGGCGCGACAGGGATTGAACCTGTGACCCCTCCCGTGTGAAGGGAGTGCTCTCCCGCTGAGCTACGCGCCCGAAAGCCGCCGGTCTATAGATTCCGCAGTCGTTGAAATCAAGGCATGGCGGTGGCGTGCGCCGCCTTATGCGCAGTCGCACCGGCGAAGAGCCCCGCAGCAAGCTCGGGCACAAGCGCGTGGAAGCTTTCGATAAGTAGGTCCGGTCCAAGCGTCGCCATCGGCACTGGCGTATACCCAAAGGTCACGCCGACGAACGGCACGCCCGCCGCTCGCGCCGTGTCGAGGTCGGTCTGCGAGTCGCCCACCATGACGGTGGTCTCACGCGACCCCGACGCGGCGGCGATCGTTTCAAGGAGGTGCGCCGGATCGGGTTTCTTGCGGGAAAAGCTGTCGCCGCCGCAGATCGCGGCGAACCGCTCGGCGATGCCGAGCTCCCGAAGGAGAAGGCGCGACATCTTCTCCGACTTGTTGGTGCAGGCGGCAAACGACCAGCCGGCGGCGGCGAAGCGCTCGAGGAGCGCGACGGCGCCCGGATAGAGCCGCGTTCCGACGCAGATATTGGCCTCGTAGTGAAGGAGAAAATCGCGATGGATCGCGTCGAGGGTCGGTGTGTCGACAGCGATCCGCTGGCGCTTGAGCGCATATTCGATCAGATAGCGCGCGCCATGGCCGATGCCGTTGCGCAAGCCCGCATCCGCTGCGACCGTGAAGCCGTGGCGCGGCAGGACGACGTCGAGCGTCGCCAGAAGGTCCGGCGCGCTGTCGGCAAGCGTCCCGTCGAGATCGAAGACAAGGAGGGGAGGGGCCATCAGCCGCGACTAGCCCGCCCCAGCCGCCTTGGCAAGACGCGGGCGCGCCGCCCCTTGGTCGTCCGAATAGCCCATGCTAAGGCGCGGCCGGACAACCGGAAACCGGTGCGGGCGGGAATGTCGGACACCTTGAAGCGCCGCGCCGCCGAGGCTGCGCTCGCTTTCGTGGAGGATGGAATGCGGCTCGGCCTCGGCAGTGGGTCGACGGCGGCGCATTTCGTGCGTCTCCTCGGGGAGCGCGTCGCCAGTGGGCTGCGCGTCGTCGGCGTCGCGACCTCGGATGCGACCGAAAAGCTTGCCAGGAGGGCCGGCGTGCCGCTCACCACGCTCGATGAAACGCCGGAGCTCGACCTCGATGTCGACGGCGCCGATGAGATTGGCCCGTCGCTGGCGCTGATCAAGGGCGGTGGCGGGGCGCTGCTTCGCGAAAAAATCGTCGCCAATGCGTCACGGCGCATGATCGTGATCGCCGATGCCGGCAAGCGTGTCGCCGAGCTTGGCGCCTTTCCGCTGCCTATCGAGGTGGTCGCCTTCGGGCTGGCAGCGACGACCCGCGCCATCGAACGGGCGGCGAGCGAACTGGGTCTGCACGTCGCCATCGCTCTCAGAAAAAACGGCGGCGTGCCTTTCGTTACGGATAGCGGCAACCGCGTGCTCGACGCATCTTTTGGCCGCATTCCCGACCCAGAAGCCCTGGCAAGCCGGCTTGCCGGCATCCCCGGCATCGTGGAGCACGGGCTTTTCCTCGGCTTCGCCGACCTTGCCCTCGTCGCTTCGCCCGAGGGGGTCGCCGAGCTCAAGGCATGATAGTCATCGACGTGGAATGTGACGGCGCCGAAGCCGTCCGACGGAGGTTGAAATGAAAGCTTCGCTTGCTGCTTTCCTGATCGCTCTGGCGGCGATTCTGGGCGCCGCGCCGGCCTATTCGCAGGATGCGCCTGCGGCAGACAACTCGGCCCTCCAGAGGGTCTTGGAAACAGAGCTACCTCCCGAGAGAATGGCGCTGGCGATGAAGCTTGTCGAACTGAGTGGCACGACCCGCATTTTTGACGAGGTACTTCCCACCATCGCCGAGCGGGCGAAGAACTCGTTCATCCGCGCCAATCCGCAGATGCAGCTCGGCATCATCGCTGTCGTCGACCGAATTGCCGTGCAATTGGTGAGCCGGCGCCCCGAGCTCAACCGTTATTTCGCCCGCATATGGGCATCCGGATTCTCCGACGAGGAGATGCAGGAGCTGATCGATTTCTTCAGTTCCGACACCGGCAAGAAGTTCTCCGTCGCGCTGCCGCAGATTCTGGCCGTGCAGACGTCTGCGGCGCAGGAATGGGGAAAGTCCGTCAGCGCCGAGCTGAACCAGAAGGTCCAGGACGAGCTCCGCGCGGCCATGGCCGCCGAGCAGGACGCGCTGCAGAGTGACATTGCCGGCCCTCCGAACGCGCCGGAGGCTGCGCCGCAGCAATAGTCCGATGGCCTACGACTACGATCTCTTCGTCATCGGCGGTGGTTCGGCAGGCGTTCGCGCGGCACGGCGAGCCGCGATGTTGGGCGCGCGCGTCGCCATCGCCGAGTCCGACCGGGTCGGCGGCACCTGCGTCATACGCGGCTGCGTGCCGAAGAAGCTGCTCGTCTATGCCTCGCAGTTCCGCGAGGAATTCGAGGACAGCGCCGCCTACGGCTGGAGCGTCGGGCCCGGAAAATTCGACTGGCCGACCCTCATTGCCAACAAGGACAAGGAGATCGCTCGTCTGGAGACCGTTTACCGGGCCAACCTTGCCAAGGCTGGCGCTGAGCTTATCGAAACGCGCGCCGTCCTCGCGGGCGAGCATCGCATCCGGTTGGAGCGGTCCGGCCGCACCGTGACCGCCGGGCACATCCTGATCGCGACCGGCGCACGGCCCAGTCCGCACGCAGCGCTTGACGGCCACGAACTCTGCATCACCTCCAACGAAGCCTTCCATTTGGAACGGCTGCCGGAGAAAATCCTGATCGGCGGCGGCGGCTACATCGCAGTCGAGTTCGCCGGCATCTTCTCCGGCCTCGGCGTCGACACGGCGATCGTCTATCGCGGTCGCGAGGTGCTGTCGCGGTTCGACATGGACCTGCGCCGGCTGTTTCACGCGGAGTCCGAAAACAAGGGCGTGCGTCTCCTCTGCGGCGAGGTCTTCGAGAAGATCGAGAAGCGGCCCGACGGTCGCCTGGTCGCGCATCTGTCGAGTGGTGCGGTCGAAGAAGCTGACGCGATCATGCTCGCCGTCGGGCGCGTGCCGAATGTCGAGGGGCTCGGGCTCGAAACGGTCGGCATCGAACTCGACAAGACCGGCGCCATCGTTGTCGACGAATACTCCCGCACGAGCGCTGGCCACATCTATGCGATTGGCGACGTGACGAACCGCATCCAGCTCACGCCCGTCGCGATCCACGAGGCGATGTGCTTCGTCGAAACGGTGTTCAACAACCGCCCGACCAAGCCCGATTACGACACGGTCGCGACCGCGGTCTTCTCGCGGCCGGAGATCGGTACCGTCGGGCTGGCCGAGGATTCGGCGCGCAAGCGCTACCAGAACCTCGACATCTACAGGACCGCCTTCCGCGCCCTGAAGGGAACGCTGACCGGCCGCCCCGACCGCATGTTGATGAAGCTCGTGGTCGACGCCGATACCGACATCGTGCTCGGCGCCCATGTGCTCGGACCGGGGGCCGGCGAAATGGCACAGCTTCTCGCCATTCCCCTCAAGCTGCGCGCCACCAAAGCCGACTTCGATGCCACAATGGCAGTTCACCCGACGGCGGCGGAGGAGCTGGTCACCTTCGCGGCCCCGAGCGAGCGCATCCGCGGCGGCGAGGTGGTTCCCCCCGATCCGGCGACACGGCCCACCATCTTCTCTTCGCCGCTGATGACCGCCTGAGACAGCAACCGTAGCCCGGATGGAGCGGAGCGAAATCGGGGCCGCCTAGTCCGAGTCACCCCCGGCAAACCGCCGCGCCGGCTTGGAACCGTGTCCTCGACGCGAGATACAGGACCGATCGCTCCCGGATTTCGCTCCGCTCCATCCGGGCTACGCCTGACATCCTTCGAGCGTCTCGGCAACGAGGTGATCGACGACGGCGCTGAGGGCGGCATCCTCGTTCCGGCCCTCCGCTAATGCGCGTTCGAAGACGGCAATTTGGCGATCGGCGCTCGTTCCCTCGCTGACGATGCTGCGCAACCGCTCGATTTCCGCGAGGCAGCCGAGCGTCTCCGCCTCCTCGGCAACGAGTCCAATCATCTCCTCGACCAGATCCTTGAACGGCACTGCCTCGCCACGACCGAAATCAATCAGCTCGCCGTCGACGCCATGTCGCTGCGCAAGCCAGCGGTTCTCCGCGATGAGCGCCGGCAAATATTGCCGCCAACGCTGGTTGCGGCGCTTCAGCCCGATCAGCATCGCGACAATTGCCTGAAAGGCGGCGGCGATGGCGACGCCGTCGTCGAGCCGGGTCGCGACGTCGGTGATGCGCATCTCGAGCGTCGGAAACTTCGCCGACGGGC
>CAYTTC010000094.1:0-12681 GCA_964440525.1 uncultured Propylenella sp. | reverse complement strand
CAGATAGAGGCGATGACGCTCGCCGACCGGATCGTGCTGATGCGCGACGGGCTGATCGAACAGCAGGGCGCGCCGCTCGAACTCTTCGAGCGCCCGGCGACGCGTTTCGTTGCCGGCTTCCTCGGCTCGCCGCGGATGAATTTCGTGACGTGCCGCCTGGCGCGAAGCGGCGCCGACGCCCGCATCGCCTTCGAAGATGGTCGCTCCCTGCCGCTGCCGCAGGCTCAGTCCGCTGCCCTCGGCACCATGCCCGATGGAGAGCTGATCTTCGGCGTGAGGCCCGAACACATGAGCCGCGCCGTCGCCGGAGCGCCGCCTCGCCCCGGCCAGGCCGCATTGACCGTGACCATCGACCTCGTGCAGCCGACAGGCACGCGGACCTTTGCCCAGTTCCAGCTCGGCGGCGTCGAGGCCACCGTCGAATTGCCGTCGCACAGCGTGGAGCGGCCGGGCACCTCCGTCGAGCTTCTCGTCGATATGTCGCGGGCGATTTTCATCGACCCAGGCAGTGATAAGGTGCTTCGCGGCTCTAACTGACGAGGCGGCGGATTGAGGAAGCTCGTGCCATGACACCGTCCCGCGAAATCAAGCTGTTCGGAACGGAGGAGGCCGTCGGCGAGACGACCATCCTGTCGGTCGGAGCGCTTGAAGCAACCCTCGATTCGGGCAACCTTCGCTACATCAAGGTCGGCGGCAAGGAAGCGTTGCGCGCTATCGCTTTCCTCGTGCGCGACCGTAACTGGGGCACCTACAACCCCGAAATCACTAACCTCGACATCAAGCAGGGCTCCGACAGGTTCACGGTCACCTACGACGCCGTCTGCAAGGACGAAGGCCAAGCTTTTCGCTACGCCGCGCGGATCGAGGGCCGTAGCGACGGCTCGCTTTCCTTTGCTGCCGAGGGCGAAGCGCAGGGCGATTTCGTCACCAACCGCACCGGCTTCGTCGTGCTGCATCCGCTCGCGGGCGTCGTCGGCGCGCCGCTCAGTGTCGAGCACACGGACGGGCGCATGGTCGAGAGCCGGTTTCCGGAGCTGATCGATCCGGCCTGCCCGTTCCTGGACATCCGCGCCCTCACCCACGAGATGGCGCCCGGCCTGAAGGTCGTCTGCCGCATGGAAGGCGACACCTTCGAGATGGAGGACCACCGCAACTGGATGGACGCCTCCTACAAAACCTATGTGCGCCCGCTGGTGCTGCCTTGGCCCTACACCATCAAAGCTGGAGAAAAGCTGTCGCAAAGGGTCACGCTGGCACTCGAAGGCGCGATCCCGGCCGGCGCCCGGCAGTCCGGTCCTGGGCCGATCGAGGTCTCGATCGGCGCGCCGAGCGGTCGAGCGATGCCGCGCGTCGGCCTGGCGGCGCCGGTCGACGGCCTCGATGATGCGATCGCCAACGCCGAGCTGATCAAAAAAGCCCGCCCCTCTTTTCTGGTCTGCCGTTTCGATCCACGCCAGGGCCACGGCGCAGCGGCGATGCGTCGCTTCGCCGAGCTTGGCGCCGCCACCGGTGTAGAGCTGGTGCTCGAGGCCATCGTCCCCTGCCTGGATGGCAACGGCAAGCCGACCGGCGATCTCGCGACTATGCGGCGCGACATTGCGGCGATTGCGTCAGCTGCTGCCGCGGGCGGAGCGCGCTTTGCCCGGGTCGCCGTATCACCCGCTTCGGACCTCAAATGCACGCTTCCCGGCTCCGTTTTTCCGCCGGCGCCGGGCTGGGCCGATCTGATGACGGCTGCGCGGACGGCCTTTCCGGGCGTGCCAGTCGGCGGCGGCATGTTTTCGTATTTCACCGAGCTCAACCGAAAACGCCCGCCCGCCGAGGTCCTCGATTTCATCTGCCACACCGGCATGCCGCTCGTTCACGCCGGCGACGATGTCTCCATGACCGAGACGCTCGAGGCGCTGCCGTCGATCTTCAAGTCCGTCGACGCCTTTCGCGGCGGAAAACCCTATTGGATTTTCCCGACGGCGATCGGGATGCGCGACAATCCTTATGGCGCTGCTCCGGCGGAAAATCCCAAAAACATCCGCCAGGCGATGAACCGCGTCGATCCGCGCGAGCGCGGCCTGATCGGCGCGGCCTGGTATGCCGGCTATCTGGCGCGGGTGGCGGCCGCCGGCGTCGACGCAGTCACTCTCGCCGCAGCGAATGGCCCCTCCAGCATCGTTTTCGCCAAGCAGCCGCATGCCCAACCGTGGTTCGACGACGCCGGCGCGCGAGTCTACCCGCACTATCACGTGATCGCTGGCCACGCAGCGCTTGCCGGAAAAGTGCTCGCGACGACCAGTAGCGACGCAAGGTCCGTCCAGGCGCTCGCCGTCGTCGGCAAGGACGGCCTCAAACTCTACATCTCCAATCTGACGGGCGTGGAGCAAGCCGTCCGGATCGCTGGAGCGCCGGGGACGGGGCAGGCGCTGGTACTCGACGAAACGACCTTCGAAGCTGCCTGCCGCGATCCCGACTGGCGGACCTCCGCCCCGCGCGCCGCAGTCAGCACGGGAGCGTTAACGCTAAAACCCTATGCCGTCGCCGAGATCCGCTTCGGCCCGCAATAGTGTTGCTCCCTTAGGCCCTGCTGCTCAGACGCAGACGGCGCCGATGACTACTCGAAAGCAATGCGGACAGGCGGATCGTCGCGGCCGAATCCGAGGTAGGCCCTTTGCACGGCAGGATCGGTTGCGAGGTATGCCGCCTTGCCATGGCCTACAATGCAGCCTGCCTCAATGAGATAGCCGCGATCCGCGATCCTGAGGCTCTGCCGCGCGTTCTGCTCGACCAGCAGGACGCCGATTCCCGTCTCCCGCACCTTGCCGAGCGTCTCGAACAGGCTGTGGCAGAGGAGAGGCGAAAGCCCAAGCGACGGCTCGTCGAGGAGCAGTACCTCCGGCGCCGACATCATCGCGCGACCGATCGCGAGCATTTGCTGCTCGCCGCCGCTCATCGTGCGCGCCGGCTGCCGAAAACGCTCCTTCAAGCGCGGAAACAGCGTGACGACCAGGTCGAGGTTGCGCGTCTCGGCCAAGCGTGCGCGGCGTGGATACGCTCCGAGCATCAAGTTCTCGTTCACGGTAAGATCGCCGAAGATGCCGCGGCCTTCCGGAACGAGGGCGATGCCAGCCTCGATGATTTCGTGCGACGCCAGCCTGTCAATCGCGCGGCTTCCGAGCGTGACCGATCCGCCCGGAAGATGCGGTACCAGCCCGGCGATCGCCTTCAAAAGCGTCGATTTTCCCGCGCCGTTGGCGCCGAGAATGACGACGATCTCGCCGCTCTCGACGAAGAGGTCGACGCCGGCGAGCGCCAGATGCTTGCCGTAGGCAGCGGCGAGCTGTGTGACCCTAAGCATCGGCGGCATCCCCGAGATAGGCGGCGATGACGGTTCGCTCCGCCAGCACCGCCGCCGGCGGTCCGTCGGCGATCTTTTTGCCGGCAGTCATCACCACGCAGCGGTCGCAGAGCGAGCGGATGGCGTCCATCACATGCTCGACGAGGACAATCGTGAGGCCGTCCCTGCGAAGCGCGCGAACGAGCTCGATGCCGATGCCAAGCTCCGTCGGATTGAGCCCGGCGAGCCATTCGTCAAGGAGCAGAAGCTCCGGGTCGAGCGCCAGCGAGCGCGCTAGCTCCAGCCGCTTCTGATCGATGTAGGTCAGTTCGCCGGCGAGCGCGTCGGCGCGCGCGATGAGGCCGACGCGATCGAGGAGCTCGTCGGCGCGCGCCCTCGCCTTCTCGCCCCAAAGCGGGTCGCTGCGGAACGCGAGCCCAGCGATCACGTTGTCGCGGCAGGTCAGCGAGCCGAGCGGACGCACGAGCTGGAAAGTGCGGGCGATGCCGAGGCGAGCGATCTGATGCGACGGAAGGTTGGTGATTGCCCGTCCCTTGAAGCGAATTTCGCCGCGATCCGCCCGAAGCTCGCCCGAGATCAGATTGAGCGCGGTCGTCTTGCCCGAGCCGTTCGGCCCGATCAGGCCCATGATCTCGCCGCGCGCCAATGACAGGCTCATATCGTCCACGGCCTGCAACCCGCCGAAGGCCTTGGAGATGCCCGAAAGCTCCAGCAGCGCTCCGCCCGCGACCGCTTCGGAGGGCCGCACCGCCGGCACCCGGAGCTTGCCCGCCCGCCAGCGATCGACAAGGCCGATCACCCCGTTCGGCAGAAAATACACGATGACGATGAAAACGACGCCGAGGAGGATCGAGAAATGGTTGGGAAAATTGGCGCTGATCACCTCGAAGAGGAGCACCAGCGGTACGGCGCCGAGAAGCGGTCCGACCAGCCTGCCGCTGCCGCCAAGGAGCGCCATGATCACCACCTGGAATGAGAGAAGCGCGTTGAAGGCGATTGCCGGATCGATATAGGTCCAGCGCGGCGCCATGATCGCGCCGGTGACGCTCATGAAACCGGCGCTAACTGCGAAGAGCGCGAGCTTGGCCGTGGTGGTGTTGATGGCAATGTGCCGCGCTACCGTCTCGTCGTCGCCGATCACCCTGAGCGCAAGGCCGAGCCGCGATCGCCCGATGAGCCAGCCCGTCGCAAATACCAGAACGGCCAGGCCAAGAAGCTGCCAGTAGATCGTCTGCTGGCTCATATCGAGGAAGATGTAGCGGCCGACAGTGCGGGTGACGTTCACTTCGTACCAAGTGACGAGCTGGCGGGTCAGCTCCGCCAGGCCGAAGGTGAAGATGACGAAGAACACGCCGGAGAGCCGCAGAGTCGAGAGGCCGATGACGAGCGCCACCGCCACGCCGATCAGTGCCGCAGCGACGAGCACCAAAGGCCACGGCAGCTGCTCCCACAAAGCTCCAACGGTGTAGGCGCCAATCCCGAAGAAGGCGGCGGTGGCGAGCGAGATGTAGCGGGTCGGTCCGGAGAAGAGCGCCCAAGCTGTCGCCAGCACCACATAGCTCAGAACGCTCACTCCAAGCGCGAGATAGAAGCCGTCGGCCACCAGCGGAAAGGCGGCGAGCGCCGCCAGGATGGCAATGAGCACGGCGAGGCGCCAGAGGAGGTTTCGCTTCATCGCGTCGACCTCCCGAAGAGGCCGGCGGGGCGGACCAGCAGGACCGCGAGAAATATAACGTAGTTCGCGGCAAGCGTCAGACCGGGGTCGATCAGCCGTCCGACGATGACCTCGGCGAAGCCGAGGATCAGCCCGGCGATGAGCGTGCCGAGCAGGTTGCCGACACCGCCCATGATGACGATGACCAGCGCCTTCATGGTGAAAATGACGCCACCCGAGACGCTGAAGGTGAGGAACATCGACACGAGTACGCCGGCGGCCGCGCAAAGCGCTCCGCCGGCGGCGAAGACGAGGCCTGAGACCTGCGGAACGTCGATCCCGACGAGCCGGGCGGAGCGCGGATCGACTGCGACGGCGCGGATGGCGGTGCCGATACGGGTCTGCGTCAGACCGGCATAGAGGGCGATGCCGATGGCAAGCGCGAAGAGGGCGGCGAGAAGCCGGTTCGCCGATACCGTCACGCCGAGGATGTCGAACGGAACCGCGAGGTAGGAGTAGCTGTAGAACTGGCCGCCGAAGACGGAGAGGCCGATGCCCTGCAAGACGAAGAGCAGGCCGAACGTGAAAAGGATCGAATCGGCTTCCAGTGCCTCGCGCGATTTCGCGCGGCGGACGAGCGGCGTCAGCAGGAACCGGTAGATCGCCCAGTTCGCCACGAAGGCGATGGGCACGATGACGATGAGCCCGACGAGCGGGCTCATCTGATGCGCTGTGTAGAGCCAATAGGCCCCGAAGGAACCGGCGATGAGGACTTCGCCATAAGCGAGGTTCATGATCCGCGATACGCCGTACTGAAGCGTCAGCCCCAGCGCGACCATCGCGTACATCCCTCCGAGGATGACCCCGGAGAGAAGGATGTCTACGGCGATCAACTTCCCGCTCGCCGCCGGCCCTTCAGTCGGCTATTGGGCCGGCTTCCATGCCGGCTTCGGGGCGATCGGCTCACGCGCGCCAGCCATCGTCGATGGCGCGAGCCCATAAAACTCGCCGTTCTGCCACTGGCCTGCCCACCAGACGTTGGTGTTGACGTTGCGGTCGAATGTGATCGACCCCGCGACCGTGTCGAACGTGCCGGTCTGGATCTCCTTGATGATCGCCTCGCGGTCGATCTTGCCGACCCGCTCGATCGCTTGCTGGAGGATTTCGAGGCTCGCGTAGGTGATCGGGCTCGCCCAGCGGTCGGGCTCCTGGCCGGTCGCCTCGAGGTGGCGCTTCCGGTAATCCTGGAACTTCGGGTCGTCCGGATTGACGCCGCCGATGCCGAGCACCCCATCGACGTTCGGGCCAAAGAGCTTGTCCTTGTAGATCGGGAACGCAGTGCCGACCGCCGTGTAGAAGGCCGGCGGATTGTACTGAAGCGCAATGGCGGTTCCCGTCAGGCCAAACGTGTCCGGCGGATAGCTGAAGGCGACAAAAGTGTCGGCGCCGCTCGCCTTGGCCTGATTGATGAGCTGCGAAAAGTCCTGCGTGGTGATCGGGTAGCTTTCGTCCATCGCAAGCTCGAACCCCGCCGCTTCGAGCAAGGGTCGGGCGGCGGTGGAGAGCTCGATGCCGAATGCGTCGGCTACGCTCACCATGGCGATCTTTTTGGAAATCTTGCCCGCGCCGTCGAGCTTGGTCAGTACCTCGATCAAGGCGTTCGCGCCCATGGTCGAAGTGCCGAGCATCCAGAAGCTGTTCGGCCAGCGCTCGCCCATCTCGTAGGCTTTGTCCGTGGCGGCCGTCGCCGCCATGTGGGGATAACCGTATTTGTTGAAGGTCGGGCCGACGGCGAGGTTCATCCCGGTCCCCCAGGGGGAAAGCAGGATGTCGACCTTGTCCTGGTTGATGAGGCGCTCCACCGCGCGGACGAGCTCTTCGCTGCTCGACTGGTCGTCGTATTCGACGATTTCGATCGGAACTCGCTTGTCGCCGAGCTTGAGCCCGCCAGCAGCGTTCACGTCCTTCACCCACAGCTGATAGTTGGGCAGCGTTGTGATGCTGGCGCCGGGCGCGTTCGGCCCGGTCTTGGAAATGGCGTAGCCGATCTTGATGCTGTCCTGGGCCTCCGCCCCCGCGATAGTCCCCGCAAGAAGCACGGCGGCGGCGACCGCTCCGATCGCGGCCCTCGATCCACTCCACATGTAACGTCCCTCCCTATCGGTGATCTTATTTGGTTGGATGACAAACCATTCTAGGCCAAGAAACGGATTTCCGCGACTCCGTGATCCTACCTTCAGGTGCGGCGGCGTCATCTGCGGTTGCGGGCAGCAATTGCAACAACTCGGCAGCCAAGCCAGCGACGAGCCCAGAATCCCAAGTTGACCGCACGCCGCGTTGCGGATCAATCTGCCTCCAAGCAAGAGGAAGTGACATGGGGCCCAATCGCTGGCGTCGGTTTTCCGATTGGGACGAGCGCCCGCTCCGCCTCGACAAATTCGCGGTTGAGGATGCCGAAAACGGTTTTTCCGCCTTCAACAGCCCCCACGATCCAGAGTCCGGGATCGTGATTGACGGCACGCGTGTCGTCGCCATGGACGGCGTCGCGGCGGCCGACTTCGACATGATCGACCTCTTCATCGCGCGCTACCATCTCGACCCGGAAGTAGCGCTCGAGGCGATGGCGATCCCCTCCCCCAAGATCGCCCGCATGCTGGTCGACATGAACGTGCCGCGCACGGAGCTGACCCGGCTCGCTCATGGGATGACGCCGGCAAAACTCGCCGAAGTGGTCGCCGAGTTGAACGCGCTGGAGATCGCCTTCGCCTTTTCGAAGATGCGTGCGCGAAAAACGCCGGGCAACCAGGCGCATGTGACGAACGCCAAGGACGATCCCTTGCAGCTCGCGGCAGACGCGGCAATCGCGGTCGCGCTCGGTTTCGACGAGATCGAGACGACGATGCGGGTTTCGCGGAACGCCTGGTCGAACGCGCTCGCCTGCGCGGTCGGCGCATCGGTCGGCCGCGCCGGCACGCTCTTCCAATGTTCCAGCGAGGAGGCCGAGGAGCTTCAGATCGGCATGGCGGGCTTCACCTCCTATGCCGAGACCGTTTCGGTCTACGGCACCGAGCGCGCCTTCATCGACGGCGACGATACACCCTGGTCGAAGGCGTTTCTCGCCTCCGCCTACGCCTCGCGCGGCATCAAGATGCGCTGCACCTCGGGCGCCGGCTCCGAGCTGCTGATGGGCTTCCACGAATCGAAGTCGCTCCTCTATCTCGAAGCGCGCTGCCTTTGCCTGCAGCGTGGAATGGGCGTGCAGGGCACTCAGAACGGCGGCATCGACGGAGCGCCTTTGACAGCGACCATGCCGGGCGGCGTGCGCGAGCTGATGGCGGAGAATCTGCTCGCAGTATGGCTCGACCTCGAATGCGCGAGTGGCAACGACGCGCGCTCCACGGAATCGGAGATCCGCGTCGGCGCGAAAATCCTGCCGTATCTCATTGCCGGCTCGGACCTCATCTGCTCGGGTTTTGGGTCGATCCTGAAATACGACAATTCGTTCAACCCCTCGCTTCTGAACGGCGAGGAGCTGGAGGATTTTCTCGTTCTGCAGCGCGACTTTGAGGCCGATGGCGGGCTGACGCCAATCTTGGAGGACAAGGCGCTCGATCTCCGCCGCCGGGCGCTCGATGCGATTTCCGCCGTGTTCGAAGAGCTCGACCTCGGCCGGCCCACGCTGGCGATGAGATCGAGCGTGCTCACCGCCTCCGGTTCCGACGATACGGAAAGTTATCGCCCGCGCGACGTGGCGGTCATTTCCGAAGCAATCAAGTCCCGTGGCATCGACGTGACGGATGTGATCAAGGCGCTCGACAAGCGCGGCTTCCGTGAAGAGGCTGAGAATCTCCTTTGGCTCGTCAAGCTGCGGATCTCGGGAGACTACCTCCAAACCTCCGCGGTGGTCCGCAACGGGCGTGTGATCAGCGCGGTCAACGATCCGAACGACTATGGAGGGCCCGGCACCGGCTATCGGCTGTCGGAGGCGCGCCGCAAAGAGATCAACGCCATCCGCGACGTGCTCGACCGCGACACCGTGCTCGCGCAGGAGGAAGAGTTCGCATTGCACGCGGCTGGAGACATCGTATTTCGGGCGATCGGTCCGGCTAGCATCGGAAACTCCCCGCGCGAGGTCGTGATCGGCGTCTCGCCGGCATTTGGAGTGAAGCTTTTCCGCACGCTCGGCGGCATCCCGCTCTCCGAGCTGCTGCAGGGCATGGTCGCGGGGATCGAGGGCGCCGGGGGCGAAGCGCGCATCGTGCGCATGAACCACACGGCCGACACCTCGTTCCTCGGCCTCTCCGCGGCGCGGCTTTCGGGCTCGGGCATCGGTATCGGCATCCAGGCGAAGGGCACCGCCGTCATCCATCAGGCGGGCCGCCTGCCGCACAACAATCTTGAGCTCTTCTCCAACGCGCCGATCACGACGCTGGAGCATTATCAAAAACTCGGGCGTAATGCGGCGCATTATGCTCGCGGAGAACTGCCCGAACCCGTGGTGGTGCCAACGCGAGGCGAAGCGATGGGCTCGCGCTACCACGCGCGTGTCGCCCTCCTCTATGCGATCGAGACATCGCTCGTCGCCGACGGCGCTTCGCCGGACGAAATCGAAGTAAGCTATTCGGGAGCGCCGAGATGGGCGAGCGCAAGCTAGGGGTCGCCGACTACCCGCTGGCCGAAAAACGCCCGGAGCTGATCGAGGGGCGGCGCGGCAAGCGGCTCGACGAGATCACGCTGGAAAAGCTCGTCGCGGGCGAGGTGCAACTTGAGGATCTGAGGATCACGCCCGCCGCGTTGCGGATGCAGGCGGAGATTGCGCGCGCCGCGAACCGCCCGATGCTGGCGGAGAATTTTGAACGCTCGGCGGAGCTAATCGACGTGCCGCAGGACTTTCTGATGCAGGTCTACGAGCTGCTCCGCCCGGGCCGGGCGACCGACAAGGAGCCGCTGACCGCGGCAGCCCGCAAGCTGCGGGAAAGCTATGGCGCGGAACGCATGGCGCGCTTCGTCGAGGAGGCAGCGGAGGTCTACGAGCGCCGCGGGCTTTTCACCTACAGATACTAGGCGATGCAGAGCGCGAAGCGCTGGCATGTCCCTTGCTTCGGCTTGCGGGTGTCAAGTTAGCCCCGCTTCCGGTCAAGACGAGTGATCGGACGCGCGCACACCATGAGGGATCGGGCGCGCGCCTCGCAGGCGAATTGCGACGCATTCGGCGAGCCAACGATTGTGATGGAATTCGATCGAATATGACATATTGTTAACCTTTGGTACGGGCTGCCGCCCGTAACCGCGAAGGTGCGATGGGGATCGTTCTTTCGAACGAGCTGGAGGGGCAGATATGAGTTCAGTTGATCAATATGACATCGCCGGCAGGGTCCGTGTCGACAAGCTTCACGCCAAGGCCATCGGCCTGATCGGGGTGCTGTTCCTGACGGTAACTGGCGCCGCGCCAATGTCGGCTATGCTCGGCAACGTGCCGTTCGCGGCCGGATTCGGCGTCGGCATCTACGTGCCCGCCGCCTTTCTATTGGCGACGATTGTCTTGACGATTTTCTCGGTCGGTTATGCCGCGATGGCAACCAAGGTCTCAGCCGTCGGCGGCTTCTACTCCTTCATCAGCCGGGGACTTGGTCGCGAAGTCGGAATGGCTGCAGGCCTCGCTTCGTTTGCCTGCTACAGTGTGTTCGAGGCTTCGCTCTACGGGCTCTTCGCGTTTTTCGCCAATGCATGGTTCGCGGCGCATCTCGGCGTCAACATACCGTGGATATGGTTCGCGCTGTTTGCCGTCGTCCTTGCCGGCACGCTCAGCTATTTCGACGTCAAGCTGTCCGTTATCGTGTTGGGCGTTGCCCTCATCCTCGAAGTGCTGATGCTCTTGATATTCGACATCGGCGTTTTCACGGCATCGAGCGGCACCAGCTTTTCGGCCGAGGCGCTGAACATTTTCCATGTGATGACCCCTGTTGCCGCGCAGAAGGTCGGCGAAGTCGACATCGCCGCCGGCGCTGCGGCCGTCGGCATCTTCATGGCCTTCTGGTCATGGGTCGGCTTCGAGATGGCCCCAAACTACGCCGAGGAATCGCGCGCTCCGAAGCGGATCGTGCCGCTGTCGCTCTATATCTCGGTCATCGGCCTGGGGCTCTTCTACATCGTGACGAGCTGGGCCGCGGTATCGGCCTATCCGACCGAAGGCGATATGCTCGTCAAGGCCGCCACGGATTCCGGCAACATGTTCCTATCCCCAATCGAGCAATTTGTCGGCGGTTGGGCGAAAGAGCTGATGAGCGTGCTGATCCTGACCAGCTCGTTTGCCTGCGGCATGGCTTTCCACAACACCGCGGCGCGCTACCTCTACTCGCTCGGTCGCGAACAGGTTCTGCCGGCGATCGTCGGCAAGACACACGCCAACTTCAAGAGCCCGCATGTCGCCTCGATCATCCAATCGAGCCTGGCAGCCCTCTGGATCATCCTGTTTGCGATCTTCCTTGGCACCGACGACCCGTTCGCGCAGGCCTATGTGGCGATCTACACCATGCTCGCCATTCTCGGCACCATGCTGCTCCTCGTTCTGCAGGCTGTCGTGTCGATCGCGATCCTCCTCTACTTCAGACGTCATCATGCGGAGGACGCGAGCATGTTCGCGACCACGATCGCGCCAATCATCGCGTTCGTTGCGCAATTGTATCTCGTCTATCTTCTCATCGGAAATCTAGCGACCTTCGGCGGTGTGGGCGGCTTCGGCAGCAACATCCCGTGGATCGGAGCGGCCATCATCGTAATCGGCCTCGTCTGGGGCTTCGCCCTGAAGAGACTGGCGCCCGAGGCCTACAAGGACATCGGCCACTTGCACATGGACTCTAGCGACTAGGGTCACGCATTTAAGTAAAGGCGCCGCTGAGAAGCGGCGCCTTTTCCTTTCCGGGAAGGTCTGGGAAATGCTGACATCGGTTCGGGGCAAGTCCGTTGTCGTCACTGGCGGA
Organism: uncultured Propylenella sp.; assembly: GCA_964440525.1. Classification (GTDB taxonomy): domain Bacteria; phylum Pseudomonadota; class Alphaproteobacteria; order Rhizobiales; family Afifellaceae; genus DASWJZ01. The sequence continues at coordinate 698 of CAYTTC010000094.1, read as the reverse complement.
AGCAAGGGAATCGGCAAGGGCATCGCCCAGGTCTTTGCCAGGAACGGCGCGAAGGTCCTCGTCGTGGCACGCCAGTCGGATCGGGCGGAGGCGTCGGCCAAGGAGATCGGCCATGGCGCATCCGCCTTTTCGGCCGACGTGACGAAGCTCTCCGATCTCGAAGCTATGGCAAAGACAGCCGCTGACCGTCACGGCGGCATCGATATCCTCTGCGCCAATGCCGGAATCTTTCCGCAGGCGAAGATTGAGGAGATGTCGCCCGAGCAATGGGACGAGGTTCTCGCCACCAATCTCAAGGGCACGTTTCTCGCCGTGAAAGCCTGCGTCCCCTATCTCAAGAAGACCGGCGAAGGCCGCATCGTCATCACCTCGTCCATCACCGGCCCGATCACCGGCTTTCCCGGCTGGACGCACTACGGCGCGTCGAAATCCGGCCAGCTCGGTTTTCTCCGGACCGCGGCGATGGAACTCGCCAAATACGGGATCACCGTGAACGCGGTGATGCCGGGCAACATCATCACCGAGGGGCTCGAGGGACTTGGAGCGGACTATCACAAGACCATGGCCGCCTCCATCCCGTTGAAGCGGCTCGGCTCGGTGGAGGACATCGGTTACGCCGCGCTCTTCTTCGCCTCGAAGGAAGCGGCCTACATCACCGGCCAGACGATCGTCGTCGACGGCGGCCAGATCCTGCCGGA
>CAYTTC010000093.1:0-12786 GCA_964440525.1 uncultured Propylenella sp. | reverse complement strand
TCGACGCCGAGCTCATCGTGGCGGAGACGGAACAGGTAAGCCAGCCGGGCGCGCTGCCGACGCTGCATGACGGCCTGTGGGGCAATGGTCTCTCGCTCGGCATGACGCCCGACGTGATCAAGAGCCTCGTCCACATCTTTTCATACGACGTGGACTACCAGGTGCGGCTCTCCGCCAACGACGGCCTGGAGGTGATCTATTCCGCCGACAGCGGACCGGAGGCCTCAGAAATCCTCTACGCGGCGCTGAGCCTCGGCGACGTCCGCCATCGTTTCTACCGTTTTCGCGATTCTATCGACGGCACGGTCGACTACTACGACGAGGCGGGAAAGAGCGCGCAAAAATTCCTGGTCCGCAAACCGGTGGCCGTGGGGCGGTTCTCGTCGGGTTTTGGCATGCGCCGCCACCCGATCGTGCGCCGCTACCGCATGCATACCGGCGTCGACTGGGCGGCGCCGTCGGGCACCCGCATCATGGCGGCGGGCGACGGCGAGGTGGAAAAAATCGGCACCCGCGCCGGTTACGGCCGCTCCATCACGCTGAAACATCTGCACGGCTACGAGACGACCTACAATCACATGACCGGCTACGCCAAAGGCCTGAAGGCCGGCGATACCGTCGCGCAAGGCCAGGTGATCGGCTTCGTCGGCTCCACCGGCCTCTCGACCGGCCCGCATCTGCACTTCGAGGTGTTGGTCAATGACCGCTTCGTCGACCCGCTAAAAATCCGCGTGCCGCGCGGGCGCGAATTGCAGGGAGCGGAGCTCGTCGCCTTCGAGCAGGAGCGCCAAAGAATCGACGATCTGCTGGTGCGCGACGACGAGCGCTTCACGGCGGCGGTGAATTAGGCCGCCGGCGCGCGCCCCTTCTCCCCTTGCGGGAGAAGGTGCCGGTCGGGCTTGCCCGATCGGCGGATGAGGGGACTTTAGCTCACCCTCAGAGATGTCCCCTCACCCGAGGTCCGGCCCCCACCTTCGCCGAGGCTTCGGCGGGCAAGAAGGCCGGACCCCACCCTCTCCCGCAAGGGGCTTTGCACAATAAGGACTGTCTGCACAAAAAGTCAGGCTCCTGCACAAAAACCCCGACGGGCTTACGTTATGGCCTTCTGCTTTAGCTGCGTCAGAATGTTTTTCCATGATCGTGGAGGCAAAAGGCAAATGTCGTCTTCGCGAACAAACGCGCACTTTTTAGGGATGGAATGATTCCGACATATATCCGGGTTGGAATGACGGCACCCCACGGTTTGAAGCTCCGTGTCACGGTCTGTCAGCGGTCGCCATTGGTCGATTTTCATCCCATGGCCCTAGCCGCCGGAATCCATCATGAGGGCTAGTGTTTCTTGGCGCACGGACGGCAACCCCTGTAGCAGCGCCTGTCCGACCGCTGGCCACAAGGGGTTTGCTTCGAACCACGTCCGGATGGCGCTCTCATCAATTCGGTCTTTGTCCATCGGAATATTGATCTCAAACTTTTCAAGCCTCCCTTTGTAAAGTTTCCGACCGTACGAGTGCCGCCATGTTTCGCGGCTCAGCAGCATTTGAATAAACAGGAGCGTTGGCAACTCCATTGGCTCACGCGGGTGCATGACGGCCACGTCATCCTTCGCTGCGAAATCATACGGATGGAATTTTGCCATAAGTGGCCAGTCGCCATTGTAAGCCACGGTCAGTTTGTCACGATAAATCTTATCGGGAGGCGGCGAAAAAAACCCGATGATCCCATTGTCTTGGTCCCCACAGGACACCAAAGGAATTTCGCCGCCGTCGAGTTCGTCGGAGCTGTGGAAATCGCCAGATTGGATATCAAACACCCTCGTAAGCGCGACCCTCGTAAACTGAAGCGACGAGCGCTGAACGCCATTTGACTTGGCGGTTTCAGGCAACAGCGATTCTGGCGATGCGTCGGTGACGGGAGGAATGATCGCCGGCAGCGGGAGCGGGGCAATCCGTGGGCGCGTTGCCATTCGACCAAACGAAAATTTCCAGCGATGGCGGCTGCTCAAATGACTGGCGTAAGCCCATAATTCCGGCTCGCTCATTGGCTTCTTTGGCCTGAGCACCGTGAGCCCGCTGCCACCGTTTCCGCGTGCAATAAATGGCGGTCTCTGTACCGTGCATTCACAAAAGGCGGAGACGCAGATAGCAGGCGCATCGAAAACCCGGTCTTCCGGAAGTGGCTCAACATAGCCGGCAATGCCGTTATCCCGATAACCGTTCGTGACAAAAGCCACCTTGCCAGGGTCATGGTCGTCGAATGGTCCCGACCGTGCGGTCAATGGCTCAAAGAGATCGCCCACCGTCGTCATGTTGTCGTTGGCTCCATTCGAAATCGAATGAGGGATGCCGCCGCCTCACGAAGCAACGAGTCTACGCGCGTTCGAACCTCGGTGTCCGACGCGTCTCGGCTGTCAAGGTAGGCTTCGGGCAAAAGCTCAAGGAGCGGATCATTCCAGTCGATTGGCGCCACCTTCACAAATTCCGGAACGGACCGCACGCGACCTACCGCGTCCGCAAGGAATGCCTTTAATGTCGGCAATAGCGTTTTCAGGTCATCCGGTTCGATACCCCAGCCCGGACGCGGCGCAAGGCGCCTACCCTTGCGTTTGACGAAACCGTCGTGCATCGCCCGCGCCCAAAGGACGCCGCGCTTAGCAGCGTGCGGAGTGCCCTTGCGGATCATCACGCCAAGCGTTCGCACCCCCATGGGATAGAAAAGGTCCAGAGGAAATGTCACGACCGACATGAGAGTGTGCCGTGTGAGCAGCGTGTTTCGACGCCAGTCCAAAGTCGATTTCTCGAACATTACACTCATGGGCACAACGGCGAACAACAAGCCACCGGCAGCCATATTTTCGAGCGCTGTCTCGACGAAGAGATTTTCCTTCTCATCGTTTTCTCTCAGGGCAAACGGCGGATTCATAAATACTCGGGTAATCGGCTCCTCGTCTTCAGCCGGTTTCGTTTGAGCATATCTTGCAGCCGGATGCTCCCTAGTGGACGACTTGTGAAGGAATCTACTAAAGCAATTTGCTTCAACGATGTTGTTCTTACCATCTCCTCGAAAAATCATGTTCACAATGGCGAGGACCGCGATATAGGACTCCCGCTCCATTCCAAATAGATTGTATTGTTTGAAGCGTTCTACCTGTTTGACGCTGGAGTGTGCGCGCACGTGATCAAACGCGGCAACCAGGAACCCGCCAGTTCCGCAAGCGGGGTCGAGCACCGCATCATTGGGTCCGACACCTAGTGCTTCAATGGCAAATCGCGTTACATGGCGCGGTGTCAGTACGATTCCGATCTCTTTTGCGCCGTTGCCGTACTTTAGAAACACCTCGTAAAATTTTCCAAGAACATCTGTCCCGCTGTTCATTGCCGACTTGATATTTAGATTCTTCAATTCTTGCAATGTCTTGATTATAGCGCTGCGATATTTGACATGATTTTCGGCGTTTGATGGCGGCTGAATCAGGATGAATGGATGGAATTCGAGCTTGCCGTGCTTGCGGAGGACGGCCTTCGTCCGTGTGTTGATGTCGTCGATTAAGACGGGCAATTCTGATTCTACCTGCGGCCCCGGCTCCTCGACGATGGCAAGGAGCAGCGCGGCCATGATCTTCGCGCGATCGTTCTTGTTGATTCCGCCGATGTGGAGTGTTCGGTTGATGCGCTCCGCTGTCCTCAGAAACAAGAGTTCGTCAATGGCAAGGTCGGCGATTATCGGGTTGCCAGAGGCTAGGAGAATTTCTGCCGTCTTCGGATCGAGCAGCCCGGTCGCTTCTGTGCCGTTGATAATAACAGGACGGTACTTGCCCTTCACCAGAAGGTGCGTTCGGACCTCGTACCCTGTCGCATCATTTCCAGCGACGCCGCTTATGAGGGGGGCCTGATACACACCGCCATGGTGGATGGGCCGCGCGTAGTCGTCCTCCGCTTCGCTAAGTGCGATCTTCAGCATGTCTCGGCGACTCTTCGCTTCGATCACCCAAAGCTTCGTCTCGGTCACCTTAACAATGTTTTCCGGCCGCTGAAGCTTCAGACACCGCTTGAGTTCGATATCCGCGAGGCATTGGTTTTGCGTCCACACCTGCCCGCCAGAATGCCGGGATGGGTCTTTGACGATCCAGCCGAGTTCCTTCAGTTGTTGCCGGATGAACCCATACGCCTCGACCTCGCTGTCTGCCGCCGGAGGCAGCAAGCTAAGTTGCTTCTTTGCCATGCTGGCCCCCCTTCCGCCGCGTGGCGTTGCTTTTTGCCGGGGTTTGCCGCGGACGATCCCAATAAGGACTTTTGCAGCGGGGGCAAACCTTCGGCTCTTTGCCCTTGTCTCTGGGAACCCATTCATGCTCGCATCGCGAGCAGCGATAACCCCAGATTCGGACCAGCCTCATGACTTATTCGTATATCACTGATCCGCAGTTACCTCAACTATTTGATGATCAGGTGTTGACCTATATCCCCTCTAGGTATATACCTAATGGGGATATAGGGGAACACGACATGGACGCCATTCTTGACCCGAGGCAACAGCGCGGACTCGAAATCGCGGCAACCTCGAATATCGTTCGGAAGGGCGGCGCGTGGTTAGTGCCTTCTCAGTCAGGCAAGGGGCGTTACACGGTTTCCCCGGATGCCGATGAGCCCCGTTGTTCCTGCCCGGATCACGAGACGCGCGGCGTCAAGTGCAAACACATATTCGCCGTCGAATATGCGATCTCTCGCGAGCGCAATCAGGATGGCAGCACCACGGTCACGGAAACCGTCACCGTGCGGAAAACGGTCAAGAAAACCTACCCTCAGAATTGGCCGGCATACAACGCGGCTCAGACGCATGAGAAGGAAGAGTTTCTTGACCTTCTCCGCGACCTGTGCGGCGGCGTGTCCGAACTGGAGCGGCCGAAGAACGGACGCCCGCGCCTGCCGATCAAGGACGCAATTTTCGCAGCGTGCTTCAAGGTCTACAGCACCGTCTCTTGCCGCCGGTTCATGAGCGACCTGCGGGACGCGCAAGCGAAGGGCTACATCGCCAAGCTTCCGCACTTCAATTCGATCTTCAACTATCTCGAAAACCCGGACCTGACACCCATCCTGCGGGAGATGATCACCGAAACGAGCCTGCCGCTTAAGGCGGTTGAGGTTGATTTTGCCGCCGACTCGTCGAGCTTCACTACCTCCCGTTTCGTTCGCTGGTTTGACCACAAGTATGGGGCCGTCCGGCAACGGCACGAGTGGGTAAAGGTCCATCTCATGTGCGGCGTGCGGACTAACATTGTGACCGCCGTGGAAATCCGCGACCGGGACGCCAGCGACACGAAGCTGCTCCCCGCCCTCGTGGATGCGACCGCTAAGAATTTCGACCTTAGCGAAGTGTCCGCCGACAAGGGCTACGGCAGCGTTTCAAACTACAAGGCGATCCAGCGCCACGGCGCTACGCCTTACATCGCCTTCAAGAGCATCCACACTGGCCGTAGCGAAGGGCTATGGCAGCGGATGTTCCACCTCTATCACTTCCACCGCGCCGAATTTCTCGGCCACTACCACAAGCGGAGCAACGTCGAGTCCACCTTCTCAATGATCAAGGCGAAGTTCCGTGATCACGTCCGCAGCAAGACCGACGTGGCGATGGTCAATGAGGTTCTGTGCAAAATTATCTGCCACAACATTTGCTGCCTCATTCAGGAGTCGCATGAGCTTGGCATCGACACGACTTTTTGGTCCGACACTAGGCACTAGCTACGCAATGGCTAGGGCTTTTTTGACCGCCTCCGGCTCCCGATCAATGATTGTCAGAAGAACGCGCGCAGACGTATCCGGTACACGCTTGTCCTGCTCCCAGTTTCGTAACGCTTCCAACTTTAGGCCGAACCGCGCCGCAAACTGCCGTTGCGACATTCCCATCTTCTGTCGGATAGCTCGCACATCAACACTCGTTGGCGCCTGCCAGTCGAGCACGCGCGCTGCATCACCGTCGCCAGTAGTCCAGGCGATCACATCGTCAAGTCCTTCGATGATTTTTCGACCGCCACTCATTTCCTTGCCCTCCTTGGCATCACTCTTTACGCACTCTGATCGGGGGGCCCCCGATCCATCTGACAATCCGCCGTGAGACGCAGAATTATCACCTGCATCTTTCGCTGGACTGCCTTAATTTCGTCCTTCGACAACCGCGCCTGCTCATTCTTGGCGTAGACCGCTAAGAGCAGAAGCGGCATGTTCAAGTCTCGAAAGAAGTAGATTATCCTAGCTCCACCACGCTTACCTGATCCTTTCGCCCTCCATCGTATCTTACGAAGCCCAGAACCGCCGGGTATCTTGTCGCCTGAATCCGGGTTCGCCGCGATCCAATTCAGGAACCCCGAAAACTCTTCTTCGGTAAATATTCTGGCCGCATCACGTGCGAAGGCCCTTGAACGAACAAACCTGATGGGATGGGCCTCGGCTCTGAATGGGATGACATCGCGTGCCGCAATCATCTAACGCTCCCCGTCTCGCGCTCAGCTTCATCCGCAATCGCCGAAGCAGTGTGACCTCCCCGAGTGGAGTAGGCCAGCGGCCGACCGGTGGCAAGAGGTTTTTGGGCAGAAACTTCACCTGCACAACAAGTCACGATAAACTAGGGCTTATTGTGCAAAGCCCCTTGCGGGGGAGGGTTGGGAGAGGGGAAGCCCAACGACCATTCCCAGTTTCCCTCGACCACGCTCCCGAAGCTGAACATGACCGACTTTGATCCGTCGCGAATCGCATAGCGTACATTTAATTACGTCATCCGCGATACGCTGCAACGTGCGGTCTGTGCCGTTTGTGGCGCCGATGTCGTGGTTCATCTTGGAGATTGTATCACGGCGATCTACAGCCTGCACGAGTAAGGGAAGTAGACCTCAACTACGACTGTAAGGATTGTGTTGGAAGCAGAATTCCCTCGCAGTCTTGTGCTTACTTAATAAGGAATCGCCTTGGCCACACCTTCTCCCAGTCGGGAAAAGGTGGCTTAGCGGCAGCTTCCCCCTCCGTCCTCTCCCGCGCCCGGCTTGTCCTTGGGGCTTCGCCGGGCAAGCAAGGGGAGAGGTCGCGCGCTCGCATGCGCCGTACGTCCTCACCCGTCGCCTTCGGCGACACCCTCTCCCAACGGGAGAGGGTTCTCGCGCCCGGTGTCTTGCCAACCTCCTCCCCTTTCCGCATCATCGCCTCATGACAATCGCCGCGCCTTAAGAGCGGCGTGATCGGGAGGAACAGTAATATGGCGAGCGGCCTGCAGCTGTCGCGCGACGAGCTTTTATCGGCCTACCGTCGCATGCGGACGATCCGAGAATTCGAGGACGCCGTGCACGGCGAATTTTCCGCCGGCAACATTCCGGGCTTCGTACATCTCTATGCCGGCGAGGAAGCCTCGGCGATCGGCGTCTGCATGCATCTCGACGACCGCGACGCCATCGCCTCCACGCATCGCGGCCACGGCCATTCGATCGCCAAGGGCTGCGATATCGACGGCATGATGCACGAGATTTTTGGGCGCAAGGACGGGCTCTGCGGCGGCAAGGGCGGCTCCATGCACATCGCCGATCTGTCGAAGGGGATGCTCGGGGCGAACGGCATCGTCGGCGCCGGCGCGCCGCTCGTCTGCGGCGCGGCGCTGACGGCGAAAACGCTGAAGACCGGCGGCGTCGGCGTGTGTTTTTATGGCGACGGCGCCTCCAACCAGGGCGCGGTGCTGGAAAGCTACAACCTCGCAAAGATCTGGAATCTTCCGATGATTTTTGTCGCCGAGGACAACGGCTACGCGGAATCGACGGCGTCGAGCTGGTCCGTCGGGGGCTCGCAGATCGGCCGCGGCGCGGGGTTCGGCATTCCCTCGCGCGAGGTGGACGGGCAGGATTTCTTCGACGTCTATGAAGCGGCGGGCGAGGCGATCGAGCGGGCGCGGGCCGGCGACGGGCCGTCGCTGCTGCATGTAAAGCTCACGCGCTTCTACGGGCATTTCGAGGGCGACGCGATGACCTATCGTGCCGCCGATGAGGTGGCGCTGGCGCGGGCCAATTCCGATCCGCTGGATCTTTTCCGCCGCCGCGTGGTGGAGGCTTCGCTGCTGACGCCGGCAGATTTTTCCGCCATCGACGGCGAGATCGTCACCGACATCGCCCGCTGCCTCGCCAAAGCCAAAGCCGCACCCATGCCAACCGCGGCGGACCTGATGACGGATGTGTATTTGAGCTACTGAGGACAGGCTACTGCTTCTGTCGTCATTGCCGGACTTGATCCGGCAATCCATTCCGTAACCGTCGTGGCAGGCGGAAGCGCGACGGAATGGATGCCATGGTCAAGCCATGGCATGACGACAGCCAAGGGTTCTAGGGAGGCGTGATGTCGAAGAAAAGCTATCGCCAGGCGATCAACGAGGCGCTGCGGCAGGAGATGCGGCGCGACCCGCGCGTCATCCTGATGGGCGAGGATGTTTCCGGCGGCACCGGCGCGCCGGGCGACCAGGACGCCTGGGGCGGGCCGCTCGGGGTGACCAAGGGCCTTCGCCCGGAGTTCGGGCCGGAGCGCGTGCTCGACACGCACCTCGCCGAGATCTCTTTCGTCGGCGCGGCGGTAGGGGCAGCGGCGACAGGCCTCCGCCCCGTCGTGGAGCTGATGTTCGTCGATTTCATGGGCGTCTGCTTCGACCAGATTTTCAACCAGGCGGCAAAGTTCCGCTACATGTTCGGCGGCAAGGCGGTGACGCCGCTCGTCGTGCGCACCATGTATGGCGCCGGCTTTCGCGCCGCCTCGCAGCACTCGCAGTGCCTCTATCCGCTCTTCACCCACATCCCGGGGCTGAAGGTGGTGCTGCCGTCCAACGCCTACGAGGCGAAGGGTCTTCTGATCCAGGCGATCCGCGACGACGACCCGGTGATTTTTTTCGAGCACAAGGCCATGTACGACATGGAGATGGAGGTGCCCGATGAGGCCTACGCCATCCCCTTCGGCGAGGCGAACGTCACGCGCGAGGGCGATGACGTGACGATCGTGGCGTTCGGGCGGATGGTGAATTTCGCCAACGAGGCGGCGGACAATCTTGCGAAGAAGGGGGTGAGCTGCACCGTCGTTGACCCGCGCACGACGTCGCCCCTCGATGCCGACACGATTTTGGAAACGGTGGAGGAGACCGGCCGGCTGGTGGTGGTCGACGAGGCGCACCCGCGCTGCGGCATGGCGAGCGACATCGCCGGACTGGTGGCTGAGCACGCGTTCGGAGCGCTGAAGGCGCCCATCAAACTCGTCACCGCCCCGCACACGCCGGTGCCCTTCTCCCCGGCGCTCGAAGACCTCTACATTCCAAGCGTCGCCAAGATCGAGGCCGCGGTGCTGGAGACCGTGGAATACGGAGCCAAGCAGGCGGCGGAGTAGCCGCGGCGGGCAGGGCTGCAACGGGAGCCACCAACCTCTCCGTTTGTCATCCCGGTTTGGCCGAAGGCCAAGACCGGGACCCATGACCTCGGATGGAGAAGAACGAGCTCGTACGTGTTGCCTCATACTGAAGGGTTCCGTGCGTATGGGTCCCGGACAGCCGCTTCGCGGCTTCCGGGATGACAAACGCAAAGGTGGATGAAAAAGGACTGTCCTTCCCCTGGTGGGGTGAGGACCGCGCGCGCAAGGATAAACCGAAAATGTCGTCGATCAAGCCGATCACCATGCCGAAATGGGGCCTCGCCATGGAGGAGGGCGCGCTGGCGCGCTGGGCCGTGGAAGAAGGCGCCGAGATCACGCTCGGCCAGGAGATCATGGACATCGAGACGACCAAGATCGCCAACGTCTTCGAAAGTCCCGTCGCCGGCGTGCTTCGGAAAAAGGTCGTCGCGGAGGGCGAGACCGTGCCGGTCGGCGCACTCCTCGGCGTCGTGTCCGAGCCCGGCGTGCCCGATGCCGAGGTAGAAAAATTCGTCGGCGAGTTTTTGGAAAACTTCAAGCCGCCGGAAAAGGGGGCTGGCGGCGGGCCCCAGCCGGAGACGATCGAGGCCGGCGGGCGAAATATCCGCTACCTGAAGGCCGGCCCGGATACCGGGACACCCATCCTCCTTATCCACGGGTTTGGCGCCGACCTCATGGGTTGGATGTTCAACCAGGGGGACCTGGCCGAAGACCGCCCGGTCTATGCGATCGATCTTCCCGGCCATGGCGGCTCGACGAAGGACGTTTCCGACGGCTCGGTCGTAGCGCTCGCCGGCGCGGTGCTCGCCTTCATGGACGCTGTGGGGATCGCCAGCGCGCATCTTGTTGGCCATTCGCTTGGCGGCGCCATCGCGGTCGAGATCGCCGCTTCCGCACCGGCGCGGGTGACGGCCTTGACGCTAATCGCGCCCGCCGGCCTCGGAACCGAGATTTCGCAGGAATTCATCGAGGGGTTCATCGGCGAAAGCCGCGCGCGAAAACTGCGGCCGGTCATTGAGATGCTCGTCGCCAATCCCGCCCTCGTTACCGCCGACATGGTCGAAGATGTCTTGAAATTCAAGCGCTTGGACGGCGCCATTACTGCACTTCGCGCCATCGCCGACGCCAATTTCAAGGGCAACACGCAGCGCATCGCGCTGCGCGACAAACTCGCCGCTTTGGGCGTCCCCGTGCAGCTAATCTGGGGCAATTGCGACCAGATCATCCCCCCACGACACGCCACCCGCCTCCCGGATTCCGTCAAAAAAGTCACGACGATCGCCGGGTCCGGTCACCTCCCCCACCTGGAGAAGGCGGCGGAGGTGAACGCCGCTATCAAGGCGCTGGGGTAGCGAAGAAGCGCGTCACAAGGGGAACCGTGTTTTAGACGCCAGCCGCTTATCCCGGCTTATACACGCGGGTGGCTTCCGGATCGTCGGTGCTGAATGGCAGCGCCAGGAGCTCGTCCCACGCCTCGTTCGGGATTCGCCACGCCGCCCAGTCGAGTGTCTCCTGGACGCGCTCGGGCTTGGTCACGCCGCAGATCGTCGCGGTGACGCGCGGGTCGCGCATCGAAAACTGCAGAGCCGCCGCGCCGGGCGGAATCCGGTGTCGCGCGCAGATCTCCTCGATGCGACGGATCGGATCGAGCATTTCCGCCGAGGCTTCCTGGTAGACATAGCGCTGGAAGGACGCCGACCCCTTGGCCAAAACACCGCCAGCGTAGGGTGCGGCGTTCAGGACCGCGATTCCCTTCGCGTGGGCGAAGTCCATCATCGCTTCGGCATTGCGGTTGGGGAGGGTAAAGCGGTTGTGGGTGATGAGCGCGTCGAAATCCCAGTCGCGTAGTATCGGCATCATAATGTCGACACGGCCTGCCGCCAGCCCGACCGCTTCGGCGAGGCCCTCTTCCTTCATTCGGAACAGCTCGGCGATCGCTCCCCTCGGGCCGGTCACATCGGCGAGCGACGAGGCGTATTCCGGATCGTGCAGATGCAGGATGTGGACACGATCGAGCCCCAGCGCCTTCAGGCTCTCCTCCATCGAACGGCGCGCCTGCGAGGCATCGAAGCGCTTCGTCGTCATGTCGCGGTCGAGCTTGGTCGAAAGGATCGCGCCAGCCGGCAATCCGCCGCGCTCGCGGATCACCATGCCGATCCGCTCCTCGCTCCGCCCGTAGTTCCGCGACGTGTCGAGAAACGGCGCCGGGCCGTCGAGGATCGCGCGGACCGTTGCCGTCGCGCGCTCCACGTCGACGGCGTAGCCGTAGGTAACGGGCATGTCGCCGAGGCCCGTCGTGCCGAACGCGATCTTTGGCACCATCAGTCCGGTTCGACCGAGGCGCGCTGTTTCGGCTTGTGCTGCTGCCGGCATCCGGGCGTTTCCTCTCTATCGTGAAGCTCCACGCACGAGCATGGCGTGCGCCCGGTGGTTTCGCAACGATGCGCGACGCGCTCGGAGCGAATCGAGTGCGACGAAGGCTCGCAGTCGATATGATGGTCCCACAGCGGATCGGAGAATGCTCTCATGACGAGAACCTTGCGCGGGACGATCTGCGGAGTTGCCGGCGCAGCCGCACTTTCCTTTCTCGGCGCGGCCGTGCCGGGCTTCGCGCAAGATTCGGCACCGATCTATTCCGACATGGACCGGGTGCATCCGGTCTATGCCGAGCACGGCATGGTGGCGAGCCAGGAAGCGCTGGCGACCAATATCGGCATCGACATCTTGCGGCGCGGCGGCAACGCTGTCGATGCGGCGGTCGCTGTCGGCTTCGCGCTGGCGGTGACGCTGCCGCAGGCCGGCAATCTCGGCGGCGGCGGCTTCATGCTGGTGCATTTGGCAAAGACCGGCGAGACCGTCGCCATCGACTATCGCGAAAAGGCGCCGCTTGCGGCGAGCCGCGACATGTTCCTCGGTGCAGACGGAAACGCCGACCCAAAACTCTCGCAATGGAGCGGGCTCGCGACCGGCGTGCCGGGCACTGTCGCGGGGCTGACGCTCGCGCTCGAACGCTACGGCACGATGAGCCTCGCCGAGGTGACGGCGCCGGCGATTGCGCTTGCGGAAGAAGGTGTAGAGGTCACCCCGGGCCTCGCCGAGGCGCTGGCGGCGAGCCACGACACGCTGGCACAGTATTTCACCAGCGTCGACATCTTCCAAAAACCCGACGGCAGCGACTTCAAGCCGGGCGAAAGACTGGTGCAGAAGAATCTGGCGCAGTCGCTGAAGCTGATCGCCACAGAAGGCCCCGACGCCTTCTATCGTGGCGAGATCGGCACGCTCATTGCCGCCGAGATGGCGCGCTCCGGCGGGCTCATCACCAAGGAGGATCTCGCGGCGTATGAGGCGGTCGTCCGCGCGCCGGTCGAGGGCACCTATC
>CAYTTC010000092.1:0-13166 GCA_964440525.1 uncultured Propylenella sp. | reverse complement strand
GAAGATCCATTCTATCGGTTCTCCGCGCCGCCGAGTTTTCACACGACCAAGACCCGAAGCGGACGTTCCGATCGTTCACCCCGTAGGGAGCTCCGCGCGGCAAAGCCGAAGCCCAACGCCATCGAACTCGACAAGGCCCGCCGGCGAAAGCGGTAGAGACGCTTCGGGAAGGGTCGCGCCATAACCGGCCATGCTGCCCGATACTTTGCTCAAGTCGAAAGCCGCGTGGCTTACGATGATCGCGATCTTCCTGTGCGGCACGTGGTTTGTCGGTGCTGTTATCGCCGTGCCGTCCACCGACATCGCCTTCCGCAAATCGCTGGGAACTGGCAGCATGGTCGCTTCACAAAAGAACGTATCTTCGATCGCCGGCGCTCGAGGGTCCTCCTGCGTGAAATTCACTCGGTTGTTCACAGCGGGAGCCTCTGATGACGGGGCGCACCTCAAAGAGGACCTCCGTCAGATTGAAACAGCGCTCTGGTTTAGAGGATCTTCGCGAGGTCTCTGAATATAGGGTTAGAGACTTTATGGCGTGCCCGCACTTCGGGCTTCAGAGCCTCGCCGACGTTGCGCGAGCTTGTGGGCGAGCTGGGGTTCTGCCGCCGCAAGGAACCGAGGGCAAGCCGACCGCCTGGGCAGCGTACAAAACAGGCCAGGCGGAGTCCGGAGCAATTCTAGTACGGTCTCAACTCTCGTCCGGCAATCAGGCTATGCCGACCGTCGATCTCTCGCGCTGACCGCCGAGGAAATCGTCTTCGCGCTTGAGTCATTGCTGCCTTTCGCCGGGGATGGCGCAACGCTACCCCCGATAACGGGTGAGCCAGAGAGCGAGCATCGTAGATCCCAGGGTTATGAGGATGATGAGCGTGCCGATCGCGTTTACGGTCGGACGCAACGCGGTCCGGATCATGCCCCAGACAAAAGTCGGAAGAGTATTGCCCCCGCCGATGGTGAAGAACGTGATTACGAAATCGTCGATCGAAAGGGCGATCGCAATCAGCGCCGCTCCGATGACCGTCGGCTGAATGATCGGCAGCGTGACCGTGACGAAGGCGCGCAATGGCGAGGCGCCGAGGTCGCGCGCACTTTCCACCACCCGCCAGTCGAAGCTTAGCATGCGGGCGTAGACAACGATGACTACGAAAGGCTGCGTAAAGAGGAGGTGGCTGAGGATCACGGTGCCTAGGCTGAGCGAGAGACCGATCGAGACATAAAAGCTGAGGAGCGACACGGCCAGCACCAGCGGCGGTAGCATGAGCGGCAGGCAAAGGACTGCGATGGCGAGGCCCGAACGGCGCGGCGGCAGCCGCGCAAATCCCATTGCCGCCATCGTCCCGATCACCGCCGAGCTCACGCCCACGGCCGCGCCGATGATGAGGCTGTTCTTCAGGGCCGGCAGGAACTGCGGGTTCGCCAGCATCGCGTTCCACCATTGGAGCGACAGCGCGTTAATCGGGAAATTGCTGATCGTCCGGTCGGTGAAGGAGAACAAGATCACCAGACCGAGCGGGGCGAGCAGGAAAAGGACGAAAAGAGTCCCGGTCATTCCCCAGCCGAACCTCGCCACGGCCTTCATCGGGGCCTCCACAGGGCGAGGACGCCGTTCGCCAGCGCGACCACGGCGAGCGCGGCAGCCAAAATGGCGAAAGACATCGCGGACCCGAGCGGCCAGTTGAAGCTTTGGCCGAACTGTATGGCAATCAGATTGCCGAGCATGGTGATTTTGCCGCCGACCAGGAGCGGCGTCACATAATCGCCCGCCGCAATGAGGAAGCAGAAGACGAAAGCGGCGAGCAGCCCCGGCCGGCAGCGCGGTATGAGGATGCCGTTCAGGATCTGGAAGCGCCCGGCGCCGAGGTCGCGCGCTGCCTCCAGCTCGATGTCGCTGATGCCGCGCATCGAGCCGTAAATCGGCAGGATCGCGAAAGGCACCAGAAAATGGATGAGCGTGACGACCACCGCCAGCGGGCTATAGAGCAGCGCCGTGAACGGTTCGTCGATCAGCCCGACAGTCATGAGCGTGGAGTTCAGCACGCCCTCGTTGCCGAGGATCGTCTTCCATGCATAGATCTTCATGAGGTAGCCGCCGAACAGCGTCACCAAAGCAATGAAGAGGAGCAGAGGCCCGTAGCGCCCAGCGCGAAAGCGGACGATGTAGGCGTAGAGAAAGCCGGCGAGCGTTGTCAGCAAAGCGACCGTCAGCGCGAGGCCGATGGTGAACAGACCGACTTCCATGTAGTCGGTGCCGACGCGTGCGTAGTTGGCGAACGTGAATTCGGCGCGCAGCTTGTAGAGCCGCACTTGCCAGAAACTTATGACGAAGAAATAGGTGAAGGGGGCGACGAAGAGCAGCGCAAAGATCGCCGCCGACGGCGCGATCAGGAAATAGGGAAGCTTGCGGCTCTCCATGCGGACCGCGGGACGGCACACGCGCCGTCCCGGCTTTCAGCGACGCGAGACGCCGAAGCTACGCCGTCTTGAATCGCTCGTATTCGGCCTGCCAGTCCGACCAGGTAGCGTGGGTCCCATCCGGCTCGAAGGGCGGGAAGGCGTAGAACTTTGCCTTCTTTCCGAAGCCCTCGATGTCGTCATAGGGATAGAGCGCCCTCCGCTCGGGCTTCAGCGCTTCGACAGCTTTCTGGTTGACGATGCCCTGGATCAGCTCGTCGCCGATATGCACCTGCGCGCCCACGCCGATGATCTGGTTCGCGACCGCGTGGTCGACCTCGCGGTTCGGCGCGTCCTTGGCGATGCAGTAATTGTCGAGCCAGGCGAAGGTGCCTTCCTGCGGATAGGTGTATTCGACTGTCTTGCCGGCGTCGGCGCAGAACTTCTTGATCGTCTCCCAGCCGCTGAAAGTGATGACGATGTCGCCGCGCGACAGCGCATCGCCCATCTCGCCCCAGCTCACCGCGACGATGCGCACCTGCTCCTTCTTCAGGTCGATCAGATAGTCGACCGCTTGTTTTAGCTGCTCGGGGGTGAGCAACGTCGCCTCCGCCGGATTGCTGGTGAGGATTGCCGCCAGCATCATGTTGCCGATTGGGTCGTCCATCATGCCGACCTTGCCCTTGTATTCGGGCTTCATCAGATCGTGCCAACTCGTCGGTGCCGTGGGGATCACCGACGGATCGTAAAGCATCGGGGCCGAGCCCCAGGTGAAGGGCACGCCGTAGAGCTTGCCGTCCACATTGATGTTCTTGTCGTTGCGGAAGACGCTCATCACGTCGGCGAGGTTCGGCACCAGAGCCTCGTCGATCGGTTGAATCACGTCGAGCGCCACCAGCAGCGGGACGTAGCCCATATAGGGCGTCACGATGTCGATGGAGCCGACGCCGCCGGCCGTCAGCTTCGTGACGATCTCGTCGTTGTTGCCGATATAGGTCGTCTCCAGCGTGATGTCGTTCCTCTTGAGGAAGTCGTCGACGGACAGGCCGGCGTCGTAGCCCTGCCAGCCGAAGAAGGTGATGTTGGCGGCGGCCTGGGCGGGCCGCAGGCCCGCCGCGCCGAACGCCGCGAAGGCGCCCAGCGCTCCCAGGCCCTGCGTGAGCTGGCGCCGCGTCATCGGAGCATAGGAGCGCACCCGGATAAGCGAACTTTGCGGCATGATATTCCCCCTTGTCTCGCCGGCATTGGCGGCTTCCCAGCCGCTATTTGCCACCGGATCGCCGGGGCGTGTCAAGCACTCGCCGCTATCGCAGGTCGATGCCTTGTGTCCCCGCAAGAGCTTGGTCTACGAACGGGTTCATGCCTGCATCGGTCGAAGTCCACGATACACCTGAAGCGCTGGGGGAGGCGCTCGCATCCAGCGTGCTGGAAGTCGTCAGGGCGGACGCGCTGGCGGACGACCCGGTGCTCCTTGGATGCCCCGGCGGCCGCAGCCTGCGTCCAACCTATGAAGCCATCGGCCGGCAAGCGGCGCGCGACGGCCACGATCTGTCGCGGCTGATCGTCGTCATGATGGACGAGTATCTCGTCCCTTCCAACGGAAGGCTCGTCCGCTGCAGCCCGGATGCGCATTATTCGTGCCGGCGTTTCGGGTTCAAACACATTCGCGACACCTTCAATGCAGGCCTTCCGCCCGCGCGTCAGG
The DNA here is from genome assembly GCA_964440525.1 of uncultured Propylenella sp. Classification (GTDB taxonomy): domain Bacteria; phylum Pseudomonadota; class Alphaproteobacteria; order Rhizobiales; family Afifellaceae; genus DASWJZ01. Next base: position 9,073 of record CAYTTC010000092.1, on the reverse strand, counting down.
TATCGCCGGAGAACGTTTGGCTGCCAGATCCCACGGAGCCCGAGGCCTACGACCGGCGTATCTTGGCCGCAGGCGGTATTTGCCTGTTCCTCCTGGCGAGCGGCGTTTCGGACGGGCACGTGGCGTTCAATCCGCCCGGCACGCCGCGCGATAGCCGAACCGGGGTGATCAAGCTCGCCGAGACGACGCGGATCGACAACCTGAAGACCTTCCCCGATTTCGGCTCGCTGGCCGAGGTGCCGCTGCACGGCGTGTCGGTCGGAATCACGACCATCGCCGATCTTTCAAAGCGCGCCGTGTTGGTCTTGACCGGCGTCCACAAGCGGCTGGCGGCGGAGCGGGTCACTGCCGCTCAGGGCTACGATCCGGAATGGCCCTCGACAATCGTTCACGAATGCGCCGGAGGCCGCATCCTGCTCGACCGCGCGGCGGCCGGCGGGATAGCCGCGCGGTGACCAGCCCGCACGCGATCGGCATCGATATCGGAGGAACCAAGATCGCCGCCGGTATCGTCGACCTGTCGAGCGGCGCGATCGTCGAGCGGCGGCAGACCGCCACCGACCGGAGTGGCGGCGGCGCGCCGGCGCTCGCTGCGGCAGTCGATCTCGCCGTCGCGCTGATCGGCGAAGGCGAAAGCTGCGGGCTGCCAATATCCGGAATCGGAATCGGCGTGCCGGAACTGGTCGACACAGGCGGGGTCGTGCGCAGCAGCTATAATTTCGCATGGGCCGGGATAGCTCTCGCGGAACACTTCGCCGCTGCGATGCCGCCCGGAATGCCGCCCGCAACAATCGAGTCGGACGTGCGCGCCGCTGCGCGCGCGGAAATGCTTTTCGGGGCGGGGAGGGAACGCAGCATCTGCGCTTATGTCTCGGTCGGGACGGGGATCAGCTATTGCCTCTGCTTCGACGGGAGGCCCTATGCCGGCGCGCATGGCTATGCCATTCATTTCGCCAGCACGCCGCTTTCGATGCGCTGTTCCGCGTGCGGCAGCCTGCAAGCGCCGGTCGTCGAAGAGCTTGCATCCGGACCGGGGCTCGCGCGGGCCTATGCGGCGGCGACCGGCGCGCCGGTCGGAAGCGCGGAGCGCGTTCTTGCCGAAGCGGCGTCCGGCGACGCTGCGGCGTGTGTGATTGTCGACGATGCGGCCCGCTTGCTCGGCGCCTCGGTCGGCCTGCTGATCAACATGCTGGACCCCGACGCGGTCGTGATTGGCGGCGGGCTCGGGACGGCGGACGGGCCTTACTGGCCGGCGTTGATCGCGGCCGCACGCAAACACATTTTTGCCGAAGACTGCCGCGAAATTCCGATCCTACGCGCCGCCCTGGGTCCCGACGCCGGGATCGTCGGCGCAGCGGCCTCCTTCGTCTAGGTTACTCTTCGATCACCCGCTGGTCATCGAGCGACCAGCCGGCCCAGACCGGCTTGCCGACGGCGAGCGCGTGGCGGGTGGCGCGATGGGCGGTGCTTGCCGTGATGCGCTGTCCGTCGGACAGCCGCACCCGGTAGCGCACGAACGCGCCGAGATAGACCATGTCCTCCAGCACGCCCTTGAAGGCGACGTCGGCGGCGAGCGCGGTGGGCGCGAGCCGCACATCCTCCGGCCGGACGACGATGGTGACGCGGCCGTCGGGGCCCGGGGCTGGGACGCGCATGCCGGCGAACTCCACGACCCCGCCGCTGCGCAGGCCCTCGAATATATTCGCCTCCCCGATGAAGGTGGAAACGAAACGCGTGCGCGGGCGCGCATAGATCTCCTCCGCGTCGCCCTGCTGCACCAGCTCACCCGCCTCCATGACCGCGATGCGGTTGGCGAGCGCGAGCGCTTCGCCCTGGTCGTGCGTGACGAAGACGAAGGTGCCGCCGATCTCCCGGTGGATACGGCGCAGCTCCTCTTGCATCGCCTGTCTGAGTTTCAGGTCGAGCGCCGCAAGCGGCTCGTCGAGGAGCAGGACCTGCGGCCGCATGACGAGCGCGCGCGCCAGCGCCACGCGCTGCTGCTGCCCGCCGGAGAGATCCTGGATCGCGCGGTCGGCAAGTTCCGGCAGGTGCATCATCGCAAGCATGTCCCCGACGCGCTGGTCGATCTCGACGGGCGGCCGCCCGGCGATCTTCAGCCCATAGGCTATGTTCTGCCGCACATTCATATGCGGAAAGAGACCGTAGCCCTGGAACACCATGTTGGTCGGCCGCCGTTCCGGGCCGAGCTGCGTCACGTCGGCGCCGCCGATCTCTACCGTGCCGCTGCCGGGCATGATGAAGCCGCCGATCATGCGGAGCAGCGTGGTCTTGCCGCAGCCCGAGGGCCCGAGGATGGCGACGAAGTCGCCATGCTCGATATCGAGGTCGAGCGGCTTTACCGCGACAGTCGCGCCAAAGCTCTTGGAGACGTTGCGGAGCCGGACGAGCGGCCCGCTGGCCCCCGATCGCGCGGCCGGCGGGCTCAACCGGCGAACTGCCCTTCGGGCAGTCCCTTGACACCGGCGTCGATGGCGAAAATGCCGCCAGCGAGCGGCTGCTCGGCGAGTTCGGCCTCGCTCAGCCCGTAGCGCACGGTGGTGACGTAAAGCGTGCCGAGATCGTCGCCGCCGAAGGCGCAACTCGTCACCCGCCGGCAGGGCATCTCGACCACGCGGTCCAGCGTGCCGTCCGGCGCGAAGCGGATAACGCAGCTGCCGTCCCAGCGGGCATTCCAGAGATAGCCCTCGGCATCGATCGTCGAGCCGTCGCCGAAGCCCATCCCCTCCACCTTGGCGAAGGGACGGCGATTGGAAATCTCGCCGCTCTCCGGCTCGAAGTCGTAGGCATAGATGCAGTCGAAGGTGTCGCCGAAATACATGGTCCGGTTGTCGGGGCTCCAGGCGAAGGTGTTGGAGATGCCGAAGGGCCCGTCCATCCTTTTCACGCCGCCATTAGGGTCGATACGATACAGCCACCCGGAATTTTCGGAGATCGCCGTCTCGCTCATGTCCGGCGCGAAATTGTTCTGCATCGTGCCGTACCAGAAGCGTCCCTGCCGGTCGCACTTGCCGTCGTTCGAGCGGTTCCCCGGGAGATCGACTTCAGGCGCGACGAAGCGCTCAAGCCCGCCGTTCTCAGGATCGAAGAAGTCGAGGCCACTCCGCGAGGCGATCAAGAGCCCGCCTTTGGCCCGCACGGCGGTCGCGGCGATAAGCTCCGGCGTCGCCCAGCTCCGATGCTCCCCCGAAGCGGGGTTCCAGCGATGGATGCGTTTCGACGGCACGTCGACCCAGTACAGGGCGTGCTCCCGCGCATGCCAGGTGGGCCCTTCGCCCAGCCAGTTCTTGCAGTCCAGCACGCACTCGACTTCAGCCATCCCGTCCCCCGACGCCGGCGATCAACGATAAAGGCAGCAGGCAGGCGATGCCAAGCGGCCGCCCGTCACGACGCAGCCTCGTCGCGACGGAAGACCGCGTCCAGGTCGACCCGAGCCTTGAACGCAAGATAGCCGGCATCGACCGGGAAGACGCCCCCGGTCACCGTTCGGGCGCGGTCGCTCGCCAGGAACACGGCGAATTCGGCGATGTCCTCCGGCTCCGAGATCGGCAGCAGATGCAGGTTCTCGATTACCCTGCGCCGGGCCGGATCGTTCATGAAAACGCTCTGATGCGGCGTGTTGACGAAGCTCGGGCAGACGGCGTTCACGCGCACGCCTTCGGGCGAGAGCCCCGCCGCCATCGAGCGGACCATCGCCACCACGCCGCCCTTTGCCGCCGTGTATCCATCGATGCCGGCCTGGCCGATCAGGGCGTCGTCCGTGGCGGTGAAGACGATGGAACCCGACCGCTGCCTCAGCATCTGTCGGCCGACATGCTTGGCGCAGTGGAATGTGCCGGTCAGGCACAGATCGATAATGGCGTGCCACGTCTCGTCCGGCAGTTCGGTGACGCGCCGGTCCCGATCGTTCACCAGCGGCACGGACATGGCGTTGTGAAAGAGCACGTCGACGCGGCCGAAGCGAGCCAATGTCGCGGCGACGAGCGCTTCGACCGACCCACCGTCGCGCACGTCGGTCGCCTGGAACTCCGCCTGGCCGCCTTCCGCTCGAATGAGTCCGGCCACGCTCTCGCCGGCGGCCTCATTGATCTCGGCCACGACGACCGCCGCGCCTTCCCGCGCCATCAATATTGCACCCGCGCGGCCGATGCCGGAGCCTGCTCCCGTGACGATCGCCACCTTCCCGTCGAGCATGCCCATCCGACTCTCCACTGGCTCAGGCACGGTCTGGATTGAAGGGGCCCACATCTATCGGCGAAGGGGCTCCATCAGCCATCGAGGCGATCGTCAGTCGCATCGATCAGCTGCCCGGTGATGCGCACGCGGTTCCCCGCCTTGCGCACGCTCCCTTCAAGCACGTAGCGCACCCCAAGCTCGCGCCCGACCTGCTTCACGTCCACGCCATAGCGGACGAATTTGGCTTGTTGTGCATCGTTCTGCTGCTGGCAGTTTACGGCTTCACCCACGAGGTAGCGCCGGGATGGAGCCTTCGCTCTCCGACCGTCTCCTTCAGATAGCAGACTCGATTGAAGAATGTTACGGCCACGCAGTCTGCCATCCGCCCGCATTGCTCCTTGCATCCGGAATAATCGAACCCCGATGGTAGTGTTCCTTTGTCGCCATCAGGAATGTCTGTGTCCGCGAGATCATCCCCAGCATCCGACGTTGCCAGCACAGACACTCCAAGCCGGTTCAGGAAAGGCTGAGGCAGCCCTTCTACAAGAGCCAAAACTTCCTCTCCGGAGATCGGCGGGTTCGGTTCGATATTGATGGTGAGCGATTGAGGATTGTGGAGGAAGGTTTTCAGGCTGTCGATGACGCGAACGTGCGCTTGGTCCGTTGAACTGCCCACCTCCGCCTTATTCAGCGTGGGAATCCACACCGCAATCTCTCCCCCCAACTGCCGGACGTAATCGGCTCTGGAGCAGGGAGGCTGACACTTGTTGCTCAGCGCGGCTGCCACTGCTGCTTCGACGGGCCCGAGGAATATCGACGGCGGGCTTGGCCCGGTCTGTTGGGCTGCAAGATAGTCGAGGAGGCGGCCGACCAGCGAATGGTCTTCATATTGAATCGAGACTCGATGCAGCATCATCTTCGCGCTTGCTTCCGTGCTATTCGGCGGGCTCAGAGCGGAGACGTTTTCGACCACGCCTTTGATCGAGAGACTACCGCCCTTCTCCACGCTGACCGACAGATCGCGCACGGTCATAGTCCCCGAAGCATCGCTTGACACGTCCCAGCTCAGGTCGAGCACAATCCTTTCGTAGCCGAGCATCGCCGGCTTGATGGTGCTGTTGGCAAAGAACGCCGTCGGAAAAACGATGTCCTCGACTAGGCCACTGATGTCCTGAGGAATGTCGCCAGCGAAATTTCCCGCTTCTAGATAGATACGCGCCACGGTGATCTCGCCCACCTCACTGGAGCGCGCGCGAAAATCGCTTGCTTCAGCTGTATCAAAAAGGATGCCTTCGCCGGAGCTTCCGCGCTCGCTATCGCCGGCAGCGAAAATCCTCACGCCGGTCAAGGTTACGGCGTTGATGGAGCCGGCCGAACTGCCAGATATTGTGCCGGCCGTGAAAGTCACCCGCCGGCTCTCGAAGCCCCCCCGCATCGCTTCCTGCGGAGCTTCCACGAGGGTCTGCTCAAACGTGATGATCGGCTTGCCGGCTCCAAGAGATACTCTCAAGTTCTTTATTGCTACATCGCCACCCTCGGCCTCTGCCGAGACATATGTTCCCTGCGACCCGCCAACCTTGACGAGCGCCGCCGCAAGCCCACGCGCCACTGTCTCAGCTTCCATGCTCCGATTCGGAGGAGTAGGGCTTTCTGGTGGGTTGTCGGGCTCTTGAATAGGGGTGCTTGGCAGCGGCTCCGGCGTCGCCGGTAGCTTGTCCTTCGCAGAAACCGCCGTCTCCCACAGGCGCACGTTAATTCCAAGCTCATCGGCCATCTCAAATGTGAGCCAACTCATGCCCTCCGGGGGGGCCCTGGTAACGTAGAAGATCGCGTCGTCGGAATATCCGAGCCCTGCCAGGTATCCCCCTATCAAAGCATTCGGTGCGCCGCGTTCGATGGACGCGCCGTTGTTAAGCTCATAGGCGGCGTGAAACCCAATCTCGGCGTCGGCGGCCATGAAGCGCGTCTGTCCGCCTAGCCAGATCAGTGCGCATGCAGATGCGCATCGGTGCCCATCGAGCACGAGTGTCGTGAAGCCCTTAAGCCGGATTGCTTTGCCGATTGCGAGAGCTGCTTCAATGCTGCCGCCGTCGCTCCTGAGCATGATCACCGCATCTTCGATGCCGAGGACCGTGTCGATGAAAGCCTTCTGATCACCGACGTTCAGATCGCCTTCCATGAAGATAAGGGATGGCGCTCCACCACCGGCATCAACCCGCTCGAAGGTCGCGCCACCCGCCGGCGCTGCGAGGCAAGCGAAGAAACTGGCAGCCAGGATGCTCCGAGCTTTCATACTTCCAGATTTGACTCGCCCGGCGCTGCGAAGCGCGACGGAGACAAGCCCCTCCTAACCGTGATCATCCCAGCCTACAACGGCGTGCCGATTGGGCACAATCCAGTGGCCTTGGCGCGGTGGTGTAGACGATACCGAGCGATGCCTCGCCACGACTGACGAGCGCCGGCGCGGCGCGCACGTTCTCCGCCTCAGCAACGCTTCCCGCCACGCTGTCCCAGACGCCGAGCGACTGAAGCGCCGCTTTTGAGCCAGGCACCTCAGGAGCGGCGAGATGCTTCGGCACGGGAGCCTGACGGAGGTCTTGCCGTAACGGCAATATACCGCTTGCCGCCCGCTATCGCGCGCAGCTTCTGCGCCGGCCGCATCAATGGGGCCCAGCGCGTAGGAACGCGCGTCAGCACTGTGATCTTCAGGACCGCATTACCGAGAGCGTGGTTGGCGCTCTGCAGCCTACACTTCGTAAGGCGGAGATCGAGCGCACGCGGCGAAAGCCGACGGCACAGTGTGAGCGGTCGCGGGTTTCGACGATTTTACTACGCGCTCGCGAGAGCGTCCTCGGAAGACGTGGAGGCTTTCGGACGCCTGTGAATAGAGAGACGGTCCCGCCCCAGACGGCGGCAGACGCGATCAAGCAGCGGATCGGGATGCTGCATGGGTTCGCCTCGACGGCCAGTCAGTGACGCCACCGACGTCCAAGCCTGCCGAGACAATCGACTTCAAGCGGGCGAACAAGCGCTATTCGATGGAGCCGACTTGAGTGATCGGCGCCAATACATTTGCGACGAAGGGACCGGGGGGACTGTTGGTTGTTCCAGTCTGGAACAGCGAACCGGGTCCTTCGATGTGCATAGCTTCCATCAAGGCGCTCGTGGTGTTGTTATGCGCCAGCGATGGTCATGACTCTGCCCTTCATTCTGCTGGCCGTGGCGGCCCTTCTCTTGCTCGTCTTCGGGTCGGCCAGTTTCTGGCTCCCGTTCATACTTGCTCTCGTTCCCTGGTTCTACTTCGAATTTACCGCGGGGCGCGTCCACAAGACGCTCGCTAGATCGCTGCGGCCCTGGGTGATCGCCTTGGTGGTGGAAGGCGTTCTGCTCGTGGCGGCCACCTATTGGCTCGACCGGGCCGATTGGGGCTGGATCTTCTGGATTGAAGAAGACGTCGCCCCTGCCGCAAAGAGCGTTCTCGACACGGTGCTTCCGAGGGCTCTTGGCGCAAAGCTCCTCATCATCGCTGCCGTCTGTTCCATCAATATCGCGGTGCCGCGCTTGCGGCCCTCCACCAGGCGCTTCAAGGCGCTCGTTTCCGCCGGTGCCGCAGTATCGGTCGTGGTTACCGTCCTCGCCGGCCTGACAGTCTTCGGCGGGGCGTCGCTGAAGGAGCTGGGCCGGGCAGTCTCTGCCGAAAAGCAGCAGCGCACCGAGGTCGAAGCGCTTGCCGTCGCCGAGCTGATGCTGGGGTTCCGCCTTGCCGAACAGGCGGCAGAAGAAGCAGACGTGGTCGAAAACTGGCTCGACTCCATTCTTCTCGGGGTCCGCGTTGATATGAGTCTTCCGCCGGATGACGTCTTCATCGCAATGCAGGCGGCCCGGCTGCAATCTACGGGCCGGATTGATGATGCTGAGACCAGTTACAAGAATTGGAAGAAGCATCTGATCGAAGAGCGGGTCGAGGAGCTGCGCACGGCGCTTGCCGAGCGGCCGCTTGTTCGGGGCGCGGGCGTGGCGATGGAAGCAAGGATCACCGCCTGGCTTGGGCGTGGCTTGTCGGCGAGGGACCGGATCGAAGCCAAGCGGGCCTTCGAAGACGCCTTGAAGCGCTTTGCTTCAGAAGGAGCAAGGTTCACGGGCCACCCGCTGACCGAGTTCCTGAAAGAAGCCGGATTGCCGGAGTTGCTGCCGCAGCTGGTCGCGGATCTTTACAAGGCAGAGGTGGAGCGCTTCGCCAAAATGATAACCGACCCGCTCGCCGACGCTCTGTTCCGCCCCAACACTCAAGCGGCGGCGCGCTCGGCCAATCGCCTGTCGGAGATCGCGCGCGAACCGGTATTCGAGGCAGCGGCGCTTCCCCGCGAAATAGCAGTCCCAACGAAGGCGGAACGGATCGAAGCACGACGGACGGAAAGCATGAGAGCAACCCGCGCCGCGCGAAGATAAGGCGGCAGGCAGCCGGAAGATGCAGAGAGAACGCGGCCCGCCGGAAATTAGATGCCTCGCCGCCCAAACCCAGCCCTGCTGTCGCATGGGTCGGAGCGGGGCTCATCGTTGTTCATGGCCAAGACTCTCGAAGCTCCTCACGATAACCCCATACGGAAATCCCATCACAAACTCCTGCTTCTCTGCGCCGGTTTTCTGCCGCTATGGACTGCCGGAAAATGCATACGTCAATCAGTCGAGCGACCGGCGCAGACATCGTCACCGAAAGGCGCCACAATCGCGGACATCATCGAAGCTACTGGATGGCAAGCTCACACCATCCGGGGCGCAATCGCGGGTGCATTGAAGAAGAAGCTCGGTTTGAAGGTCGTGTCGGAGACGCGAGACCGTCGAGCACCCGTTCGGCACGATCAAGGCTCGCATGGGTGCC
>CAYTTC010000091.1:0-13255 GCA_964440525.1 uncultured Propylenella sp. | reverse complement strand
GTCCGCTATCAGGCGGACATCGATCTCGCCGAGGGCACCACGCGGTGCAACTGCTCCATTTGCGCCAAGGCGCGCGCGTGGTTCGTGTTCGTGAAGGCCGATCGTTTTCGCCTGATCGCGGGCGCCGACGCGCTGGCGGACTATCGGTGGACGGCGCCTGGACAACCAGAGCCCTTTCTGCACTTTCAATTCTGCAAAACCTGCGGCGTCCGCGTTTTCGCGCGCGGGGAGAAGAGCGAGGCACTTGGCGCCGCATTCTACGCCGTCGCGGTTGCCTCGCTTGACGACGCTGATGCGGATGAGCTCGCGGGGAAAATCAAATATATCGATGGGAGACATGATCGATATGATCAGAGGCCGGAGGATATTAGGGTGATGTAGGGGAAGAACGCGATCACTCCTTGATATAGCGATTGGCGATCGACATAGCCGCACATCCACTGTTGATTGTTCGCATTATGTTCTTTAGATGCCGTTCCACAACGGCTAGTGTCATTGAATGACGGTAAGCGCATCTACTCAGATACCCAAGACGTCAGACCCAGCCGTCTTTCAGCGGCAATGCAAGGTCCTTTTTGAGCAGGTCCTCAAAGACCCCAACGTCCAAGAGTTCGGCTCGTCAGGGCAGGCTCAGAAGGGTGTTGATCTGCTTGGTCGACGACGTCACTTGGCACTTGATCATTGGGTCGGCATTCAGTGCAAGCTCACAATCAAAACCGATAAACTTAAGAGGGCGACCGTCCGAGAAGAAGCGGAAACGGCACTCACTTTCAACCCAAAGCTCAAAGAATACATCATCGCAACGACTGCTGATGACGTCTCAGCTCTACATGCAGAAGCGGCCGCATTCACGGATGAGCAAGCCAAACTCGGGCGCGACTTCACGGTGCAGGTATGGGGTTGGCAAACGCTTGGGACGCATATTCTTCAGCACGAACCTGCCATAGACGCCTTTTCGCCCGACGCTTTTCCGCACCTGCGTGGAATCGCCAGAGGTCAAGACCGGATTATCGAGTACGTAGAGTCCTCCGCAACCGAGCAAGTTGCGATGCTCGGGATACTGCAGCGCATCGACCGGCAAACAGCTTCTAACGCAAGTGTCGCCGCCGGTTTGGCAGCTTGGAACGACTCGTCGATCGGCACCCTTCTCGACGGTCAGATTGATCAGTACCGGGAAGTGCTGACCTCTGGCCGGCCTCGCACCGCCCTTGGCTTGCTAGAGACGCTTTGGGCGAACCTGCCCGCGGGTGTCGAAGGCCGAGTACGCTTTCGCGTGCGGGCCAATATCGCCGCATGCAAATTGCGCCTCGGCGACGAAATGGCCGCCGGCAACGACTACCTCGAAGCATACGACCACGCGCCGGAGGATGCGAAGGCGGTTGCGCTGAAGGTCCTAGGCCTTGTCCTTCTCGGTCGGCCGGCTCAAGCCAGAGAATTCGGGATGGCATCACTTGGGGTTTCAGGTGATCGCGGACCGCTATTCGCGTATCTGATCACTGCGGCGGGGCTACTTCCCGAGGTCGAGGATGCTTTCCCGATTATCCCAAAGGACTTGGAGACCGATCCCACGGTCGAGGTTGCTCGAGTAGACTATCTTCGCTTCCGGCCTGAACTGGGCTCTTGGACCCGAGCGGCACGGGAGGCGAGTGCGCGTCACCCGGACGACAAGAACCTCCTCCGCGTAGCAGCAGAAGCCGAGATCGCCGACGCATGCGCCTCGTTCGAGGATAACGCGCGCAAGCCCCTTGGGCACGAAATCCTGGCGCGTGTTGGTTCGGCAGTTCGTGACCTACAAGATGAGTGGGGCCGAGTGCTTCGATCCGAAGCAACTTGGGACGACTTTACTGTCTCTCTGTGTGCGAATCTGAGCACCGGGTATAGGCTCCTCCAAGATGCCGACGCGGCGCGGGCGGTTGTGACCGAGGGCCTCCAACTTGTGCCCGACAACCAGACACTTAACGAGCGACGTTTCCTCATCGCTCTTGAACAAAACGACCTTGAGACCGCTGCCCTGTTGGTTGAGCGGATGCCGCCGTCGCGAGATTCGGTATTTGGCCGTCTGCAGATCAGCGCCAATACCGGCGATTGGAGCGCAATCGAGGCTCTTGCCCACGAGACCGACATCTCCACATACGAGATCGATGACAAAGCCTACTTCGAGAGTTTGACGCTCCTAGCGCGCTTCAGACTAGGCCGTATTGATGATCCGCGCCCACGTGTCGCCGACCTTCTGCAAGAATTTGCGGATCAAGCGATTGTGCCAATCGTCCTCCACGAAATCGCAAACCACTTGAAGGATCAAGTTTGGGCTAGGGAGCTGTTCGAAATCGCTCTTACTCGCCGCGCTACCTTGAACTCGGCTTCACGCCGGATGCTCGCGCGGATCGCCGAGCGAGAGGACGATGCGGAATCCGTGGTCGATCTCTTAAGCGACCATGTTGATACTCGTTATGACAGCGAAGACCTACGCTCGCTTGCTCGGGGGCTCGCGAACGCCAATCCGCGAAGAGTCGCGGTCGACTTTATTCAGTCCCTGCCAGCTGCATTGAGGGCGACCCCTTTTTATTCTCGAGTCGCGGGCAGCATATTCTTCAACAGCGGTGCGCTCGACGAGGCCGCCGTTGCCTTTCGGGAGGCGGTCGCCGCGTCCCCCGACGATCTCGCTGCTCATCTTGGCCTAATCACCACTTGGCTGCGGCAGGATCGAAGGGACCGCATCGAGGAACATCTGAGGAAAGTCGATCCAGCCTACCTCAAAGGCCTGCCGATCCAGCAGATGGGCCTAGCTCAGCTTCTGGCCACCTTCGGGAGACCTGAGGACGGCCTAGCGCTCGGGTATGAAACGGCGTTGAATCACCGCGATGAGCTGCGCGTTGCTCAGCTCTATATCGGACTGATTCTACCGAAGCCGGCAGGGGCGCACGTTCCGCTTGTTGGCCCCGAGGTGACAGTCGATTGCTGGGTCCAGCTCATCCGGGAGGGCAATGAGACCCTCCGTGTGGTCATCGAGAATGGGCCCGATCGCCCTTCGATCGATCACTATGGAGTCAGTCACTCACAGGATGATGTCGTTACACTAACGCCGCCGTTTGGGGACGGCACGATCGTGGCGCATCGCCGATATCAAGCACAAGTTTCTCGCTCTCCTGCACGACATCATGGAAACGCTTCCGTCCCGCTTCCCCGACGCGAAGGGCTTCTATCAGTTTGAGATCAAAGGGGGCGACCTAACGCCGATGCTCAATGAAGTTAAGCGCTTTTCAGAGCGTCGAGCAGACATACTCGATAACTACCTGCGGAACGGATTTCCGCTTGCGCTTGCAGCTTCGACGTTTGGGAAAAGCAGCATCGAGTTCGCCGGCACTGTCATCCGCCGTGGCGAGCTTCTGCGAACTTGTGTCGGAACCTCCGAAGAGCGGATAGAGGCTATTCGTTCAATTCGCGACGCTGCCGACCGCGGCGTTGTTCTCGATACTTACACGGCCTGGGTTGCCTATTCGCTCGGACTGGTTCCTGTTCTGAAGTCGATGTTCGCACGTGTCGCCATACCCCAATCTTCCCTAGACGAACTGCGTCAATGGCGCGATCAGTATCAGCCAAGTGCTGACGGTGAGCCCCTCATGACGATCGGTTATGCCGAGGGTCAGTACTTTCGCGAGGAGATCTCGAATGAACAGGTGACAGAGTCCATTGCCACCATCAAGGCCGGCATTACGGCACTGCAGTCCGAGTTAGAAATACTGCCAACTTTCGTGCCGTCGATTACGTCTGGGATGCAGTCTGCGCTGCTCGAAATGGCACCCCATGGCTTCCTTGATGCCATCCACATAAGCGCAGAACAGAACTTGCTTCTTCTTAGCGATGATTTCCACTATCGGACGATAGCCCGAAGCGTACATGAGCGCACCGGTGTGTGGCTTCAACCCGTGCTCATGTGTGCGGCCGATGCTGGCAAGATGACCGGCCCCGCCTATGCACGTGCCGTTGCCGACCTCTCAATTCAAAAGCACGACCACGTCTCACTCAACGCTCTCACTCTGATCGAGATCGTTAAGCTGGATGACACTGAAGGGCTGCGGCGGTTTAAGGCCGCAGTCGAATTCATCGGCACACCGACAGCGGAGCTCGAATCCCACTTCTCCGTTTCCTGGGCGTTCCTGAAAGCGATTTGGACCACGCGCCTGCCGTTCCTTCGCCAGTCGGCAGCTGCCGGCGCTATCCTTGAACGCCTGACGCAGCTTCTCGCGCGCAATGATCAACTCGCGTCAGGGTACCAAGCAATGATCCGAGAATGCGCAAATCGGCCAGTACTAAGGGACTATCTCATAGCTTGGGCCCGCGGCCATTTTCTTGGCGTCGTTTGACGGACGATTGTTGGGCCGTGAATCATGGGAACTCAAAGTCCCTACACAAATCGGGCTCCGGATAGCCGCGACGCTCTCTCCTGCTCCTCCGAGGCTCCGCTTCGCGGAGCACCTCATGATGAGGAGAGGGGACGGGCCGCGCGCTGCGCCTTTCCCCCCTCCCTGACCCTCCCCCGCAAGGGGGAGGGGAATCGCGCGGCGGCGTCGGAGGCGCGGCTGGTCGGGACTGCAACGGAATGGATGCCCGGATCGAGTCCGGGCATGACGACAGTTTTGAAATGTCGTGCGTGGTTCTGCCCCCGATCAATCCCCCGGTTTAACCGGGAACGGGGCAGGCTCTCTTCCGCTCCTTCGAGGCTCCTCCCCCGGTTAAACCGGGGGATCGCGGAGCACCTCAGGATGAGGGGAGGGAAATCGCGGCCGCTGCAGACCCCTCACCCGACCTTCGACCAAGGCCGAAGGCCACCCTCCCCCGCAAGGGGGGAGGGGAATCGCTCAGGCGTTCAGCGCGCCCGACAGTTTTGCGGAATTCGTCGCTATCGCATCCATCAGCGCGGGCGAGAGGCAGTCGTAGGGCTCGAGGCCCAGCTCCTTCAGGCGCGACCTGATGCCCGCCATCGCGCTCGGCTTGGTTCCCGATTCGATGACCGAGGAGACGAACGCCGCGAACGTCGGAGCGGCCCAGCCGCTTTCCTTCGACAGTTCTGGATGGATGAAGTCGAGGCTGAAAAAGGCGTGCTTGTCGTTCTCGATGCGGCCGAACATGTGAACGCCACAGACCGTGCAGGCGTGCCGCTGGATCGTGGCGCTTGGGTCGACGATTTTCAGCTTCGCCTCATTGGCGGTGACCTTGACCTTGTCGCGCGCCACCACGGCGACGACCGAGAACGTCGCGCCTTGCGGCTTCCAGCACTTGGTGCAGCCGCATGCGTGGTTGTGCGCGATCTGCGCGCCGATGCTGACGGTGACCGGATTGCTGGCGCATTTACAGGTGAGCGTTCCGCCCGAAAAATCCTTCGAGCCGGGCTTGATCCCAGAATCCACAGCCGGATGAATTGATATTGCCGCCATTTTTCGATCCTCCCAAACCGGTTCGTGATTGTTGCTCTTGCATTAGCACAGGAAAGCGTGCGGACACACCCGCCCCGAGAGCAGGCTCGGTGCGAGAGGCAAGAGGGGCAGGTCGCGCGCAACGCCTTTCTCCCTCACCCGGCCTTCGGCTCACGCCGAAGGCCACCCTCTCCCGCCAGGGGAGAGGGGGTCGCGCGGCGGCGCCGAACCGTCCGGCTCGATCAGCTCAAGCAGCCGACGGCTGGATCGATTTCCCGTAGCATTCGCGGTAGGCGCCGGGGGGAAGGCCGGCGTGGCGTTTGAAGAGGTCGCGAAAGAAGGCGACGTCTTCGTAGCCGACCGCGAGGCCGACTTCCTGGATCGTCATGCGGTCTTCCTCCAGCATGCGCTTGGCGGCCTCGGTGCGGAGACGCTGCAGATAGGCGAGCGGCGTGTCGCCGGTCGCGGCCTTGAAGCGGCGGAGAAAAGTGCGCGGGGTCAGCGCCAGATCCTCGGCCAGCTTGTCGAGGTCGATGTCGTCGGGAAAATGATTGTGCAGCCAGTCCTCGGCGCGGCGGATCGCGGCATCGGCATGATCGCCGCCGAAGGGAAGCACGGAAAAACCCGTCTGGTAGGTGCGCGGCATCTGCACCACCAGGGATTTTGCGCAACCGATCGCGATATCGCGGCCGCAGAGCTTTTCAACAATGTAGAGCGCGAGATCGATCGAGGCATAGACGCCGCCGCCGCAGAGCACGCCGCGATCCTCCGTCACGCAATGGTCGGCGACCGCCCAATGGGTCGTGGCGCGGCGTCCGTCCAAAAGTCCCGCCTCGGCAAGAATCGCCACGCCCGTGCACACGCCCGCGATGAGCGCGCCCCTTTCGTGCAGTTTTCGAAGCCACGGGATCGCCGCGGCGTTCTTCTCGAGCATGACGTCGACGTCGGTGCCGCCGGCCGGGACCAGCACCAGGTCAGTGCGCTCGACCGCGGAGAGCGGTTTATCCGGAATGACGCGCACGCCGGCGCCGCCGATGACCGGCTTCCCGTCGACGGAAACCGTCGTGACCGTGAAGCGCGGCTCGGGGTTGGAGCTCACGCAAAGGTTCCACGTCGTGCCGGCGGCGTAAAAAACTTCGAGCGGGGCGATGGAGGAAGAAACCGAGCCATCCGGGCAATAGAGTATCGTGACGTCGATCATGGCCGTTCGTCCAAGAGTGGCGGAATCACCCCTCTATAATGACACTATCGACACTCGCGCAGCAAGCAAAAATCCGGCTAATGCCAGCCTCTGGGAGCACTCGAACGGGAGAGAAGGCCATGAAGAAATTTGTGATCGAACGCAGCGTCACGGGCATCGGCGGAAAAGACCAAAAAGGCCTGAGCGCCGTCGCCCACCAGTCGAACGGCGCTCTCGCGAAGCTCAGCCCGCGCATCCAGTGGCAGGAAAGCTACGTCACCGGCGACAAGACCTTTTGCATCTACCTGGCCGACGACGAAGCCGTGATCCGCGAGCACGCGCGGCTCTCCGGCTTCCCCGCCAACATCATCACCGAGGTCAAGGCGGTGATCGACCCCGCGACTGCCGCTTAGGGTTTTTTCGTCAGCGGCGGCGTTTTCGGGTTTTGGAACGCCGCCGCGACACCTAAAATCGCGCCGCCTCCGCGGAGTGGTCGCGCAGGAGGCGGCGGGACTCTTCGATCTCCGAAAAACCTATTTTTCGGTGTCGAGCAGGACTTCGAATCCCCCAAAGATCATGCGCTTCATGTCGAAGGGCACGTCCTGCCCGGGCTGCATCCTGGAGTCCGACATGATCTTTTTCATTCCCGCGTCGCGCACCGCCTTCGACGGCCACACCATCCAGGAGAAAACGACGTTTTCGCCGGCCTCGGCCTTCACCGCGCGCTTGAAGTCGGTGACTTTTCCATCGGGTATGTTGTCGCCCCAGCATTCCACGACGCGCGTCACGCCAAACTCCATGAAGAGCGGCGCCATCTTGGCGGCAGCTTTGCGATACGCCTCCTTCTTCGCGGCGGGAACGGGAACGACAAAACCGTCGATATAGCTCATGACATCCTCCTCGGGGTTTTGGGCTTCCCCACCCTAACGCCGAACGCGATCTCCCGTTCAATCCCCGGCTCAACTTGAGGGGAGAGCAGCGCGTCGGGCAGCCGCCACAGGCGGCGGCGTGCTGGTGTAACGCGGGCCTTCGGCAACGGGAATGTCTTGCTGTGCTACGAGCCGATGGTGTGAAGTAGAGCACCCGCAGCAGGAGACCGCCCGTGAGCGTCGAATTTCTTGTCACCTCGTTCGTCATCGTCGTGTCACCCGGCACGGGCGTTCTCTACACGCTGGCGACGGGCCTGGCGCGTGGGTCGCGCGCCAGCGTCGTGGCGGCGTTCGGCTGCACGATCGGCATTGTCCCGCACATGGCCGCCGCGATCGTGGGCCTGGCGGCGCTCCTGCATACGAGTGCGCTCGCGTTTCAGACGTTCAAGTATGTCGGCGTCGCCTACCTTCTCTATATGGCCTGGAACGCGCTGCGCGAACGGGGCGCGCTGAGCGTCGAGAAAGCGGAGGGCGCGCGTTCGGCGGCCCAAATCACATTGCATGCGATCCTGATCAACATCCTCAATCCAAAGCTCTCGATTTTCTTCCTGGCGTTCCTGCCGCAGTTCGTCAGCACCGACGAAGCCAATCCGCTTTCGCGCATGCTGATGTTGAGCGCCGTTTTCATGCTGATGACTTTTGTGGTTTTCGTCGGCTACGGACTGTTCGCCGCCTCGATCCGCGACCACGTCATATCGCGGCCGAAAATTCTGACTTGGATGCGTCGCACTTTCGCCGGGGCATTTGTGCTGCTCGGCGCCAAGTTGGCGATTGCCGATCGGTGACGGCGCTTCCGTGACCGCATGAGTTTTCGCGAGGGCGATGCAGAGGCGAAAAGCACGGCGGACGCGGTCGCGCGTCGGAGCTACGGAAAACTCGTCGCTTTTCTTGCGGGCCGCACGCGCGATGTCGCGCAAGCCGAAGACGCGCTGTCGGAGGCGTTCGCTTCGGCGCTGAGCGATTGGCCGCTAAAAGGGTGTCGGCGCATGTTTATCGCTGCCGCACGGGCGAAGCGAATTGGGCGGCGGTGGTGCAGCTCTACGATGCCTTGTTTGCGCTCGCCGGCTCACCGGTGGTCGCCATCAATCGCGCGCTGGCGCTCGCGGAGGTGCAAGGCGCTAACGCCGGGCTCGAGGCGATGCCGGAGGCGGCCGGCGATCCGCGGCTTGCCGAATACCAACCCTATTGGGCTGCGCGCGCGGAGCTCCTGGCGAGGGCCGGAGTAGAGGACGAAGCCTGTCGCGCTTACGCGATCGCGATCGGTCTTGAGCGCGACCCCGCGGTCCGCCGCTTTCTGCAGCGGCGTCAGTCGGGCTTGGCGGCTTGAGAAAAGACGCCGCGGAGACGGCGAGTTATCCCCGCTGGATCGGGATCGGGAGGACGGAGAAGCGTCGGGGCCGCCGGGCGACTGGCGAAGGGCGAATAGCGAATAGCAAGTCGCATCAAAGCTTTAGCGGAGCGAATGCGATATTAGCTTGGAACAATCCGAGGCTGTATGACGCCAAGGGCACTTGCAATCCCGATTTCCCTGTTGCACGTTCTGTGACAACGCATATATGACAGTGGTGCTGACCTAGTTTGAGACATCTTCTGGAAACGAATGTCGGGTATGATTCGTCAATACGGCAGACCAGGTCGACTTAGGGGCCTCCACTGGAGGAGAAAAAAATGAAGCGTTCTACCGAAACCATCTAGTTGCTCGACACTCGTTTTGCGAGTGCTACAATCCCCCCGCCGAGCGATCGGTGGGGGGATTTTTGATTATGCGGGATCGTGTCGCTCACGCATTTGGCGTGGTACTTTTCATCGCGGGTATTATCGGCATTCTGCACCCAGCGTTTGTCGACGATAAGAGCCTGACCCAAATCGTCGTCTCTCTTTTCCAGCCGGACTTGACACCAGGGTTCATCTCCCGGTGGCTTGCCGTGCTCTTGGTGGCACTCCTTGCATACATCTACGCGGTAGATCGAATGTTCAGGGAAGTGCCTGTCACCGTAATGAGGACCGATGTCGACATAGAGTTCATAAACCCGGATGGCTCACAAGTGCGAATCGTAAGAACGCAGGTGCTTAGAGCCAACCGACCCGATGTAACCGCCTACTACAGCAAGCATGCACCAAATTCACCTACGGGCCGTATACCAAAAGCAGAAATATCCTCATCAGCTCACTGCCAGGACAGAACGATACAGCAAGAATTAGAAAAATCCGGGAGGGAGAACGCTACCCTCGAACTCACTCATCTATTCAAGCCATCTATTCCGTATTATTGGTACATTTTACTAATTCCATCCTCCATTATTACAAAACGCTATGACGATATGTCAGTGTTTCTTAAACGACGGATGGTGAAACGCACGCTAGCGATGACGATTTACAACGAATATAACTGCGATGAACCCTTTGTCGCATTTACAGCGCTGAATTATCCTCAGCGCAATGTTCATGTGAAGGTGCATTTTGGCACTGGTAGTTCATGCACCGATATAAAAGCCAGAAGAATAAAGGTAAATGGCGTCATCACCGTACCTGTCGACAATGCAGATGGTTGCTACGTTCATGTGCAGCATCTCTACAATGAGACTTTAAAAATATCGTGGAAACCGCATGTCTAACTTGCTGGATTTTGATCTGGCTCTTTCTTTCGTCTTCTAGGATCACTGACCTCCCGCTTGCGCTTAGGCTCGGCACTATGGGGCTTGGGAGGCGTGCTCAGGAAGTGGCGCACGACCTTTTGAAACTCCGCATTCTTGGTCGGATCGTCTGGCATCTCGCTTCCTAACTTGGCGCGCATCGAATCACGATTTTACTGCGGACTCAATTGCAACCGTTCTTCCACAGCCGGCGCTGCGGATACCGCGAGTTATCCCCGTGAATCGGGATCGGGAGGGCGGGACGCGCCGGAGCAGCAGAAGCGGGCGGCGACGTAGAATGGCGAATACCAAGTTACGTCAGAGCTTTAGCGAAGAAGCCCCGCATTCAGAAGCTCAACCTGCGAGGGCAATAAATTCCTAATTATATGGTTGACAAAGCAGATGGCGATTCCTACTTTGTCTACTGACAGGCAGGCAATGACCATGAACCTCACCGATCCCCGCTTCCAAAACCCCGACAAAGCCCGCGAATGGTTTGAGGCTCAGCGTTGGCCGGATGGCCCTTATTGCCCGCACTGTGGCAATGCCGATCAGGACAAAATCCGCAAGTTGGAAGGCAAGGCGCATCGCCCCGGCCTCTATCAGTGTGCAGAGTGCCGCCAGCAATTCACCGTCACTGTCGGCACCGTTTACGAGCGCTCCAAAATCCCGCTCAATAAGTGGCTGATGGCGATGCACCTGCTAGGCGCGGGCAAGAAGGGTACGTCCGCGCACCAACTCCACCGCACACTTGGCATTACCTATCAATCCGCGTGGTTCATGGCGCATCGCATCCGCAAGGCGATGGAAGATACCGCGCCTCTTCCGCCCCTAGGTGGCTCAGGCAAGGTCGTGGAGGCCGACGAAACCTATTTCGGCCCCAAGGATCGCATCACCAAGCGCACGCGCCACGGCAAGCCCGGCCTCGCCAGCAAGCGTATGGTTGTCGGCCTTGTCGAGCGTGGCGGTCATACTCGCCTGTTCTATGTCGAGAAGTCGAGCGCAGCGAACATCCGCGACGTGCTGGTCCGCAACGCCTCGCGCAAATCGCACCTGCATACCGACGAAAGCGTTTTCTACCCCGTGACTGGCGAGGAATTCGCCAGCCATCGCACGGTGAAGCACACAGCCGGCGAATACGTCCGTTACGATGGCGAGACGGTCATTCACACCAATACGATTGAGAACGTGTTCTCAGTCCTCAAGCGTGGAATGCGCGGCACCTACCAGCACTGCGGCGAGGCCCATTTGCACCGCTACCTTGCGGAGTTCCAGTTCCGCTACAATCACCGTTCGGGCCTTGGCATTGAGGACACCGAGCGCGTCGAACAGATCGCTAAGCAGGCTCACGGCAAGCGCCTTACCTATCGGCGGATTGGTGAAGCCGCGCACGCTTAGGCAGATGGCGCGGAAGCTCCACAGGAGACGCAAATGGCAGAGGAAAAATTCAGCGACAACCTCATGAGGATGCTCGCCGCCGAGCTACATTTTTTGAACGTGCAGACGGCCTCTCGCGAGATGCTTGGGAAGAGCTACTATGCGCTTGGGGTGGCGGAGAAGAACGCTGTGGAGCAGATGGTGCTTGGAGCGGTCTCGGGAAATTACCAAGCGATAACTCCGCAGTTTCTTGCGAACCAAGAAGCTCGGCAAGCAGTGGGTTTCCCAACCCAAGCATCACAGCCAACCTCGGGAAACCCATAGCCACCCTCCGAATCGAAACCCCGGCTCACTGGCCGGGATTTCTGCTCTTAGATTTCCTCGCAATTGTCTTGATTCGATATTTCCCGGCGACAGGCGTATTCTAAGTATTGCCCAAGATCGGGCTGATGGGAGGGACACAATGAGAAAGCTAGGCATTCTACTCGTTGCCATTGCGGCGTGCACTTTGCCGTCGGTATCATTCGCTGTTTGCACGGCGATCGGAACGGTTCCAACGATGACCATCACCACATTTGCTGAGATAGGCGTAAGAGGAAACGGTCCCGGAACCACCTTGGTCCGTTTCACCACCACAAATGCGAATTTCATCGCAGCGGCGCTCGCGGCACAGGCGAGTCACCAGAATGTGACAGTTACCGGCAACGCTCAGTCATGCACCGCAGGCCCGCCCGGCCTGATCAACGGCGGCGCGATCACAAGATTCGCAATATCTCCGTAGACTCATCCCGCCGCTGATCCGTTCTGCTTGACCTTTTAGCCGCCTCAGTCGCCGCGGACTCGGGGCGGCTTCTTCTTTTCATCTCTCCCCTTGCGCTTAGGCTCGGCACTATGGGGCTTGGGAGGTGTGCGGGCTAGCTTCTCTCGCGGCTCTGGCGGCGTGGACAGGAGTCGCTTGGCTAGGCTTTCCAGCTTAGCCTCATCCTCATCCCTGTTTCGCTTGTCCATCCGTTTGCTCATCTGGCACCGCTACCGGCTGCGGACGCATGTCGCGCAGATCCTTCGCCAATTCGGTAATTGTCAGGATGCACAGCGACAACAGCAAATCCGCACCCATTTCGTCCAAAGACTCTCGCGGATGCATCAACGGGTTTCGATCCAATAGCCTCATTCGATCGATCATCGCGCTTGCTTTGGGCGATGGGTAAGGGGATTTGCGAATCTCTCGGGAGTCTTCAAGATCGGTGAGCGCTTGGATATAGTCATACCAGCTTCTCAGCTCGCGGTCCTTGCCGCTGATCAACGTGTAGTATTCGTGAACGACTACCTCGACCGCGCGCAAAGCGTGAAAGCCGGCAGCAGTAAATGCTTCAAGCGCTAGGCAACGCCCCGCCGCGTTAAGCTCTTTAAGGGCCAAGGCTGGAACCACCGGGCGGATATCCTGGTGCACCAGCAGCTCGCCATTGTGCAGAAGCGTGGCCAAGTTGTGGGCCGGTTTCTGAAGGACTGAATAGGCTTCGCTGTCGCGGCAATCCGCAAAGAAGACGTACCAAAGTGCATGAACGGCATTGCGTAGCTCGTAAAAAATATTGGTTTCGATAGTCCCTTCTCTGTCCAAATCGGCACGAAGCTGAACTGCCCCGTCTATCTCCTCCAAGAAATTTGACTGGCCTGCTGCCGGTTCGGAAGACACCGAGTTAGGTGTTTTGATGGAACCGGAGG
>CAYTTC010000090.1:11377-13310 GCA_964440525.1 uncultured Propylenella sp. | reverse complement strand
TCAGTGTTTTGGCGCGCTCGGCCGACGGCACTCCCGCGCAGCCCGTCGGAACCGGCGCCTTCCGGTCGTGGGAGAGGCGGATCATCGCTCTCCTCAGAACCGGAGGATTTTTCATGAGCAGTCACGATTCCGTAGAAGCCGAAACGGCTTTTGGTGCCGCCGAAGTCGCAGTCGGGGTCGCCAAAGCGGCCACAAAGCCCCGACGTGGCGGCAAGGGAGGAAAGTCGGGCAAACCGCTGAGCCCGGCCAAAAAGGGCGCAGTGAAGCCAAAGCGCGGCCCCACGAAGGGTACCCGCGCAAGCGGCGGCAAGCGGACGGGCACTAAGCAGGACCAGTTGATCGCCATGCTCCGGAGCCCGGAGGGCGTCACGGTCGACCAGGTCGTTAAGTCGCTCGATTGGCAGCCCCACACGGCCCGCGGTGCCATCTCCGGCGCGATCAAGAAAAAGCTTGGCCTGAAGGTCGTCTCTGAAAAGGTGGATGGCCGCGGTCGCGTCTACCGCATCGCCGACTGACGCGCTTCCCGCGACCGACTGTACCCGCCGCCCAAAGGGGCGGCGGTGTCGCTCATGCCACGGCGAACGCGCAGCCCCTCGAACAACCGCCTCAGGACATAGCTCCGCACGATCGAAATCACCGTGAAGATCCCGGCGATCACGAGGTTGTCGCCGAGCGGAAGCTGCAGCCCGAAAAGGGGAAACAGAATTACCTGCGCCACCAGAGCAACGCCGTATCCGACGATCACGTTCGCGACCGCCTCGACGAACGACATGATCTTGGGCTGCGTGACGGGAGCAGAGAATAGTGATCGCATGGCCCATGACGTCATCCAGCGTTGAGAGCCAATCCGCTCTTAGTAGAGGCGTGGACCCACGTCCCGAACGAAAGTGTTTCACATTCCAGCCGCGCGCATTTGCTGCTCCAGGTGTCGCCGGGAGCGGTTCGTCGGCAGCTCGTTCCCATTAAGACGCCACGCGATCAGCCTCAGTGCATGTCGCAAGCGCCGGTGCGCTGTTGGCCGACTGGTGGCAAACTGCCAGCAGACCATCTTCCATCGCGCTCCTTCCAGCCGGGCGAGGACAAGCGCCGCTTCCTCGCGATCGAGCCACATCAGCCACGACAGCGCCTCGGCGGCGCGCTCGATGGCATGTTCCTGCGATGCCGGATCGGTGACGATGCGATCCTTCGATTGCTCATCCGAGTGGTTCGAAGGGGAGGCGACGGTCATCAGCCGCCTTAGCGCCACCGCTTCGCGAAGCCGCTCCTCGACCTGCGCCCCCGTCAGCTCAGTCATGGTCCGTGTCCAAAGCGGGCAGCAGGTGCGCGACATCCTCGGCAGCGTTCGCCTCGGCCTTGGCGCGTGGCAGGCCGCCGTCGAACTCCATGATCCCCGCGCGCTCGTCGAACGCCGCTTGCCAGTCTTCACCGGTCCAGGGATCGCTTCGGCCGAACTGATCACGGCTGTCGAAAGGCATAGGGACCATAGGGGGCATAGGCTCGATGGGACGAGCTGACTGTTGATCCTCGTGTTTCGCGGGGAAGGGGGCACCGGCGCTATCTGGACCAGGCGTCGCGGGCGCCACCGGATGCCCCCTATGGTCCCTATGCCCACCCGGCCCGTCCGCCGTTTTCATTGCGTAGGTGGCGACTCCCCACTTGCCGGCGGCGGCCTGGCGCATCAGCACCAGCCCCGCGATCCGCGTGCCGGCCAGTTTTTCAAGCTGGGCCGAGGCATATTGTCGGCTGCGGTCCTGTGGATCGACCAGACGCCGGACATCAACATGAAGGTCACGCACGGCAACCGGGTGATCCGCGTGCCTGTCCCACCAAGTCGTGAACAGCTCCACCGTCGACTGTCGGCGTCCATCCCGCTCCTTGGCCTCGCCGATCCGTTCCACAGGGTCCCTGCAGCCGAGGGCGACGAGCGGATCCC
>CAYTTC010000090.1:0-11277 GCA_964440525.1 uncultured Propylenella sp. | reverse complement strand
CGGTCGTAAAGGTCCCCGGCCTCGACCAGGATGTCCCTCAAAGCCGCAACGGTACGGTCGGGTGCGGCGTTCTCGACAAGCAGCCTTGGTTTGGCGACGTCGTCGATGATCGGCGGTGAGGTCGGCTCTACCGCGCGCTCGATAGCGGCGGCGACGCGGGCCTCAGCCGCGGCTGTCATCGTGGCCACCGCGTGTCGGCGGCCCATGCCACCAGGAAGTCCCGTTCCGACTCCTCCGCGACTTTCAGCACCGCGAGCCGGTCGGCAGGCATATGCCTTTCGAGCGTATCGCGGACGAGTTGGCGGAGAACGCGGGAGTCGATGGCGTCCAGCTCGACAGAGATGTCGCCAAAGCCCTTGGCCCGGCTGTCAGAGCGCTTCGTCGGCCGGGTCGGCAGGGTTCCAGGCTTCGATCTGCCCAGGCAGAACGGCGAGCCTCGTGAACGAGATGTCGGTGTCGGGCGCGAATGCGCGCAGTGTTTCCTCGATCTTGTTCGCGGCATCGACGCCGCTCGGGTCGTAGTCGCCGAGATGATAGATGTGGGCAGGGAGCGACTGCGCCGAGATGGCCTCAGCCGCTTCGTGAAGGAAGCTGAGGCTGGCGTAGCCACGCGCCACCATCAGCGGCACGTCGAAGTCGGCGGTCACGTCATAGACGACAGCCGACAGCGCATCCTTCTCCAGCCAGACCTCGACGTACTCGTTGTGGTCCGCCCAGAGCGCCTTGCGGTAGAGGCGGGCGGTCTGACGCACGGCCTCGGCTGGATCACGCCACGACTGCGGCTTCCGCTGCCAGCGGGCGTTGTCGGCGATCCAGTCGAATGAAAGGCGGCCGGAGCGCCTGAGATCGACCAATGCCCGCTGGACCCGGCCGTATCCAGCCTCGGTCTTATCGACGATGCCGCGGACGGAGGCCTGGTAGAAGACCTGCCGCACTGTCATCGGCTGCATCAGGTCGGTGATCTCTAGAAGTGCCCTGTGACGGGCATTCATCTCATGGCGAGTGGCCCGCAACCTCTTTGTCGGGCTAGCCACATAAACGCTCATGGCGTCCCGCCCGGCCGGGTGGCGGCGTCCGCCACGAGCAGGTCGTTGAAGTCCATGCCGGAAGGAGGGCGGGCGATCCGGACGTGTCGGCCAGCCCGCTGCCAGCGGCGCGCGACGTCACATGCCGCGGCCTCGCCCGGCGCGTCGCCATCGGCGAGCACAACCACCTGAGAGATTTGGCCGGGCAGATGGAGGCTCTTGAGCCCCGACGTGGAAAGCGCCGCCCAGGCGACACGGCCCGTCGCTTGCATCGCCGCAAGGCAGGACTCGATCCCTTCGCCGACAAGAAGCAGGTCGTCAACACTGCCAAGCCGCACGGCGCCGCCGCGGCATGGTCCCAGCATCATCCTTTGTGGAGTAACCTGTGCTTTGCCTCTGCCGTCATGGGCGATGAACGTCCGATGGACTGCCATCGGGGCGTCGTCCACACCGTTGGTCACCAGAGCAACCATCGCCGGCCAGGTCCCGCCAGCCGGATGCTTTAATCCGGGATGGAAGCGAAGGCGCTCAGGTGACGGAAGAGTGAACCCGCGAGAGCCGAGGTAGCGCTCGACGACGGTGTCGCTTGCAGGCTTGGTATCACCCCATAGGGCGATCGCCCGTTCACTGCGCTTCCTCCTGTCGCCACCGCCTTCGTGGTTTTCAGCGCGAGTGGTCTTCGGGTGTCTTATCTTTGGCCGAGAGGTGCTGTACCAGAGTCCACGGGCTTCCAGCGCCGCAAGTACATCGCGTTGGCCACACCCCGCATGACAGTGGACGAGCGCAACGCCGTCGCCATCCCGGATCGCAAGGCTTGGCTCACGATCCTCATGTGCCGGGCACCGGGCCATCCAGCTGCCGCCCACTCTTCGTCCACCGAGCGCCTGGGCGATGAGTTCGGCCCTCATGGCTCTTCCTCTATGCCGCGCTGACCGCCGACGGACGTGCCTTCGGGAGCTGTCAGCTCACAAAGGAACACGGGCGCGGTTTTCGGGCGAGGGCGTGCTACGAGCACGTAGGTGTAGTCGTCGATCCCGAGACGGCGCTGCAGCAGGTGGACAAGCCGTTTCTCCGACGCCCATCGGCAGCGCCGCGCAACCTTGATGAGCTCGATACGCTCATGCTCGCGCAGGCGATGGCTGTGCGGCACGGTGTCGAGTGCAAGAAAGCCTCGATAGTATTGCAGCACATCACCGGGGAGAGCCTGCCCAAGCCAAGCGCAGAGCTCGATTTCTGATACCGCCAGTCGAGGACCGGGCTGCCATCTGCCGGTGTTCAGCACCTCTTCGCTCCGAGAGCTCATGGCCCACCGATGCCCACGGCGGTCAGGTCGAGGCCGATGCGTGCAAGCCGGCGATAGAGCGTGCTGCGTGACCCCGCGCCGCGGGCAGCCAGCTGATCCACGGTCGCGTCGGCAACGGCAGCACAGAACGAACGGTCCTCCGTCGACAGCACCGAGAGGGAGGTCGCGAGCGCGAGCCGGCGCTCGGAATCTTGGGCGTCGTCTGTCGGCTGCCCGAAGAATGCTCCGTAGCCGCCGGATGCCGGCAGCACATCACCGAAGCTCAGCCCATCTCCTCCAGGTACTGGCTCGTCGAGCGAAACAGTCTGATGGCCGAACAGGTCACGCTCCCGGCGGGCGGAGGCGGCGATGCGTGATGCTTTGTGGCTGAAGACCGTGCCGGCGAAAGCGCCGATCGTCCCACGGCACGAGCGGTATGATGGCATGCGTGCGATCAAGTCGACCAGGAGGTCCTGATGGACGTCTTCGATATGGTGACGAGCGAGGCGGAGCCGCCGCGCGAGCCGGTGGGCGGCAATATTCGCCTCGTCGACGATCGTCTTGACCTCGGTACCGGAAAGCGGATGGGCCATGGTCGGGCTCGGTCCTTGTTGAAGGACGGAGACTGTGCCAGGCAGGCGCCCATACGGTTGGGCTTAGGTTGGGGTTGGTATGGGTGCGGAACAGTCGCTTTAAGGGATGAGGAGAATCTCTGACGCGGGAAGGTTCAAGACGTAGCCCCGCCCAGGCCTGTTTTGGATGAGATCCTTGATCTCCGAGCCGTTTTTCAGAATTGGTCGTATTTCATCTCTGAGATCCCGTATCGCGTCTGCCGCCGGTACACGGGCCACACTTTGCCCGCTGAAAAGAGTCTCATCGAGCTTAGAGTGTGAAACGATCGGGGCGTTCGTGTGGGCAGCCTTCTCACCTCTACGAGGAACTCGCTGCACCGGCCGAAACTCGGAGAGCCGCATGAGCGGCGCTGTACAGCTTTCTGGCGACGGCCGTACCGTCATCGTTTGCGTCCCGCTGCGTATTCGCAGGCGTGGCGGTAGGAAGCTAATGATGGCTTCGGAGCGACCTGCACAGAAACCGCCAAGGAATACCGTCAACGATACGATCCTGAAGGCACTCGGGCGCGCCTATCGGTGGAAGTGGCTCCTGGAATCAGGCGAATTCGCCTCGATCGGCGATCTGGCGGCGGCCGAGAAGATCAACCACTCCTACATCCGTCGCATCCTGCGGCTGACGTTGCTGTCGCCGGAGATCACTGAGATACTTCTAAACGGGACGCAATCGATGGACCTTCGGCTGGAAAGACTCCTCAAAGCCGTTTCCTCCCAATGGGCAGATCAAGGGCGAGCAACAGAGTAGTAGAGCCGAATAAGTGTGTGAGCCACTCCCTTCGAGAGATTGATCCGATGGTCAAATACAATCCGAGGAATGAGCGGATCAAGAAGGCGTACTTCCATCTTCTGAAGGAGGCCGATCAGAAAGGCATCGCCACCGTCGACGGCGTGCGAAAGGCGCTTCTGCGCTACGAGCAGTTCACCGGCTCGCGGATTTCGCCGCCTTCAACAGCGACGAGGCAGTGAGCTTCAAGAGGCACCTTGCGGGGCTCAAGGCGGTGCGCACTAGGGCACCCCTCAGCGGAGCCACTATCCTTTCGACGCTGCACGCCATCCAGGAGTTCTTCCGCTGGCTCTCCCGCGAGTCGGGCTACAAATCGAAGATCAACGTCGCGGACATCCGCTACTTCAATCTCTCCCACGGCGAGGTCGCGGCGGCACGTTCCTCACCAACGAGAAAAGTGCCGACATTCGAACAAATCCGTGCAGCCATCGAGGCGATGCCGACGAAGACCGAGATCGAAATGCGCGACCGCGCCGTGGTCGCTTTCATCGCTGTGACTGGCATCAGGGATCGCGCCGTCGCCGCGCTCAGGCTGAAGCACACAGATCTCGACGAGCGGCTGGTGATCCAGGACCCAAAGGAGGTGCCGACGAAGTTCTCCAAGCGCATCGAGACATTCCTCTTCCCGGTGGGCGAGGACCTTGAGCAGATCGTCATCGACTGGGTACGCTATCTCCGGGAAGAGAGGCTGTTCGGCAACGATGATCCGCTCTTCCCACGCACCAAGGTCGCGGCAAACGAGGAGATGCTCTTTGCGGTGCAAGGCATCGAGGCGGTCTTCTGGTCATCGGCCGCGCCGATCCGGGCTATCTTCAAGCAAGCCTTTGCAGCGGCTGAGCTGCCGCATTTCACGCCACACAGCTTTCGATCAACACTGGCAATCCTCGGCCAGCGAATCTGCAAGGGAGATGCGGAACTCTTGAAGGCTTGGTCACAGAACCTCGGCCATGAAAGCATGCTCACGACCTTCACCAGCTATGGCCACGTCGCCGTGCATCGGCAGGGAGAACTGGTTCGCAATGCGGGGAAGAGGGATCCCAACGATAGCAAGCTGGATCAGTTGATGCGGATGGTTGAGCGATTGCAGCCGGTATGATCGGCGCGGTGCTTCACGAGTCGACTAAGTGAAGTTTGCTGATGCTCGTTGCCCGGTGACAAGCCCCTCGAACCGCGCGACCATGCCATGACCGCGCCAGAGCGGCTCGGGCGGCATCCCGCCGCTTGCGTCGAAGGCATCGTCTGCATTGGCAACTGATACGGAAGCGAAGTGTCCGACTTTCCCAAGCCGGGCACAACTTTCGCCGATCCCGTGCCAGTTGGCCGGCAGATCGGCCTTCAACTTTGGGTATCTCACGGCCCGAACGACTATCCATTCAGGTTCGTTTTCTCCGATGAACCAGATCGATGGATCGACAGCGGGGTTGCCCTGCCAGGACATCAGCTTCTTGCCAGCTTTTTCCAGGTGATCCCGGACGATTTGGACGGCGAAGTCCTGCAACTCCCAATCCGTGATCTCGATACGCTCATCACTGACGAGGGTAATGGGATCGACAGGCGCACCTGTCCGAGCTTCAACCAAGCCCCAGCCCGTGGCCTGCGGCGCCCAAGCGCCAGCCCGGTAAAGCATCGGCATAAGGCAGGGATGGCCTTTGCAGCCCTCCGCTATTGCCAGCAGCCCAATCCGACTTCCAGGGACATTCAGCCTCCCGTCCACGTCCTCGATCCGAATGAAGAAATTTTGATTCCCAAGCCGGAAAGACAGGTGTTCCAGGAACGGAGGAGTGAGGTCCACCTTGAGCCAGCTATTCAAGGGTCCTTGTGCCTGTGCCTCGATATGCAGACCAGCCGACCGCCAACAGCGGGCGAACTCATCCGAGACGTCGTGCATTTCAATGTCGTGCATGGCCTTGTGTCGCGTCGTGATCCCAAATGGGCTCGCGGACCAGGCCGGAAACGCCCAATATCCAGCCCTCCACCTGCGCCAGCGTGCGTTCGGGCGGTGAGAGGTCCGGGTTCAGGAAGGCGGCGAGGCTGCCGTCGCGGTCGGCGCGCGAGAGCCAGGCCGCGATGCTGAAAGCGTCGTGCTGGTCGCCGGTGCGGCCCTCATTGGCGAAGCTGCGGCTCCACAAGGCTGGATAGACTTCGGCAATCGCCGAGCGCCCGGCCGGGATGTCCCACCCGTCGAAGGGCCAGAAATACACGCGGCTTCCAAGCCGCTCGCGGATGAAGCGCAGCCAGGGAATCCCTGCATGGGTGGATTTCGCCACCGATCCCTGCACGTCGAAATGGAAGACCGATTTCGCGCTGCCCGCGCGTTCCTCGGTCAGCCGCCGCCAGCGGGCATTGCCCATGCGAGCAGCGCCATTCCCGGCAGCGCCATCGCGCACGAAATCGACATAGACGTGATCCTCGTCGGTCGGCCAATGGCGATGGAAGTCATCGAGGAAGCTCGGCCAGTCGGGCAACAGCCGGTGCGCCTCGAAATAGCGCAGCGGGAACGAGAAGCCGTGGTCGATGCCGACCAGTGTGGGCGCATCCTCGGTGAGCCGTTCCACCAGCCATTCGGCAATGCCCTTGCGGGTCCAGTATTTTCGCGGCGACGGCGGCGGCGGAACCTCGACGGGCGGCGCCTCTCCCTCGGCCAGATAAAGGCGAAGGCCCTTCAGGCTCGCGGTTGGCGTTTCCGCGCCCGAATAGTCGATGCCGATGGTGCGGGCGAAGGCGGGCACGGGCAACCTACCGAGCCCGCGATGTCGGTACGCCTTCGATGAGAGCGCGCAGGACATTCAATAGACGCAAAAGCTCTCGCTCGAAGTCATCGGGGAGCCGGATTTTGTCTTTCTCGAAGTGCAAGATATCGTTAGCGAAATTACGTATTCGATGAAGCGCCAGTTTCGAGCAGCGATCCGGCAAATTCTCGCAATTGTCGATCCGCTCCTTCAAATCCTTTCCCATCGCCTGATAGTGCGTCTTCAGGGTTGTTTCCATAATGGACCGCATCAAAGCGAGAGCAGCGAAGTGAACGCCGAAAACGAACGCATCATGGGCCTGCTGAAGATGCGTGAGCAGTGAAAGCTTCTCCGCCTCGCCGTGGTGTTGCGAAACATGCCTCGGGATGAGAACGAACGGGACTAGTTCGCGCCTTCTGAAAATCCCTCGAAGATCGAAACCTGTTTCCTTGGCCAGCCGATGCCACGCGGTGGTGCCATCCTCGATGCTCTCTCGAAAGCCGTCTGGAAAATCCCGGTAGTCGTCGGTGGCCTGGTCATTGGCGAAGTCGATTGCGCCTTCGATCGCCTTGGCTTGATCTCTCGCATCTTCGTCTGCAGTATCCCAAAGGAAATCCGCCCGCGACTTGTTTGCGACCGGTGAAGAACCGGTATCGAGGCCAATG
This sequence comes from uncultured Propylenella sp., assembly GCA_964440525.1. Classification (GTDB taxonomy): domain Bacteria; phylum Pseudomonadota; class Alphaproteobacteria; order Rhizobiales; family Afifellaceae; genus DASWJZ01. The sequence continues at coordinate 4,163 of CAYTTC010000090.1, read as the reverse complement.
TCAGAGAGGAATACTCCGGCGATTGGCGAGGCATATCTTTCTTCGTATGCGCGCCACGCTGTAATAAATGTGGGATCGACCGGCGCTGAAAACAGCCTGCGTTGACGCTTCTCATTCATCGAGAGAAGGGTTGCAGCGAAGCCGAGGTTGTTGCAGAGCCGCTCAAGAGCCTCATCATCCGCCGCAAGCTTGTCCAAATCTTTCGGATCATCATCGATCCAATCGCGAAGCTTCTGGAACAACGCCATGAACTCGATGACTTCGGCGGAGTCCTTTGCGAGTTTCATGAGGTTGTCCTGTTGCGTTTGCTCATTCTGCCGCCTCCAGTTCGCGCGCCTCTTCTGGCGCCAGCGCGTCGGCGAGGAGGGCGTCGAGCAGGCGGCGGCGGGTGTCGGCGGCGGTGGTTAGGCTCGCCTCCAGCCGGTCGCTGAGCGCCATCAGAGCATCTACCTTGATGACGATGCGTTGCTGTTCGGCGAGCGGTGGGAGGGGAATTGGCATTCGTCGGAAATCACCAACGTTTACCCCTTGCAGAGCAACACCTTTGGTTTCTCCCACCATCCAAGACTGACAGAAGGGAGCGTCAATCGCCAAGCGTATGAACTGCCTGCACACGCCATCGGTAATCGGAAAGCGCAGCATGTGCTGTGTGATGTTGCCCCCGGCAAGCTCAGGTGGAACAAACGCTGTCTTGCCAATCGTTCCATCCTTGGAAATCAGCAAGTCTCCGGGCACGAGAGTCGTTTTCTGAAACTTCGATGCTCGTGTTGGATCGCACTGAGGCAATGAGGCGACGTCGATCTCACCAGTCTTCATTTCTGTAACGCGCACGGTCGGCACCCCGTTCTTGACCCACTCCGGTTTCAAGATGCCGTAGGTCACCGTTTCGTCCGGACGCACCAGCAAATCAACGGTCGCCCAAGCCCATCCTAGAGGGAGCGAAAATGCTACTGCGACAGCATCTTCGTTGGGGACAAGTTCGGACAGCTTGCGCTTTTTCTTCCATGGTTGGGCCAACACGCGTTTCAGCAATTCCGACGCCGGTTCGTCGCTTGGGTCCTGCGGCACCAGCTTGCCGCGCACGGCGAGGTTAAGGATGGTCTGGCGGAGTTGCTTGATCTGGTCGGGGCGCGTGGTGAGAGCGGGCAGCGCGTCGAGCGCGAAGCGGGCGTCCTTCTGGAATGTGTCTGGATCGGGTGCATTGACGCGGGCAAGGCTCGCTGCCGCCAACTGGTCGCGCGTCACCTCGCGTTCCGCCCGCGCGGCCTCCAACCGGTCACACAAAGCCATCAAATCATCGACCTTGGCGACGATGCGCTGTTGTTCGGCGAGGGGCGGGACGCATAGGACTTGCTCGTAAGCTCCGGATCGACTTAGCCCAGGCTTCACGCCTTTGCTCAGCTTTTCCAAGTCTAGCGCCGCAAGCGCGTTGAACAGAAAGCGAAGATCAAGGAATGACGGGGCTTCCACGAAGTAGGCAACATCGGTTGTCCACGACGGGCCATCGCAAAGGTTCAAAGCGCCCGCCGATCCCTTACGGCCGACAATTATTGAAGGGCGAGCCGTTAGCGGTTCGTCTGTGAAGCCAACAATCCCATTGGAGCCGAACACCGGGACCGGGCCTTCGTCCGCCCTCTCGCTGGCCTTCAAGCCCTTTCCATATTGGAAATCCAAGAGCGCTCCGACTCGCGTCCTGCGCCATCCTTTCGGCAAATCGGCTTGGTCGATCTTCTCCTTCGCGATCCGCTTCAGCGGTTCGGACGCCGGTTCGTCGGTCGCGTCCTGCGGCACCAGTTTGCCGCGCACGGCCAGATCGAGAATGAAGCGGCGCAGGCGGGCGATCGCGTCGGGCGCGTCGGCAATCTGCTCATAATGCGCCAGCAGGCGTTCGGCGTTCATCGGGCCAGCGCCTCGGCAAGAATCGCCTTCAACTGGTCGCGCAAGGCGGCCGTCTCGGTCTCGGCGACCGCCAGATCGGCCAGCAGGGTTTCCGGGTCGCCATGGTCGTCCGCCACGGCGTGCGGGTTCTTGATGTCGAGGTTGTAACCGCGCGCCTTCATGTCCTCGGCTGTGACCTTCCAGGCTTGCGGGCCTTCCTCGCGGCCCTTGCGCTTCGCCTCGTTTCGGTTGTCGCACTCGCTCCGGCTCGATCATGGAACACGAAGCCGTCGCCATTCGACGAGAAAACAAAAGGGATATGGAGCGTGTCGGCGTATTCCAGCCCTTGCTGCATGCCGTCGCCGACGCTGCAGTTGTTGTCCTTGGCCTCGATCAAAGCCAGCGGGATATTGGGTTTGTAATAGAGCACATAGTCGGCGCGTTTGGCGCGGCCTCGACTGACGAGCTTGCCGCGGACGATGATGCGACCCTTGGTGAACCCTACTTCCTCGCGAATCTGCAGCATCTCATCCCAGCCCGCGCGGCGGAGGGCTGGCGTGATGAACTTGGTGCAGATGTCACGTTCGCTGAGAGTGCGCTTGTCCATATCGGCGTATCGAGGGCGGTCGCAGCCCTGATATGAAGTGACTTTCGGTTGCAGGCAAACTGCCCGAACAGCCCTCCGAATGACAGACATTCAGACAAAGCTGGTACCACTGCGGTACCAAGCTCAAATCCGGAGCCAAACCCGGATGAGTGGTCCGGCGCGCAAGCCTCAGAGATCGTTAAGAAAGGGAATGGTACCAGGGCCGGAATCGAACCAGCGACACGCGGATTTTCAGTCCTCAGTTCTCAAGGATCGGGCCTTTCCCGGTATATCCCTCACCCGCCTGATAACCGCGGAATCAAAGGTATTGTGCTTCCCGTAATTGCCCTTGGGTAGTGGCCATGTCCCAGACCCGCCGGTACCACTCGGGTACCACCGCTTCGATGCCATCTTTGGCCAGTCGGCTAAGGGAGATCTTCACCAACTGTGAATGGAGCAACTTGGCTGTAATCCGCCCCCCAGAACCTCGCGACTAAAACCGCGGAGTCGCGAGGTTTGGAGAATATGGGCGACAGAGAACGGCAATTGGACCGCTATGCGCTTATGGCAGTCGCAAGGTGCGGCTTGAGAATGGCCCGCTCCTAGGCGGCTGCGGCGAGAAGTTCCGGTAGCGGAGAATAGCGCGCGCCGAGCGGCTGGCGGAGGGAGAGAACCCCGGATCCAACATTCTCTGGAGAAACGGCGGACTTCCGCCATTTGGACACGCAGGCCTTCGTAAGCTGAGCGTCGGTGCTCAATCCGACACCAGTCGATGAATGGCCGCTTATGGCCCCGCACAGACCCGCCGACTGCGCCCGCTGATGTCTGCTTATCGCGGTGAAGCAGACTGAAGGCGGACGCGCTGCTACTTCTGAATCTGACCCTGGCTGTGTGAAAACCCTGTGGCCTCGGGAAAGACTAGAATGACTTTTCTCAGGTCGATCGAACTCGACCGCGGGTAAGAATTTTCACGGGCCTATTCGCGATCAGAAGGAAGATCATTCTATCGGTCCTCCGCGCCGCCGAGTTTTCACACAACCAAGACCCAAAGCGGACGTTGCTCGTCCAACTGCTTAGGCTCTTATCTAGCTCTGCTGCCGAGCTAAATTGCCAAAGGCAGTCGAGCAAAAGCTTCGCGGCTTAGCGCCTCTCAGGCGACGTCAATTAGGAAATGTGAGGGCTACCTCTGGCCGGCGGCTTTCGTGCCCTCATGCACATAGCCTGCGCTCGTTGAACCGTGGTGGTGTGGTAAGATGCGGGATTGGATAACTCATAGGAGGCAGCACGGTGGAACGCCGCCTCGCCGCGCTCTTGTACGCCGACGTCGTCGGCTATTCGCGTCTCATGAGCAAAGACGAAGTCGGAACGCTCCGAGCGCTCAAAGCCTACGAGTCTCGCGTCATCGACCCAACGATCACCAGGCACAAGGGCCGCATCGTCAAGCGGATGGGCGATGGCTATCTCGCCGAGTTCGCTAGCGTGGTCGACGCCGTGGAATGCGCCCTAGCATGGCAGCAGCAGCCGACGGCGGAAGATGAGCAGTCCTTGAAGTTCCGCATGGGCGTGCATCTAGGCGACATCATCATCGAAGGGGAAGACATCTATGGGGAAGGCGTCAACATCGTCGCCCGGCTGGAGGCATTAGCCCAGCCCGGCTGCATCATGCTTTCCGACGATGCTTACCGGCAGGTGCGCGACC
>CAYTTC010000089.1:7486-13316 GCA_964440525.1 uncultured Propylenella sp. | reverse complement strand
GCTCAGTCCAGGTCGGATATTCGGGCGAGCAGAGGAGGCGCGATACCGCGAAAGCACCGCAGGCATTGGCCCAGGTGGCCGAGGTCGCATGCGGCTCGCCTTTCAGCCAACCTCTCAAGAATCCGCCCATAAAGGCATCGCCGGCGCCAAGAACGTTGAACACCTCGATCGGAAAGCCGCGCCCGACGATACCGTCGTCCACGGTGTTCGGAATATCGCCTGGAAAAACCACGCAGCCCATCGGCCCGCGCTTGAGCACGATCGTCGCCTTAGATAGCGCGCGGATGCGTCGGAGAGCCTTGAGATTATCCTCCTCGCCGGCAGCGATGTGGATTTCCTCCTCGGTGCCGACGATGAGGTCGCAGTCGGCGAGCACGACTTGCAGATGCTCCGAGACCTGATCGGAGCGGATGTAGCGCTCCTCCCCGGCCGCGTGACCGGCGAGGCCCCAAAGGTTCGGGCGGTAGTCGATGTCGAAGGCGACTTTTCGGCCGGCGGCCTTTGCGATCCGCATCGCCTTTTTCTGCGCCGCCGCCGGGCCGGGCTGCGAAAAATGCGTGCCGGTCACCACGATCGCGCCGGCGGAGCGGATGAAGTTTTCGTCGATGTCGGCCTCGACAAGCGCCATGTCGGCGCAGTTTTCCCGATAGAAGAGCAGCGGAAACGTGCGGTCGTCCTCAACCGACAGGATGGCGAGTGCGGTCAGCCGCTCGGGATCGACCTTGACGCCGTCGAGCGCCACGCCTTCGCGCGCCAGCTGCTCGCGGATGAAGCGACCGAGCTGCTCATCGCCGACACGGGTAATGAGGCCGCTCTTCAGTCCGAGCCGCGACGCGCCGATCGCAATGTTGGTGGGTGAGCCGCCGGCCGATTTGGCAAAACTCGCCACGTCCTCCAGGCGCGAGCCGATCTGCTGGCCGTAGAGGTCGACCGAGGAGCGCCCGATGGTGATGACATCGAGAGGTTGAATCGAGGCTTCAGAATCGCTTTCTGGCATTCCTCGCGGCTCCATACTTGGCTCTCGCCGGGCGAACAGCCTAGCATGCGGCGCCAATGTCGGATCAATTGGAACGTCCAATCGTCAGGGGGGAATCATGCTTCGTTTCGGTCTGCTCGGCGCCGGGCGCATCGGCCAGATTCACGGGAACAACGTCGCGAAGTCGGCAGATGCCGAACTCGTCGCGGTCGCGGATGTCGACAAGGGTGCCGCCCGGCGCCTCGCAAAATCCACCGGCGCCGGGGTGCGCGAGCTCAAGGCCATCATCACGGCAGACGATATCGATGCGATCGTGATCGGAACGCCGACATTCACGCATGCCGACCTGATCGAGGCTGGCGTCAAGGCCGGCAAGGCTGTCTTTTGCGAGAAGCCGGTCGACCTCTCCTCCAAGCGCGTCGAGCGGTGCCTCAAGGTGGTCGAACAAAGCGACCGCCCACTGATGATCGGTTTCAATCGGCGCTTCGACCCGAATTTTTCCGCGCTCAAAGCGCGCGTCGCGAAGGGCGCGATCGGAAAGGTGGAGATCGTCTCGATCCTTTCGCGCGATCCGGGTCCGCCGCCGGTCTCCTACATCGCAACCTCCGGCGGGCTCTACCGCGACATGATGATCCACGATTTCGACATGGCGCGCTTTCTGCTCGGTGAGGAGCCGATCGAGGTCACCGCCTACGGCTCGAACCTGGTTGATCCAGCGATCGGCAAGGCGGGCGACATCGATACCGCCCTCGTCATCATGAAGACGGCGTCGGGAAAGCTCGCGCAGATCTCCAATTCGCGCCACGCCACCTATGGCTACGACCAGCGCATCGAGGTGCACGGCTCCGAAGGCATGGCGCGGGCCGACAACATCCTGGAGACGACCGTCGAGATCGCCGGAAAACACGGCTTCGCCAAGGACCCGGCGCAGCACTTTTTCCTGGAACGCTACGCCGACGCCTATCGCCTAGAGCTTGCCGCCTTCATCGATGCGGTAGGAAAACGCAAGCAGCCCTCGCCGAGCGGCCGCGACGGCCTGCAGGCACAGCGGCTCGCCGACGCCGCGACCAAATCACGCGAGAGCGGCAAGCCGGTGGCGATCAAGGTCGGCTAGGAGCCCTCCCGCTTGATCGCCGGGAACGCGCGCCGCTCAGGCCGGTGGCGGCCCGTAGCGGTTCGGGCCGAGCGTCCCCGGCGTGACGTAGAAGACGATCGCGACGATGATGATGACGAGATCGAGGAGGGCGATGAGCATGAAGCCGGCGCCCATCGTGGCGAGGCCTGCGATCGCGGCGGTATCATCGCCGGACATCATCATGAAGATCGACCCGCCCATCAGGATCATTCCGATGAGTGAAACCAGCAGCGGCGCGAGCCAGAAGAGCAGCACCCACAAACCGGTCCGATCGATGTCATGCAGCCGCCGTATCGAAACGGCGATGCCGGGAATAAGGTGGGCAATTGCGACAACGAAATAGAGGATGCCGGGGCCGTTCGATCCAAGAACAAGACCATCAATGACGCTGGCCACGATCAGCAGTATGACCATGAAAAGAATGAAGAACCAGAATTCAGCGCGCCGCGACCTGCCACTGAACTCGAAGTAGCGCCGCATGGCGCTCACATAGCTGTTCATGGAATCCACCCCCCGTGATCGCGCGAGACTTGGCTCTCTTCAGCCCGTGAGTCTTCTGGGGAGCAGGCGCCCAGGTCAAGCGGGATCTGCTGCCGCCGGCGCGCGTCGACCCCGCCAAGGCTGCCGGCCATTCCGCCCCCGACTTTCTTCGAGCGCGGATTTGTGCAAGGTCGGATCAATGCCCATCGAGGTGCCGTTTCAGGCGCACCCATGAACGATACCAATCGCCCGACGACCGACGTTCTCGCCCGAGGCTATGCCCGCGACCTCGTAGCTTTCGAGAACGCCGCGGCGGCCGTGGCGCGGGTCACCGAGATCTACGACCGAAGCGTCGCGGCGATCCGCACGGGCTTCGCGGCGGCGGCGCGCGGCGGCCAGGCGCACCGTGTCGACGCCAACTATCCTTATCTGGTCGTTCCCATCAGCCGCTCCGACCTGCACGTCGATGCGCGCCTCTCCTACGGGGTGCTCCTGGAACCCGGCACCTACGGCACAACGCTCACCCGCCCAGACCTCTTCGGGCGCTATTACGAAGAGCAGATCGGCTACATCCTGAAGCACCACGAGGTGCCGGTGCATGTCGGGGTGAGCAACCGGCCGATTCCGCTCCCCTTCGTCATCGAGGAGAGCGTCACCGACATCACCGAGGCCGACCTGCGCGCGCTGCAAGCGCATTTCTCGCTGCCCGATCTTTCCGCCACCGACGATTCCATCGCCAACGGCACGTTCGTGGCGGCGCCCGGCGAGCCGCGGCCGCTCGCGCTCTTCACCGCCGAGCGGGTGGACTATTCGCTCGCCCGCCTCCACCACTACACCGGCACCTCGCCGGAGCATTTCCAGAATTTCGTGCTGCTCACCAACTATCAGCGCTACGTCGATGAGTTCATCGGCCTCGGCCGCGATCAGGTCGGCAAGGACGGCTATTCGGGCTTCGTCGCCCCGGGCAATCTGATTTTTCCGGCAATGCCGCGCGCCTCGGGCGGGCCAGAGCCGAAATCGCCGCGCTATCTTCCGCAGATGCCCGCCTATCATCTGAAGCGGGACGACGGCGACGGCATCTCGCTCGTCAATATCGGCGTCGGGCCGTCGAACGCCAAGACGATCACCGACCATATCGCGGTGCTCCGGCCGCATTGCTGGCTGATGCTCGGCCACTGCGCGGGCCTAAGGCGGAGCCAACTTCTCGGCGATTACGTGCTCGCTCACGGCTATGTCCGCGACGACCATGTGCTCGACCAGGATCTTCCGACCTGGGTGCCGGTGCCGCCGATCGCCGAGGTGCAGGTGGCTCTGCAGCAGGCGACGGAGCGCGTCACCGGCCTGCAGGATCACGAGCTGAAGACGCGGCTGCGCACCGGTACGGTCGCCACCACCGACAACCGCAATTGGGAGCTCCGTTTCGACGAGCTGTTCAGCCGGCTCAATCTCGGCCGCGCCATCGCGGTCGACATGGAATCGGCGACGGTGGCGGCGAACGGGCTGCGTTTTCGCGTTCCCTACGGCACGTTCCTCTGCGTCTCCGACAAGCCGCTGCACGGGGAGCTGAAGCTTTCAGGCATGGCCAACGCCTTCTATCGCGAGCGCGTGAGCCAGCATCTGAAGGTCGGGCTGGAGACGATGCGGCTGCTCCGCGAAGAGGGCGTCGACCGACTGCACTCCAGAAAACTCCGCGGCTTCGACGAGCCGGCGTTTCGTTAGATTTGCGTCGCGTCAATGCCATCTGCTGTCGTCATGCCCGGACTTGATCCGGGCATCCATTCCGAAACGCTGCTGCCATTTTGAACCGCGACGGAATGGATTGCCGGGTCAAGCTCGGCAATGACGACAGGTTGTAGTGGCGGGACGCTGTTCGTCGGCGCGGCCGACCAAAATCCTCAAAGCGCGACGACGCCGCCTTCGCGCACGGATTGATCCGCCGCGAGCACAATTCTGAGGCTCTTGACCGCGTCGTCCATGTGGTCGGTGAGGTCGAGATCCTCCTCGATCGCCTTCAGCAGAAAAAGCTGCTCGCGCTCGCAGAGCCCGTCATGGTCCGGCTCGTCGGCGGTGTCGAAGAACTCGTCCTTCTGCGCCAGCTCGCCGTTCGCCGTCAGCGCCGAATGGTGGAGGAGGATGCGGTTCGTCTTGGTGTGGGCGTTGATGTCGGCGGATTTGAGCTCGCTCCCCGCGGTCTCCTGCATGACGATGGAGACGGACCCCTTTGGCCCGATCACGTCCTTCACGAAATAGGCCGTCTCGCTCATCATCGGCCCCCACCCCGCTTCGTACCAACCAACAGAGCCGTCGTCGAATGCAACTTGCAAATGCCCGTAATTGTACATGCCCTTTGGCATGTCCTCGGTCAGGCGGGCGCCGAGCGCATGCACGTTGATCGGACGCGCGCGGGTGATCTGGCACATCAAGTCGAGATAATGGACTCCGCAATCGACGATGGGCGAGAGCGACTGCAGGAGCCGCTTGTGCCCATCCCAGGCGGCGCCGCTCGACTGCTGGTTCAAATTCATGCGGAAGACGAGCGGCGTACCGAGCGTCTGCGCAATCGCGACGAATTGCGTCCAGGAGGGGTGGTGGCGAAGGATGTAGCCGACGACGAGTTTTCGCCCGGTGCGCTGCGCCGCGTCGACCACGGCCTGCGCATCCTCCACAGTCTCGGCGAGCGGTTTTTCAACAAAGACATGCGCGCCGGATTCCATAGCGCGGATCGCATAGTCGGCGTGCGTGTCGGCCCAGGTGTTGATCGACACGACGTCCGGCTTCGTCTTGGCCAGCGCCTCGGAAAAATCGGCGAAGCGCGCCGCACCAATGATCTCAGACGGCAGCTTTCGCTGCGCGATGTTGCGCTCGCAGACCGCCGCCACCTCGAAGCCGTCGATCCGCGCATAAGCGCGAGCGTGGCTCATGCCCATATTGCCGAGACCGACGACGAGAACTTTCTTCGCGGCGGTCATCACCCCTCCTCCACCGTGCCCGCTCAAACGACTGCTTCCTCGGCGCCGTCGATCCAGGTCGATCGCACATTCAGCCCCGGGTCGAGCAACACGAGATTTGCCCGGTAGCCCGGCGCGATCCGGCCGAGCTCGCCGTCGAGGCCGAGGAACGCCGCAGGCACGAGCGACGCCATGTTGAGCGCTGCCGCGAGATCGACGCCGAGATGACGGTGCGCGTTCCTGACGGCCGTTGCCATGTCGAGATCGGAGCCGGCCAGCGTGCCATCCGCG
>CAYTTC010000089.1:0-7386 GCA_964440525.1 uncultured Propylenella sp. | reverse complement strand
GTTCCTGACGGCCGTTGCCATGTCGAGATCGGAGCCGGCCAGCGTGCCATCCGCGATCGTCAACCGGCCGTCGCGCCGAAGAATAGTGCGTCCCTGAATCTCGAAGCTCTCGATCTCGGTGCCGACCGAGGGCATGGCATCGGTGACGAGCATCATTCGGTCCGTCGGCTTGGCCGCCAGGGCAACCCGCAGCGACGGCGTAGAAACGTGGTGCATGTCGACAATCAATCCGCAGAAGGCGTCGTGATCATTGAGCGCCGCGCCGACCGGCCCCGGCTCGCGGCCCATGAGCGGCGGCATGGCATTGAAGAGATGCGTGTAGCCCTTGAGCCCGCGCCGCCGCGCTTCGATCAGCGTTTCGTATGAGGCAGCCGTGTGGCCGGCTGAGACGATGACGCCCGCCTTCGTCAGCCGAGAAATCGCCTCCGGCGGCACCATCTCGGGCGCCAACGTCACCAAGGTTCGACCAACGCCGAGCGAGGTCATGATGCGAAAATCCTCGTCCTCGATCGGGCGCATGAATTTCGGGTCGTGCACGCCTTTTCGCTCCGGATTGAGGAACGGCCCTTCCAGGTGGACGCCGAGCAGTCCCGGAACGCCGGCAGCGAGCCCGTCGCGGACCGCCTCGACCGCCTCTTGCATCTTCGCACGCGTATCGGTGATCAGCGTCGGCAGGAAGCCAGTCGTGCCGAAGCGGCGGTGCGCGGCGCCGATGGCGCGGATACCTTTGACGTTCGGGTTATCGTTGAAAAGCACGCCACCGCCGCCGTTCACCTGCACATCGATGAAGCCCGCCGCGAGCAGCCCTTCGACTCGTCGGACCTCAACGCCTGCGGGAACGCCATCGACCGCGACGACACCGGCAATCCGCTCGCCCTCCACCAGCACAGCATGGCCTTCGAGCATCCGCTCGCCATCGAAGATGCGCGCGCCGGCAATCGCAAACGCCGTCATAGCGTCTCCGTCACTTTCTTCAGATGCGGCGGCGCGTCGGGGTCGCGGCCGCGCGCCCGCGCGACGCTCTCGGCCAGCGGATAAAAACTCTGGAGAAGCGCGATCGGCGTCGTGAATGGGCTGAGCATCGGGTCGCAGGGAAGCGGGAGCACGTCGTCGGCCGGCGCCGACCCGGCGACCACCACCGGCACGCCGCGCTCCGAGAGCACCGCAATCAGGTCGGCGATGCTCTGGTACGCCTCGTCGCGCTGTGAGAAGACGAAGACGGGAAAATCGGGACCGGCGAGCGCCATCGGCCCGTGCATCAGCTCCGCCGCGGAGAGCGCCTCGGCGTGGATGCCGCAGATCTCCTTCAGCTTCAGCGCCGCCTCCTGCGCGACCGCCAGCCCGATCCCGCGGCCGGCAACGAAGAGGTTTTTCGTATCGGTCAGAAGCGGCGCGGCCGCTCCCCAGTCGAGAGCCGCCGCTTTTTCGAGATCGTGGGGGAGTCGCTCCAGTGCTTCGAGAAGTTTTCGGTCGTCGGACCAGTGGGCGACGAATTGCAGGACGGCGGCGAGCGAAGAAATCACGGATTTCGTCGCCGCCACGCTCCGCTCCGGCCAAGCGTTGAGCGGCAGCACGATTTCGCAGATCTCGGCAAGCGGCGAGTTGGCGTCGTTGACGAACGCGACGGTGAGCGCCCCGCCAGCGCGCGCGACCTCGGCGAGGCGCAGGATGTCGGGGCTGCGGCCCGACTGCGAGACGGTGAAGAACAACGCGCCCTTCATGTTGGGCGTCGCGGCATAGACCGAGCTGACCGACGGACCGACCGAGGCGGTCACGATGCCGAGGCGGATTTCCAAAAGATACTTGGCAAAAGTCGCGGCAGTGTCGGAGCTGCCGCGCGCGGAGCTGACCGCAAAGGGCGGCGGCGTCTTGCGCAGGCGTTTTCCGAGCTCGCGGCACGCCTCGGCATTTTCGGCGAGGAGCCTCGCCACGGCGGCGGGCGCCTCGCGCGTCTCGCGAAGCATTAGGCTCTGCTCCGATTGCACGACGGTGCTCATTTCACCGCCAAGCTCCACGCCCGGCGCGCCATCAGGATCGCGCCGTCGAGCGCGTCACCGCGCGGCGTGGAGAGGCGTGAGTGGATGGACGGCGGCAGCCATGCCGTCAGGGGCCCGGCAAGTCCACCGATCAGCGAAACCGTCGGCGCGCCATGGTCGAGAAGCCGGAGGATCATGCGCGCGGCATCGGCGGCCGCCTCCTCCATCAAAGCAAGCGCCAGCGGGTCGCGCTTCTCCGCATGTTCCAATACCAGCGGAAAGAGGCTCGCAAAATCCGTCGGCCGGGCGGTCTTGGCGAAGTCGGCGATCGCCTCGCCGCTGTTGTCGAAGCGGGCAAGGACGGCCGCTGCAAGCGGCGTCATTGCAGCGCGTCCGTCCTGCGCCCAGAGCGCGCGCCGGATCGCCTCGCGGCCGATCCAGTTCCCGCTTGCCTCATCCGATATTTCAGCACCCCAGCCGCTCACCTGGAACTGTTTTCCGCCCACCACCGCGAGACCGTTCGAGCCAGTGCCCATGATCAGGATCGCCCCATCCTCGCCCCGATGCGCACCGAGCCAGGAGGCGTAGGCGTCCGTCTCGATAACGATCGATGTGAACGGGTTCGGCTCGGCCAGGAGCCTCGCGCACTCAGCCTTCTGTGCGCCTCCCGCGAGCCCGAAGCCGGCGTGTGTTCGACCAAGATCGGCTTCCGCCAACCCGGCTGCCTTTACCGCGCCACAGCTCGCCGTCAGGATCGATTGCATCACCAGCTTGGAATCAAGCCGCGCATTCGCGGGTCCGCCCTCGCCTTCGCCAAGCGTCTTGCCGGCTGCGTCGGCGAGCCGCGCGCGGCAATGGGTGCCGCCGCCGTCAATGCCGATGAATAAGGGCTCGGGCATGAAACGAATCGCAACCTGAAGAATTGCCCTGGGATGCCGGGCTCGGATTAGAGTGTCATATCAATTGGGACCGCGTACGGCCAATGAGCGAAACGGAGACAATCGATCCGCGCTATCGCGGGCTCGACACCTGGGACGACGCGAAAATCCTCGACGCCTTCCTTGAAGGCCAGACGCGAGCGATCGCGGCCGTCCGACCGGCGCTGCCGGCAATCGCCGCCGCGGCGGGCGCTATGGCTGAGCGAATCGAGCCGAACGGGCGCATCGTCTATGCTGGCGCCGGCTCTTCGGGCCGGCAGGCGGCGCTCGACGGCATGGAGCTCGGCGCAACGTTCGGGTGGCCGCCGGAGCGCCTCGCCTTTGTGCTGGCCGAGGGCTTGTTACTCGATCCCGGCGTGAAGGGATCGGACGAGGATGACACCGCGCTCGCAAGAACGTCCATGCGCGATCTGAAGGTCGGCGCCGCCGATTGCGTCATCGCGATTGCCGCCAGCGGCACGACGCCCTTCACGCTGGTCGCGGCCGAGACAGCGAAGGCCGCCGGCGCGCTGATCATCGCCATCGCCAACAATGAAGCGGCGCCGCTCTTCCGCCACGCCGACCATGCGATTCTGCTCACGACCGGCCCTGAGGTCATCGCCGGCTCCACGCGTATGAACGCCGGAACTGCCCAGAAGGCGGCGCTCGGCCTCCTCTCCAGCCTCCTCATGACCCGGCTCGGCCATGTCCATGACGGGCTGATGGTCTCGATGCGCGCCGATTGCGCCAAGCTCGAAGCCCGCGCGGCCCGCATCGTCGCTGCTATCACGGGCTGCACGGCGGAGCAGGCGACCGCGGCGCTAACCGTGAGCGGGGGCCGGATCAAGCCGGCGACGCTGATTGTTCGCGGCACGGATGCGGCGGAGGCAGAGGAGCTTCTGACGCGATCGGGCGGCAATCTTCGTGTTGCGCTCGGCCTTCTCCCTGCTCAAAGTAGGTAAGAGACATACGGCCGAATGAACTGTCGTACGAAGCACAAGGGAGACATCGGTATGTGGTCCAAGAGAGTTCGGGGGCGGACGGCAGCAATGGCCGCCGCGCTGGCCTTCACGACGCTCACTGGCGGATCGCTTGCCCAGACGACTCTCACGATCGAAAGCTGGCGGAAGAATGATGCGGATATCTGGAACAACCAGATCATCCCGGCCTTCAAGGCTGCGCATCCCAACATCGACGTGAAGTTCATTGCCCCCGCGCCGACCGAATACGACGCCGGGGTCAAAGCGAAGCTGGAAGGCGGAACTGCCGGGGATCTCATCACCTGCCGGCCGTTCGATCGCTCCCTCGACCTATTTGACAAGGGCTATCTCGCGTCGCTGAACGACCTCCCCGGCATGGAAAATTTTTCCGACGTGGCGAAGGGCGCGTGGACCACGGACGACGGCGCGATCACCTACTGCGTGCCGATGGCGTCGGTCATTCACGGCTTCATCTACAGCAAGGCGATCTTCGCCGAGCTCGGGCTCACCCCGCCGAAGACCCTCGACGAATTCTACGCCCTCCTCGACAAGATCAAGGAAGACGGCACCTACGCGCCGCTCGACCTCGGCACCGCCGATCAGTGGGAAGCGGCGACCATGGGTTTTCAGAATATCGGCCCGAACTATTGGAAGGGCGAGGAAGGGCGCAAGGCGCTGATCGCCGGCACGCAGAAGTTCACCGATCCGCCCTACGTTGAAACCTGGGCCGAGCTCGCCAAGTGGGCGCCCTACCTCGCCGACGGCTACCAGGCCCAAAAGTATCCGGACTCGCAAGACCTCTTCACGCGCGGCCAGGCGGCCATCTATCCTGCGGGCTCGTGGGACATCATCACCTTTGAGGCGCAAGGCGATTTCGAGTTCGGCGCGTTTCCGCCCCCGGTCGCGAAGGCTGGCGACACCTGCTACATCAGCGACCACACCGACACCGGCATCGGCCTGAACGCCAAGTCGGCCAATCCGGAGGCGGCGAGGACGTTCCTCTCCTGGGTCGCCTCGCCCGAATTCGCCAAGATTTACGCGAACGCGCTGCCTGGCTTTTTCCCGCTCTCCTCGACTCCGGTCGAAATCGCCGATCCGGTGGCACAGGAATTCGTCAGCTGGCGGCAGAACTGCCAGTCGACGATCCGCAACTCCTACCAGATCCTCTCGCGGGGAAATCCCAATCTGGAGAACGAATTGTGGATCGTCAGCGCGCAGGTGATCAACGGCACCATGAAGCCGGAGGACGCCGCGAAGCAAATCCAGAGCGGGCTCGATAGCTGGTACGACCCGGGACAGTAGTTTGAACCTGCAAGCATCCGACCAGTTTTCGCCTCTCGGCTCCCGACGGCTGTCGAGACCGGTCCGCGTGCTGATCGTGCTCGCAGTCTTCACAGTCGCCGGACCGCCGATTGGCGGTCTGGTAGCCTGGCTTATGATGGGCGTGCGTGGGCTGCGCTCACCAGTTCCCTTCATGACGGGCGCTTATGCAGAAGCCGCCGCGCTTGCCGTTGGTGTCGGCGTGCTCGTCGTCGTCGCGTCGCTGGCAGGCAAGACATCGGCGCTTGTGCCGCTCGTTGGTGCGCTTCTGATCAATGCCCTGATGTTCGCAGTGACGGGGTCGCTGAGCTTCTCTTCCTTCGACCCCAACACTTTGTTGCGTGTCGCTTACGTCTTCATTCCTCCTTCCTTGGTCGCGGCGATGACCTGCTGGCTCCTCACGCGCGAGCTGCTTAAGCCATGAGCAGGTCGCAGGGACCGCCTTTCCGCAAGGACGGCACCGCGCTTCCATGCACAAGACGAGAAACTAGCAGGCCACCGTCATCATGAATTGGGATTTTCCCTACCCCTCGCGCCGCATGCCGGTGCTGGCGCGGAATTGCGTGGCGACGACGCAGCCGCTCGCCGCGCAGGCCGGGCTCTCGATGCTACAGAAGGGCGGCAATGCGGTCGACGCGGCGGTGGCGACCGCCATCGCGCTGACCGTGGTAGAGCCGTGCAGCAACGGGCTCGGCAGCGACGCTTTCGCGATCGTCTGGGACGGCAATGAGCTTTTCGGACTGAATGCGTCTGGACGTTCGCCCGCCGCCTGGACGCCGGACCGCTTCGCCGGCCCCGCCATGCCGCATGAGGGGTGGAACTCCGCCACGATTCCAGGCGCGGTCTCGGCGTGGGTGACGCTCAGCGAGCGCTTCGGCCGCCTCCCCTTCGCGGACCTTTTCCAGCCGGCGATCCGCTACGCGAGCGACGGCTTTCTGGTTTCCCCGACCATCGCGCAGATCTGGCAGAATCAAGTCGAGCGCCTTCACGCTCAGCCGGGCTTTGCCGAGACATTTCTTCCGCGCGGCCGCGCGCCCGCCGCGGGAGAGCATTTCCGTCCGCCCGACCAGGCAACGACGCTGAAAAAGATCGCCGAGTCAGGCGGCGAAAGCCTCTACCGAGGCGAGCTGGCGGAGACGACCGCGCGCGCCGCCGCGGCGGGTGGCGGCTTCATCACCACAAGAGATCTCGCGGCGCATGCATGCGATTGGATCGATCCGATCGATGTCGAGTTCTTCGGTCATCGCATCCACGAGCTGCCGCCGAACGGCCAGGGCATCGCGGCGCTGATCGCGCTCGGCATCCTCGAGCGGCTCGACATCGTCGGCCTGCCGCCCGACAGCCCGGACATGCTGCACCTTCAGATCGAGGCGCTCAAGCTCGCCGCCGGCGACGTGCGGGAGCATGTCGCCGATCCGGATTTCATGACTGTCGCCCCGGCTGCGCTGCTCGACCCTGTCCGGCTCGACGATATGGCGCTGACGATCCGCCGCGACCGCGTATCTGTGCCGACGCCGCCCTCCATGCATCGCGGCGCAACCGTCTATCTCGCGACGGCTGACGAAAACGGCATGATGGTCTCGTTCATCCAGTCCAACTATCACGGTTTTGGCTCCGGCGTGGTCGTGCCGGACACCGGAATCGCGCTCAACAATCGCGGCTCCTGCTTCGTCACGACGCCCGGCCATCCGAACCGCGTCGGCCCTTCGAAGCGCCCGCTCAACACGATCATCCCCGGCTTCGTCACCAAGAATGGCAAAGCGGCCATCTCCTTCGGCGTCATGGGCGGCACCATGCAGCCGCAGGGCCACACGCAGGTGGTGAGCCGCATGCTCGCGTCCGGCCAGAACCCGCAGGCGGCGGTCGACGCGCCGCGCTGGCGCGTGGAGGGCGAGGAGGTGTGGGTCGAATCCGCGATGCCGTCTGAAGCCAGGCGCGGGCTTGCCGCGCGCGGGCATCGCCTGAGCGAAGGCACAGTGCTCGATTTCGGCGCGGCGCAGATCATCCAGCGCGTCGCGCACGGTTACGTCGCCGGATCGGAGGGCCGCCGCGACGGCTGCGCGGTGGGGTTCTAGCGACCGCGCGCGCCGATGGTCGCGTTCCCTTGGATCAGGTCGGCGTCGACCTTCTGCAGCGCCAGCGCCACGCCGCCCATCAGCACGGCGTCCGCGCCGAGCGGCGAAAGCTCGATGT
>CAYTTC010000088.1:0-13758 GCA_964440525.1 uncultured Propylenella sp. | reverse complement strand
TCACCCGCACCTCGCCCTTCACGCCATGCGGCGCGCCGATCGTGGCGAGGGTGACATGGGAAAGAGATTTGGTCATTGGAGAGCTGCCGCCTCGGAGAGAGAACGAAGCTCCCGGTGTGTCGTCCTCAGCCTACGACCTTCAGGCCTCGACGTAATCGGCGATCGCAGTCGGCTGCGGCACCGGCAGACCATCCTCCTCCAATCCCTCGATATGAAAGCGGATCGCCTCGCGGATGTTCTTCTCAGTCGCGGGAACAGTCGGACCGGTAGCGACGCAGCCGGGCAGGTCCGGCACATAGGCGGAATAGTTCGCCGGCGCCTTCTCGATCACGATCGCGTAACGCATCTACCACTCCTTTTTCAGGGCCACCTGCTTCACGATACTGTTCAATGTGCCGGGAGCAAGGTCGTCGGCACCGCGAGCTAGCCCGCCACCGGCTCCTCGACGGGCGCTTCGGCGGGAGCGGCCACCTCGGCCGGCGCCTTCTCGGCTTCTTCCTTCTTCTTCTGACGCTCCGCCACGCGCTCCTCGGCCTTCTTGCCCGGCTTCGCCTTTTCGGGATTGAGCCGCGCCTCGCGCTTCAGCACGCCCGCCTGGTCTAGGAAGCGGAGCACGCGGTCGGTCGGCTGCGCGCCCTTCGAAAGCCAGTGCTGGATGCGCTCCAGGTCGAGCTTCACGCGCTCGGCGTTGTCGCTCGCGAGGAGCGGATTGTAGGTGCCGACCTTTTCGATGAAGCGGCCGTCGCGCGGCGCCCGCTCGTCGGCCACAACGACGCGAAAAAAGGGCCGCTTCTTGGTGCCGCCGCGCGCCAGTCTGATCTTCACTGCCATGCTAGAGTTCCTTTCGAATCGATACTGCTCGCCACCCGACAACTAACCTCTTCGTTTGTCATCCCGGATGGCGCGGAACGCGCCAGTCCGGGACCCATGAACACCGATGGCCTAAGAATGGGCTCGACCGTCGATGCGAGGCTGCATCCTTCTGTGTCCATGGGTCCCGGTCTTGGCCTGTCGGCCAAACCGGGATGACAACAGGAGGCGTCGGCTATCACTTCTTCTTCCCTTGCCCGAGTCCCGGCAGGCCGGGAAGGCCGCGCGGCAGACCCCCGCCGAAAGGGGGCAAACCGCCGAATCCAGATTGGGGGCCGCCGGGCAATCCGCCTGGAAAACCGCCGAGGCCGGATTTCTGCATCTGTTCGAGCATCGCCGGGTCGGGCTGCGGCATGCCGCCTCCGCCACCGAAGAGCGCGCTGAGGCCGCCCTTGGCGCGTCCGATCTTCTTCATCATGTCCGACATCTGCCGGTGCATTTTCAGAAGCTTGTTCACCTCCTGCACCTCGGTGCCGGAGCCGGACGCGACGCGCCGCTTGCGACTCGCATTCATCAGCGCCGGCTTGTGGCGCTCTTTCCTTGTCATCGACGAAATGATGGCGAGCTGGCGCGGGACGACGCCGTCGTCGAGCCCGGCGGCGGCGATCTGCTTCTTCATCTTGCCGATGCCGGGCATCATGCCGAGGATCCCCGACATGCCGCCGATCTTCTGCATCTGGCGGAACTGGTCGGCGAGATCTTCGAGGTCGAACTCGCCCTTCTTCATCTTCGCGGCGGCGGCCTTCGCCTTCTCCGCGTCGATGTTTTCGGCGGCGCGTTCGACGAGCGAGACAATGTCGCCCATGCCGAGGATGCGGTCGGCGATGCGGCCGGGGTGAAAATCCTCCAGCGCATCAAGTTTTTCGCCGGTGCCGATGAGCTTGATCGGCCGACCGGTGACGGCGCGCATGGACAGCGCCGCGCCGCCGCGGCCGTCGCCATCGACGCGGGTCAGCACGATGCCGGTGACGCCGACCCGCTCGTTGAAGGAGCGCGCGACGTTCACCGCGTCCTGTCCGGTCAAGGCGTCGGCGACGAGAAGAATCTCGTGCGGGCGGGTCGCCGCTTCGATCTCCGCCATTTCCAGCATCAAGGGCTCGTCGACATGCGTGCGGCCGGCTGTGTCGAGCATGACGACGTCGTAGCCGCCGAGTTTTCCGGCGGTCATGGCGCGGCTTGCGATCTCGACGGGAGATTGCCCGGCGACGACCGGCAGCGTCGCCACGCCGACCTGCTCGCCGAGCACGCGGAGCTGCTCCTGCGCCGCCGGCCGCCGCGTGTCGAGCGAGGCCATCAGCACCTTTTTCTTCAGCCGCTCGGAAATGCGCTTGGCGAGCTTGGCGGTCGTCGTCGTCTTGCCCGAGCCCTGCAGGCCGACCATCATCAGCGCGACCGGGGCAGGGGCATTCAAATCGACCGGCACGCTCTCGGCGCCGAGCATCTCGATCAGCTCGTCGTGGACGATCTTCACGACCATCTGGCCGGGCTTCACCGAGCGGATGACGATCGCGCCGACGGCCTTTTCGCGCACACGGTCGACGAAGCTTTTCACCACGTCGAGCGCGACGTCGGCTTCGATCAGCGCGCGGCGCACCTCGCGGAGCGCTTCCGCCACGTCGGCCTCGGAAAGCGCACCGCGGCCGGTGATCTTGTCGAAAATGCCGCTCAGGCGGTCGGACAGCGATTCAAACAAAAGAACCTCAAACAGCTAGCACATCCGCGGGCGAACACTCGCTGGCGGATGGTGACCTCCGGGATCAGGCCCCGGTCGGCGACTCAGGGTGTGAGTCGTTAGGAATTTCGTGCGCTGCGCGTATAGGAACAAGGGGCGAGAGTCAAATTCGCCCTAACAATCGCAGAGATAGAGTGCTCCGCGGTTTTACGCCCTGTGCGGATAGGCCTTACCGGTGACGAGTCGGTGATAGGCGATGCCGACAAGCACGATCGCGACCGAGCCGATGAGGATCGGCACGAAGAGAAAATGCCAGGTCGCGCCGGCGAGGAGTACCAGCACGGGGTCGGCGCCGGCCGGGGGATGCGTGGTGTTCGTGAGGAGCATCGCCGCGATGGCGAGCCCCACGCCGAGGCCGAAGCCCAGCGGGGTCGCGCCGAGGGAATAGAGAACAGCCAGGCCTGCGATGGTCGAGACCAAATGCCCGCCTATGACGTTTTGCGGCTGTGCCACCGGAACCTGCGGCAGCCCGAAGACGAGGACGCAGCTTGCGCCGAATGGTGGGATCAGGAGCAACACATCGAGGGCCGTTGTCGCATGCGCGAAGAGAAAGATGACGATGAAGCCGCCGAGGCCGGCAATTGCCGCGTCGACCCATTTGCGCGACGCATCGGGGACCCTCAGCCGGGACATCAAAGGCCGCGGCACACGTCCGCGCGCCGGTTCAGGCGACGACATGGCGAAGCACTCGTTGAGGGGAATTCGAAAGACCGGTCGCCGAGCTGAGCCGGCGGCCGGTCGTTTGTGGTCAGCCCTTCTTGAAGCGGGCTGCTTCGTCGGAGCCACCCGTCGCATTGCCGGCGCTGTAGGAATGCGCGCCGGTGCCGGCGAGCTTGCCGTCGTCGACGATGAGATATTCGTCGCGGATCGGCCGTTTTTCGAACCAGCATTCGAGGATCTCGCGCACGCCAGCGGCGTAACGGGCCTGCGCGGAGAGCGACGTGCCGGAGGTGTGCGGCGTCATGCCGTGATGCGGCATCGTCCGCCACGGATGGTCCTGCGGCGCCGGCTGCGGGAACCAGACGTCGCCGGCATAGCCTGCAAGCTGCCCGCTCTTCAGCGCCTCGGCGACCGCGTCGCGATTGGCGATCTTGCCGCGCGCCGTGTTCACCAGATAGGCACCGCGCTTCATCGTAGAAATCAGCTTGGCGTTGAAGAGATCCTCGGTTTCCGGATGCAGCGGCGCGTTGATGGTGACGACATCGCAATGCGGCACCATGTCGGCGGTGCTCTTGTGGAAAGTGAGGCCGAGCTCCTTCTCCACCGCCTCCGGCAGGCGATGCCTGTCAGTGTAATGGAGCTTCATGTCGAACGGCTTCAGCCGCCGGAGCACCGCGAGACCGATGCGGCCGGCGGCGACGCTGCCGACGGACATGCCCTCGACATCGTAGGAGCGCGCCACGCAATCGGCGATGTTCCAGCCGCCCTTGATCACCCATTGATAGGAGGGGATGTAGTTACGGACGAGCCCGAGGATCATCATCACCACGTGCTCGGCGACGCTGATCGAGTTGCAGTAGGTTACCTCGGTGACGGTGATGCCGCGCTCCATGGCGGCGGAGAGATCGACATGGTCGGAGCCGATGCCGGCGGTCACCGCCATTTTAAGCTTCGGCGCCTTGGCGATCCGCTCGCGCGTGATGTAGGCGGGCCAGAACGGCTGCGAGATGACGATCTCGGCGTCCGGCAGCTCCTTCTCGAGCCGAGAGTTCGGGCCGTCCTTGTCGGAGGTCACGACCAGAGTGTGGCCGTTGCTCTCCAGGTATTTGCGCAGGCCTAGCTCACCCGAAACGCATCCAAGCAGGGCGCCGGGCTTGAAGTCGATGCCCTTCGGCGTCGGCAGCGTCTGGCCGCCCGGATATTTCGCGAGCTTCGGTATGTCGTCGCGCGCATAAGACTTCGGATAGCCATCGACCGGATCGTCGTAGAGAACACAAACGACCTTTGCCATGTTCTTTGTCCTTCCTCCCGAAACAGGCGCGAATGACTAGCACGGGATTGCCGGCTCGGCACCTGTCGGAGGCGACACTCGGACGGCGGAATTGACAAAGACGAGGCGCGAGGCATCGCGGCGATATCGCCCCGAGGCCTCGGAGCGCGAAAACGCCCTAGGACAAGGGCCACCAGCGGAAGGCGGGTTTTCGCCGCTTCAGCTTGCCGCCCTGCCCAGTCGCGGCGCGGATCGCGTATTCCAATGCGGTCCGGTTGGCATTGACCAACCGTGCGCGAAGCGCGGGGGTATCGAGCAATTCGCGGCCGCGTGCCCAAAGCGACGATGAGAGGCGCTGCGTAGGTCCGTCGTGTGCCAGTTCCTGGGGCGGCTCTTGGGGTCGGGCCGGCGCGCGTCTTCGATCTAGTACCTCGAGCGCAATCCCCATTCCGAGGGCCGCGATCGGCAGAGCGAAGGCGAGGATGGCGTCCAGGCGCCAAGGCTGCTGTCGCGCATTGGGCCGGTGCGGCTCCTCCTGATCGGGAAAATGCAGCGGCTCCGCAGCTTCCCGCTCCGCCTCCGCGCGCGCCGCAGGCGAATTGCGAGCGCGGCCCAGCGTGTCGGCCATGGTGGCGCCGCGCGCGCCCATCGGCAGCTCGGGTCCAGTGGTCGAATCCCGCGCCGTCTGGTGCTCCAGCTCCGCATTGAGCTCGGCGCCGGCCAGCAGGATCACCACCGATATCCAGGTCCACAGCATGAAGCCGATGACGGCGCCGAGCGATCCATAGGTCGCGTTGTAGTCGGCGAAGTTGGCGAGATACCAGGAGAAGAGGATGGAGGCGATCAGCCACGCAAGCGAAGCCAAGACGCTGCCCCAGGTAACCCAGCGCCATTTCGCCCGCTCGCGACTCGGGCCGTAGCGGTAGAGGATGGAGATCGCCGCCGACGACACGAGGATCAGGGCGGGCCAGCGAAGCAGGGAGATGAGCGTCTCCTCGGCGCCGCTGAGGCCGGCGAAGGCGAGCACCGCGGGGACGATTCCGACGCAGATGATGAAGAGAATTCCGATGGCGATGGCGCCGAGCGTGAAGAGGAGCGAGACGAGATTGAGCCGCACGAAGCTGCGCTTTTCGGTTTCCTCGTAGGCAACGTTCAGCGCCTCGAAGAGCGTCTTGATGCCGCCGTTCGCGCTCCACAGCGCGAACAACAGTCCGAAGATGAACGCGAAGCTCAGCGCTGCCTCGTCCTGCGTCGCGAGCGCCTGCAATTGCGTCCGGATCAGCTCGACCCCGCCGGAGGGCAAAACGCTTCCGAGGAACGCAATATGGTCGGCGATCGTCGCCGGATCGGCGACGAAACCGTAGAGGGCGACGAAGGCGGCCAGAGCAGGGAAGAGCGCCAACAGCAGGTAAAACGTCGCGCCAGCGGCGATCAGCATGATTCTGTCGGCGAAGAACTCCGCCTGCACCCGCCAGAGGATGTCCTTCCAGCCCTCCACGGGCATCTCGGAGGGGGTCGTGGCGTAGCGACCGCGGTCGAGCCCAGCGTCGATCGTGGCCATGTTCAGGCTATCCTGTCATCCAATGGACCGTGGCTGAGAACCGGCGCAGTGCCTGCAAGGTTCCCGGGGACAGAAGTCGGTTCTCATTTTCGAGCATCTTGGCCCCTCGTCGGCGGACAACTATGGTCGCGGCATGACGGTTTCGGCGCTTCGCTGGTTCAAGGCGGCCCTGGTGCTGCAGATCCTCCTTCTTGCCTATTGGCTGGCGACGGAGGTGGTGCATCTCTTTCCGTGGAATGACATCGCCTCCAGGCCGGGCGACTACGACCTCGGCTGGAGCGTCGCCGTCAACGCGCTGCAGATGCTCGCCTATATGGCGCTCTTCGTGTTCGGCTCCCGCCCGCTCGCAATGGTCTCCGCCGCCGGATATGGGATCTATCTCGCTTTGCAGCTCTGGATCTGGTGGGAGCCCTACATCATCGGCGCCAGCAGCGATTGGCAGGCGCGCTATGCGGAAAGCTTTTCGCGCACGCTGAAACTGCTGCCCGCGGACGGCACGCATCTGGCGCCCGACGCCCAGCACCTCGTGCTGCAGGTGCTGACGCTTGTGACGCTAATCGCGACTGCCAGGGCGGTGTCGCGCATGCAGCATTTGTAGCGTCGGCTGCTATCGCCGCAGGAGGAGCCGCGCGACGTGGCTGCGCAATTCGGCGGGGAGCCGAAGCGCGGTCCGCTTCAGGAACGGCCGCACGCGTGCCGACCAGAGCGAGAATTGCAGGCGCGCGGCGAGCGAGATGGGAAGCGCGTAATCGGCGACGGCAACCGCCCGATCGGTCCAGGTGAACTTGTAGCGCGCCGCCGGCATCAGAAAATCGGCAATGCCGATGCCGCGCTCATGGCAGGCGCGGATGACTTGCTCAAGGTGCAGCTTGCCCGGGCTCGCCTCCTCGTATTCCTGCGCCCAGGTCGCGACATAGGCATAGTAGCGACCATTGTGGACGAAACCCCATTGATCGGCGATCGGCCGGCCATCAACCGTCAAGGTCATGGCCAGCACGGACAGGGCACTCTCCGGACCCGCCACGGCCGCTGAAAAGGCGCCGAAGCTCTGATCGCGGAAGGCGCGCGAGGTGAGGCCCTGGTCGGCGAGCCAGCGTTCGCGCCCGGCATGCGAGCGTTCGACGAGCTCGCGCATCTCCGCGGGGTCTGAGACGACGCGGTGGGCGAGTGTGCCGTTCCGCGCAATGCGGTTTTTCGTGTTGCGCATGTTCTTGCGCGTCTTGGCGTTGATCGTGGCGAGATAGGCCTGGAAATCGGGATAGGGCCGCAAGTCCACGAACGGGGCGGCGTCCTCGTTGCTGCAGATCGCATTCCTGGCGCGAAGGAGTGGTGCGAGAGCGCAATCGTCTCGCACTTTGAGCAGACTGACCCCATCGACCTTAGGCAGCCGGTGTGCGGCGTCGAGCAGGCGCGCCGCTGTATTGGCGGGCGCGGCCGGCGCAAGCAGTACGTCGGTATATTGCTGATACGGCTCGCCGAAGCCGGTTGCGATCCGCGTCAGGCCGAAATCGACCCGCTGCAGCGGCAGCAGCCCGACCAGCCGCCCGCCCTCGCGCAGCGTCAGCACAAGCGGATCGAAGGCCTGTCCGCAACGCTCATGATGGTCGAAGACGGCGCGGCACCAGGCGAAAGACTGGAAGAAGGTCGCGCCCTCGGCCGCATGGTCGAGCTCAATCCATTCGGCCTCCAGCGCGTCGAATGCAGTGCGTTCGGCGATCACCGATATGGAGGGGTCGAAGCGCCGAGCGGCAGGGGACGCGACGCCCGGTATCGCCGCCGCGCTCCGCGCTCCGGAGGCGCCGCTGATCAGCGTCAGCATTTCGGAATCGGCGAGCTCGATCATCGTTGCCGCCGCCTACCGTCCGAAAGCGTAGGCCGGGATGTCGCGAATGCCGTCGGGGGCCTTCGGATCGATGGCGAAGTCGATGAGCCGCTTGCGCTGATGCAGCTTTTGCAGGCCCGTCTTCTTCATCGCGGCGGCGAGGGCCGCCTTGCCCCAGAACGAAGGGCCAGACGTATTCTTGGAAAGCGTCTTCGATCCGAGCGTGCGGCGGATGATGCCATTCGCATAGTTGACGGCGTAGACGTTCCTGAGCTCGTCCGTCCAATGTTCGGTCGTCATCGAGACGTTGAGGCAATCGTGGTTGACGACACGGTGCGGACAATTGAGCGGCCAGTAGAGCATCTCGCCGGACGCAAGATCGATCGCCTCGGCGTAGTCATCGTACCAGGGCTCGTAGGGCATCGCGGTCTCATGGGCCTCGCCGAGCACGACCTTCTCCATGTAGGGCTGGTTCAGGAACGGCGCCTTGTTCGGATAAACATAGACCCGTTTGGTGCCGCGCATCTGCCAGAGCATCTGCCCGGGCACGTCGCAGTGATAATAGACCTGCACCTTGGGCGAGGAGATGAGCAGCGTCATCGAGCGCTTGTAGGTTTTTAGCCCCGGCACGCGGTCGGCGAACTCGCCGAAGATCTCCTCCAGGAGATGGGCATAGGCCGGATCGGTCTCACCGAGCTTGTGGATGTTGATCCAGATATTGCCGGCGCGAACCGCCTCCAGCGCTGCGACGCCCGAGAGCCCGTCAATCGCTCCCTCGCGCCGGGAGCGCGGATTGTGCGAGCGCTTGTCCATGGTGTTGACGTAGCAATGCGCCGGCGGCGTCTTCTCGATGAGGCGCGCCAGCGCCGCGTCCGAGAAGAGCTGCGATTCGCCCAGCCGGTGCTTCAGATGCAGGATGTGCTCGCCGAACAGCGAGAGGTGATGCGGCTGCCAGTCCGCCAGGATCGTCGACATCGGGTGCCTCCTCGAACGTCGGATCTGAATTGCGGCGGAAACTAGCGAGCTGCGCGCGAAAGTCGCGGAAATCCGGGTTAACTGGTAAAGCGGAAGGGTAAAGGGCGGTGGATGCGCCTTGGTCCGGAATCTTAACGCTGGAATCCTAACGGCAGGCGGGGGTCACGCGCTTCGGTCCACCGGCCGCAAAAGATTCGTGCGCGCGAGCGCCTCAAGGAGTGGCTCCATTGCAGGCGACGCCACGAAGCCGGTGCCGCGCATGCTTCCTGCTTCCGTCTCGCTCGGCGCAGCCGGAACCCAGAGGCGGCGCAATCTCGGGACGGCCTTGAACACGACCTCCGGGCCGATCGCACCGAACCCCTTTCCGGTATCGTAGCCGTAGCCATCGTCGCCAGGGACCAGGAAGTCGTCGATCGCGGCGGCGTAGTCGAGGGCGGAGTCCTCCAGGATACGCAGCTCATCGACGAGCGGAAGATTGCCGCCCCAATGCGCGTCGAGATAGAGAAAGATCGGTCTGCCGGCCTGCTGCTGCCGCAGGATCGCCGGCAGCTGCGCGACGCTGTCGCCTTCGACGATCTTCAGGTTCTTTCGTGTGCGCAGGCGAAGTCGCGCAAATGCAGCATAGCGGGGATTGATCTCGATCGAGACAACATGCGGAAACCGGTCGGCAAGAAACTTCGTCGTGTTTCCTCGGTAGGTGCCCGTTTCGATTGCGCCGCCAAAATCCCCGCCGGCTATGATCGCCTCGACGATCGCGATCCGTTTTCGCTGCCCGTTGAAGGGACCGTAAAACCCCTGTTTCAGCCGGACGCGGTGCCGTGCGAGATCGATGGCTCCGGCCAGCTGTGCCAGTAGCCGATTTCCTACAATGTGCCTGGGCATGCCCGCTTGTCTCGCACCGGTGCGAACCGTTAGTGATCGCCTCGAGAGAATATGCACTACCGCCGTCACCGCAAGCGCGCCGAGTTCCGGCGTGACCGGATTTGAAGTTGTGCGGGCTTGCACAAGACGGGGAGGCGGCTTGTACAAGCGCGCAAAGAACTTCGTCCGTCGGCATAGGCCGACACTGTCGCTGCGATGGGCTCGCCGGATAGATCCGTCGACGCGCCTGGTGGTCAGACCGGTCGCGTTCCGCCGATCGGTGTTCGACATGATCGAAAGCGATGATGTCGACTACAGGCGCTACTCACCAGCGGAAGACTTTCGCTCGGCCAATGTCGCGGTCATCCCCATGCACACGGTGGGCCTCGACTGGGTGCTGGAACGTGTTCCCTGGATCGTGTGGAGGCTGGCCGCCGCCGGGCGGCTGGCGCTTGTGTTCGATCGGTCGGGGGAGGGGACGGTCCACCACGAGGGATTCACGAAACGGCTGCACGCGCTCCTTTCGGGAAAAGGCATCGATCTCGCGCGATGCCTCCTCCTGACGCAAAACCGCACCTATCGCGAGGACTATGAGGCTCATTGCAGGGCCTCGGGCGCCGGGCGTTTCATGGAGGTGTTCGAGTACGACTATTTTGTCAGCCGTTTCTTCCACGACTATGCCGAGCAGGGGCGCGACGTTTTTGAAAGGAGGCTGGCGGCGTTCCAGTCGCGGCCCACCGAGCGGGAACGCCATTTCATCTCGCTCAATCGCATGATCCGGCCGCACCGGCTGCTGTTTTTACTCAGTCTCATGCGAGACGGCCTGTTCGAGAAGGGCTTCATTTCCTTCGGCGGGTTCAAACGCACCGCCGACCCAAGTGACGACAGGGTCAGCAAAGACGAGGCGCTGGACATGCTGGCTCGCGAGCCGGGATTTGGTGACCTGGCGTCGGGGCTGACCCCCCTGCTCCCCAAGCTTGTCGAGCGGGGCGAGGTTTTCTTCGGAAAAGGCGGTTTCGCGACCGCCGAGCGGCTGGCGGCGGATTTTGAAACCGATCTCTATCAAGAGACATGGTTCAGCGCGGTAACGGAGACCGAGATGATGCGCCGGCCGATCCGCATAACGGAAAAGCCGCTGAAGCCGCTGGTGAACTTCCATCCTTTCGTGATTTTCGGAAATCCCGGATCGCTGGCGCAGCTTCGCGCCTTCGGGTTTCAGACGTTCGGAAGCGTTTTGGACGAGGGCTACGATGACGATCCGGACCCGCGCAGGCGTTTCGATCGCGTCTACCGGGAGGTGCGAAGGCTATGCGGCCTCGATCAGGCCGAGCTGCGGAGACTGGAAGAGCGGCTGCGGGATATCCTGGTCGCCAACGCGCGTCACGGCCTCCTGGAGATGCCAAACGTATATCGCGAGCGGCTGAACCGAGCCCTGATCGAGAAGGTCCGGGCGGTCGCATCGTCCTAAGGACTCACCTGCGTGCCTGGCGGCTCAGCGCTTTGATGCGCTTGCGAATGAACCTGGCGCCGCGCCTCTTCCACTTGCCGAAGCGCCCTTTCGCGATCGCATCTCCGTAGCGACGCTCGGCGCGCCAAAGGATCTGCAGCTCATCGACACCGATCTCCCCGTGCTTCTTCCAGTGCAGGCGCGGGGAACCGATGTGATACAGAGTCCCGTCATAACCATCGAAATATTTGCCGTCGCAGGCTGAATAGAACATCGCGACGATGTCGTTGTTGGCAATCCCGAGCTTGCCGAATTCGCTTTTCAACACGAACATCGCGTTGGTGCTGGTCGTTGCCGCAAGCTCATAACCTTTCCTCTTTCCGAGCTCGATGAGCGCGCGTAGCGAGCAGCCCTGATTGATCGCGATGTCGGGATCCTGGATGAAAAGGATGTCATTGGGGATCACGGAATTGAACTCGATGACCACGAGGCGCGGACGGTACGAGGTCAGGGATTCCCAGACGTGGTAGTCGTTACCGTCGATGTCGATCGACAGGAGGTCGAAGTCGCGAGGAAGCTCCGTCGTGGTGAGATGCGCCTCCAACGAATCCGCGCCGGATGAAGGCTGCACGATTGCATGGACGCACACCGCGCGGGGATTGCCGGCATACGTGCGCTTCAGGTCGGCAAACTTCTCCTGCGATCCCTCTATCAGCACGCCCGACCAGCCCCGGTTCGCGATGAGATCGTAGGTGTTGCTGAAAAGCTTGCCGTCCCATGCGCCGAACTCCACGCACCATCGCGATTGTTCGCCGATCAGCTCGAACAGCTTGGCGATTATCCCGTCTTCCCCGGACTGGGACGTGACGTTGGCGGCGTACGCCGCGAGCCAGCAGCTCTTCTTATTGCGCAGGTCCGTGCGGATTTGCTTGATGACAGGCAACGCAGCCCTCGAAAGCGGTCGGAAGTCACACTATTCTTGCAGCGGCATTCTTGCAGCGGCGGACCGCCTTAGAGCGAGGATCGCCGAGGCCGGGTCGAAGAGCAAGCAATCAGCGGACGGTTTGGCTTGTGGGGCAACCGGGGAGGGGGGCGCAGCGCCAAGTGAGAAGGCGGGCACACAGTTTCAGCGGGCGAAACCCGGAGACTCTGCGAAAACGCGCTAAGGGTCTGACAATCTCTTCGCCCTATGGTGCCGTCAACCATCTGGACCCCGCCACATTGCGGAGAGATCATGAGCGAAGCAAGCACGACGCCCGCAGAGGGCGTCACCTACGAGGCGCGACTCCACTGGATCCTTTTTGCGCCGCCGCTTGCCTTCTTCGTCGGCGGGCTTGTTGCCGTCGCCTTCAATCCGCTCGCCGCAATCGCGCTTCTCTGTCTCAGCGTCCTTGGCATCGTCGCCGCCTACTGGAAGCTCATGACTACGCGGATCATCATCACCCACCGCCGGGTGATCTACAGGACAGGCTACATAGCGCGGCGTACGATCGAGATGAACAAGGACAAGATCGAATCGATCGACGTCAATCAGTCCATCCTGGGCCGGCTGCTCGACTTCGGGTCGGTCACGGTCAAGGGCACGGGCGGAGGTATCGAGGCGATTCCGAATGTCGCCACGCCCTTCGCGCTCCGCGACCGCGTCGCGGCGCTCGGGTCGGAGTCGTCCTGGGTGCCGGGCATTTCGGAGCCGGTGTAGCCTTAGAGCCCCGCTCGCCTGCCACTTCACAGATGGTCTGATCGACCCGTCCTTGCGGAACGCGATCCTTGCGGAAGAACGGGCGCGCCGCTAGCAAGGCGGACCTTTCTCTTCCCCGCGACGATCCGATGACACGAAAACTCCTGCTTCTTCCCGGCGATGGCATCGGCCCGGAGGTGATGGCCGAGGTGAAGCTTTTGATCGCCTTCATGAACGAGGCGGGGCCCGGAAAATTCGAGATGGAGGAGGATCTGGTCGGCGGCGCAGCCCTCGACGCGCATGGCGTTCCGATCACCGATCAGGCAATGGCGAAGGCGCTTGCCGCCGATGCCGTACTGTTCGGCGCTGTGGGCGGGCCGAAATGGGAGAAGGTCGCCTATGAGCACCGCCCCGAGGCGGCGCTTCTGAGGCTCCGAAAAGAGCTCGGCGTCTTCGCTAATCTCAGGCCCGCCATCTGCTATCCGGCGCTCGCCGACGCCTCGTCCTTGAGGCGCGAGCTGGTCGAGGGGCTCGACATCCTCATCATCCGCGAGCTGACCGGCGGCGTCTATTTTGGCGAGCCGAAGGAGATCCGCGACCTGGGGAATGGGCAAAAACGCGCGATCGACACACAGGTCTACGACACTTTTGAGATCGAGCGGATTTCTCGCGTCGCCTTCGAACTGGCGAAGACGCGGAAAAACCGCGTCACCTCGATGGAGAAGAACAACGTCATGAAATCCGGCGTGCTGTGGAGGGAAGTGGTGAGCGAGATCCACAAGCGCGAGTATCCCGACGTCGCGCTCGACCATATGCTCGCCGATGCCGGCGGCATGCAGCTCGTGCGGGCGCCAAAACAGTTCGACGTGATCGTCACCGACA
>CAYTTC010000087.1:0-13835 GCA_964440525.1 uncultured Propylenella sp. | reverse complement strand
ACAACCCGTCGATCACCCGCGACGTGTCGGGCGAGGGCGTGCAACAGGCGCTCCTCAAGATCATGGAAGGCACGATCGCGAGCGTGCCTCCGCAGGGTGGGCGCAAGCATCCGCAGCAGGAGTTCCTGCAGGTCGACACCACGAACATCCTGTTCATCTGCGGCGGCGCCTTCTCAGGACTCGACAAGATCATCTCCGACCGCGGCCGCAAGACCTCGATCGGCTTCGGCGCTACAGTCGGTTCGCCGGAGGACCGCAAGACCGGCGAGCTGTTCCGGCTGGTGGAGCCCGAGGATCTGTTGAAGTTCGGTCTGATCCCGGAATTCGTCGGCCGCCTGCCGGTGGTCGCGACGCTCGAGGATCTCGACGAGATAGCGCTGGTTCAGATCCTGACCGATCCGAAGAACGCGCTGGTCAAGCAGTACCAGCGGCTCTTCGAGATGGAGAACGTGGAGCTCAACTTCCATACCGATGCGCTGACGGCGATCTCCAAGCGCGCCATCGAGCGCAAGACCGGCGCGCGCGGCCTTCGCTCGATCATGGAGGCAATTCTCCTCGAAACGATGTTCGATCTGCCGGGTCTCGACGGCGTCGAGGAAGTCGTCATTTCGAGCGACGTGGTGAACGGCAATTCGCGTCCTCTTTACATTTACGGCGAACGGGCGGTGGAAGAGCACCAGAGCGTCGGCCGTTCTTCCGCCTGAACGGGCGTCTGGAGGCCATCCACCGGCGTGCGGGCGGCGGTCTTGAATAGGAGGGTTCGGGTTTCCATTTATCGGAAATCATAGTGGCGCGCGTCAGAACCGACCGTCTCCGCGAACTCGCTTCGCCCCTGGAAGCGGCATAGTCGGCAACGCGTCTCCATCGGCACTAAGATTCGCATTCCTCGGCCATCTGCGGCCGCAGAAGCGAAATTCGAAGGAAGAACGATGACCGAAACTTCGCGCCTTGTTGGCGTTCCCTCTGGCGAGAGCACGTTTCCGGTTCTGCCGCTCAGAGACATCGTAGTCTTTCCGCACATGATCGTGCCGCTCTTCGTCGGCCGCGAGAAGTCGATCAACGCGCTCGAAGAGGTCATGCGCGCCGACAAGCAGATCATGCTGGCGACCCAGAAGGACGCCGGCGACGACGATCCGTCGCCGCAGGCGATCTATGAGGTCGGAACGCTCGCCACCGTGCTGCAGCTCCTGAAGCTCCCCGACGGCACCGTGAAGGTGCTGGTGGAGGGGCGCGATCGCGCGCAGATCCTGCGCTACACCGAGCGGCAGAACTACTTCGAGGCCGAGGCCCGCATCCTCACCGAGACAGTCGGCGAGCAGGTGGAGGTGGAAGCGCTCTCCCGTTCGGTCGTGTCCGAATTCGAGAACTACGTGAAGCTCAACAAGAAGGTGAGCCCGGAGGTTCTTTCGGCCGTTGCGAACATAGAGGACTATTCCAAGCTCGCCGATACGGTCGCTTCGCATCTCGCCGTGCGCATCCCGGAGAAGCAGGAGATTCTTGCGCTGACCTGTATCGCGGAGCGCCTGGAAAAGGTGCTCGGCATGATGGAGAGCGAAATCTCCGTGCTGCAGGTAGAGAAGCGCATCCGTTCGCGCGTCAAGCGGCAGATGGAGAAGACGCAGCGCGAGTACTATCTGAACGAGCAGATGAAGGCGATCCAGAAGGAGCTCGGCGACGGCGAAGACGGCCGCGACGAGATGCGCGAGCTCGAGGAGCGTATTGCCAAGACGAAGTTCTCCAAGGAAGCGCGCGAGAAGGCCGAGGCGGAGCTGAAGAAGCTCCGCCAGATGAGCCCGATGTCGGCCGAAGCGACCGTCGTGCGGAACTATCTCGACTGGCTGCTCGGTCTGCCGTGGAAGAAGCGTTCGAAGGTCAGGAACGACCTCGCCTTCGCCGAGGAGGTGCTGAACGCCGATCACTACGGCCTGGAAAAGGTCAAGGAGCGGATCGTCGAGTATCTCGCGGTGCAGAGCCGGGCGAACAAGCTGAAGGGCCCGATCCTCTGCCTCGTCGGCCCGCCCGGCGTAGGCAAGACCTCGCTCGGCAAGTCGATCGCCAAAGCGACCGGCCGTGAGTTCGTGCGCATGTCATTGGGCGGCGTGCGCGACGAGGCGGAGATCCGCGGCCACCGGCGCACCTATATCGGCTCGATGCCTGGCAAGGTGGTGCAATCGATGCGGAAGGCGAAGAAGTCGAACCCGCTCTTCCTCTTCGACGAGATCGACAAGATGGGCATGGACTTCCGCGGCGACCCGTCATCGGCGCTTCTGGAAGTGCTCGATCCGGAGCAGAACTCGACGTTCATGGATCACTATCTGGAGGTCGAGTACGACCTGTCGGACGTGATGTTCGTGACGACGGCGAACACGCTCAACATTCCGCCTCCGCTGATGGACCGGATGGAGATTATCCGCATCGCCGGCTACACCGAGGACGAGAAGGTCGAGATCGCCCGTCGCCATCTCATGCCGAAGCTCGAGCTGAATCACGGTCTGAAGAAGAACGAGTTCGAGATCGAGGACAATGCGGTCCGCACGATCATCCGCCGCTACACGCGCGAGGCTGGCGTCCGCAATCTCGAGCGGGAGCTGGCGACGTTGTCGCGCAAGGTAATCAAGGAGCTTCTGACCTCCGACGCGAAGACTGTGAAGGTGACCGATGCGAACCTCGAGAGCTATCTCGGCGTGATCCGCTATCGCTATGGCGAGATCGAGGGTGAGGATCAGGTCGGCGTGGTCACCGGGCTCGCGTGGACGGAGTTTGGCGGCGAGCTGCTGACGGTCGAAGGCGTCATGATGCCCGGCAAGGGTAAGATGACGGTTACCGGCAATCTGCGCGAGGTGATGAAGGAATCGATCTCGGCGGCCGCGTCCTATGTGCGCTCGAGAGCTATCGATTTCGGCATCAAGCCGCCGCTCTTCGACAAGCGAGACATCCATGTCCACGTGCCGGAGGGCGCGACGCCGAAGGACGGTCCGTCGGCCGGCATTGCGATGGTGACGGCGATCGTGTCCGTGATGACCGGCATTCCGGCCAAGAAGGATGTCGCCATGACCGGCGAGATCACGCTTCGCGGTCGCGTCTTGCCGATCGGTGGTCTCAAGGAGAAGCTCCTCGCCGCGCATCGTGGCGGCATCAAGAAAGTGCTCATCCCGGAGGAAAACGCCAAGGATTTGGCGGAAATCCCCGACAACGTGAAGAGCGGACTTGAGATCGTGCCGGTAGCGCGCATGGGCGAAGTTTTCGTTCACGCCCTCGTGCGCCAGCCCGAGCCGATCGAATGGACCGAGGCGGATCAGGAATCCGCCAAGCCGTCGGTCGGCGAGGACGATGCGGCGGCGACCATGGTTGCGCACTGACAACCGTCGTGGAAAAAGGAAGGTCGCCCCCCATGGGCGACCTTTTTTTGTTGCAAATCCCGCAATTCCGGGCTTTGCAGTCGGGTTGAGGCCCGACGCGCTTGGTGCGCGGCGTCTAGAGAATTCGTCTCAATAGCGGCGTTTAGAGAATTCGTCTCACCAGAGGAGAACTAAGGATGAACAAGGGCGACCTTGCTGCCGCGGTGGCGGACAAGACCGGCATGTCGAAATCATCTGCCAGCCAAGCCGTAGAGGCGGTATTCGGCTGCATTACCGATTCTTTGAAGAAGGGCCAGGAGGTGCGCGTGCTCGGCTTCGGCAACTTCACCGTCAGCAAGCGCGCGGCGAGCACGGGCCGCAATCCTCAGACCGGCGAGCCCATGCAGATCAAGGCCTCCAACCAGGCCAAGTTCAAGCCCGGCAAGGGGTTGAAGGACACATTGAATCCGTAAGACGGCGGAAACACCTAGCGGTTGCGCGAAGCCCCGCGGTGCGGGGCTTTTCGTTATGGTGTCGACGCTACGGCGGCGCGAACGGCGCGCCTTGAATGACTTTGCCGCGATTCCAGACTAAATCTCCGGCGACGGGCGGTTAGCTCAGCTGGTCAGAGCACCTGGTTTACACCCAGGGGGTCGGGAGTTCGAACCTCTCACCGCCCACCAAGACACGTTCTCCGCATACTCCCGCTGCAAGCCCCGCTTATTGTAAGCGGGGCCATACGTAGTTGTGCGTGCGCGGCCCCATGCGTGCGTCAGGCGTTGCAAAGGACGCCGGCAACGCGGGAAAATGCGACGAATCTCCGAAATGAGGCGATCATGAAAGCTTTGACAGGGCGAGGAGGTTCGATCGAATCAGTCAGGCGGCTCTACGCTTACGTTTGGAGCATCAGCGCCCGTGACCAGGTCTTTCTGTCGGCGCTGGCTGTCATAGCCTTTCTTCTTGAACTGGCGCCGCTCGAGCTGCAGCGACGCATCGTCAACGATGCCGTCGGACATGAACCATTCAAGTTCATAGCAGTGCTCTGCCTGCTCTATCTCGCATTGGTGATCGTGCAGGGTGGCACCAAGTTGGTTCTCAATATCTACAGAGGATCCGTGAGCGAGCGCGCGAGCCGGCGTCTCCGGCTCGAACCCGGCCTTTTGGCGATCGCCAAATCCGGTAAGGATGGCGCGTCGGAAGGCGAAGGCGTCGCGATCTCGATTATCGTTTCCGAGGTTGATGCGGTCGGCGGTTTCGTCGGCACCAGCTTTTCGGAGCCGGTATTGAACGGCGGCATCCTGCTCAGCGTCTTCGGCTACATGCTCTTCCTGCAACCGTGGCTGGCCTTGGTCGCAATAGTGCTGCTCATTCCGCAGTTCTTTTTCATTCCGATCCTGCAACAGGCGATCAACCGCCGCACGGAAAAAAGGATCAAGACCGCGCGCGCCCTCGCGGTCGAGATCGTCGAGGGCAAGTCTGCTCAGGCTGAGGCAGGCGAGCCGACCTATCGGCGTCGCGTCGGCGACATCTATCGGCTCAACATGCAGATCTATCGCCGCAAGTTCGGCATGACCTTCCTGATGAACCTCATCCATCAACTGGGGGTCATCGGCATCCTCTTCGTCGGCAGCCTGCTGCTCATTCGCGGCCAGACGGAAGTGGGGACGGTCGTGGCGTTCATTTCGGGCCTGACGCGCACGAACGATCCTTGGAACGACCTTGTCACTTACTTCCGCGACCTGACGAATGCCGGTGTGAAGTATCGACTGATCGAACAGGCGATCCGCAAGGACTCCGGCGCGCCAGCCTGAGGAAACTTGAGCTCCCGCGCGAAAAGACCCTTCGCCCGGCATTTCGAGCGGCCAGCCGGCGCCCGCTTTGCTTGACTCGCTCTGGTCAAGCCCCTATCTCGCAGCGACCCAGTCGCCGGGCAGTCTCAGGCGGCCCCCGCGGGGGTGTAGCTCAGTTGGTTAGAGTGCCGGCCTGTCACGCCGGAGGTCGCGGGTTCGAGCCCCGTCACTCCCGCCAGTCTTTCCAATCACTTGCCGCCCCCATCCGCCGCGAACCCATGATAAGAAAAACCCTCGACGCGAAGCTCGCCGCGATCCGCTCCGGCGCCTACAAGCCCACGGACTTCATCATCGCCGACGCCAAGGATGGCGACATCGGTTTCGGCGCGGCTTCGCCCGGGCCTGATCCGAGCGATCCTAACCGCTTCAAGCCTCGGTCTGCGCATCTTGATGCGATCCGCGACATGACCCGCTCCGGTCTCGTCGACATCATGCTTCTGTCGGCCTCGTCCACGGAGCGGCTTTCGGAAGAGGGTCTGTTCAAGAAAAGTAAGGTGACGCCGGCCATACGCCTGAATGACACCACCGACATCTGGTCGGCGCGCGGCGGGCGCTACCGGGAAGAGCCGTCGCGGCATCACCGGACCGCACGCCTGGAGCAAGCGCGAAAACATGTTGATCTCGGCCTCTATTCGATCACGTTCTCAAATCAGCGCGACATCGACGTGGAGAACGCCGAAGCCTATTCGGCCTTCCGCGCGGAAGCGTCGGCGCACAAATTTCGGCATTTCCTCGAGGTCTTCAATCCCGCCTTTGATGTTCGCCTAGCAGACAACACCGACATCGGCAGCTTCATCAACGACAACATCGTTCGCATGCTCGCCGGGGTCATGCGCGCCGAGCACCCGCACTTCCTGAAGCTCCAGTACAACGGTCCCCGCGCGATGCAAGAGCTCGCGGGCTACGATCCGGGACGGCTGATCGTGGGCGTGCTCGGCGGCGCCAAGGGTACGACCCGCGATACCTTCGAGCTCATCTCCCAGGCCGAGCGCCACGGCGCGCGCGTCGCGCTATTCGGCCGCAAGATCAACCTTGCGGAGGATCCAATCGCGCTTGTCCGGTTCATGCGCGCCGTCGTCGAAAGGGAGATCGGTCCGGAGGAGGCGGTGAAGGCCTATCACGACGAGATCAAGAAGGCCGGCAAGAAGCCGACACTTCCGCTCGCCAAGGACCGGGCGATCACCGAGCTGGCGCTGAAACACTGACCGGGCGGCGCGCCCCCCGATCCTCAGGTGCCCGCGAACTCAACAAGGCCGCGGTTGATGGGCCGCAGCCTTTCGTGAGTGCGCTCGAATACCGAGGTTCGAAGCCGATCGTAGCGCTCCACCGCGGCGGCCTCGGGCTCGACGATATATTCCTTCCTCTCGAGGCTCGCGACGGCGGCGTCGAACGACGGATAGACGCCGCCCGCCACACCCGCGAGCAACGCGGCGCCGAGCGCAGTCGCCTCCGGCTCCTCAACCACGAGCAGCGGCCGCGCGAACACGCTCGCCTTGATCGACAGGAACAGCGAATTGCGCGAGGTGCCGCCGATCAGCCGGATCCTGCCGACTTCGCCAACGCCGCGAAGGTCGATCATGCCGTCGAGCATCATGCGCGACTGCAGCGCCACACCTTCGAGAACTGCACGGTACAACCCCGCAGGCGTGGCGGCCTGTGTCAGTCCGAGAAATGCTCCCCGCGCGTGATTGTCGGGTTCTGGCGGCGGCCCGTTCGCGAGATGCGGAAGGAAGAGGACGCCGCGGCTGCCGGCGGGCACGGCGGACGCTTCCGCAATCAGCGTCGCCTGCGGAACGTTGCCGACAATCGATCGAAGCCACTCAATCGCCCCGCCCGAGCTGAGAAGAGCGCCCGCGACATAGGAGAGTTTTCGGTCGGTCTCGATGGCGCCCTGGACGTAGCCTCTGCGGAGCGTCTCCGGATCGTCGAGCGGCGTATCGGTCGCAAGGACCAGCGCTTCGGCGGTGCCGATGCTGTTGATCACCGAGCCCGGCTCGTTCAGCCCGGTCGCCAGGGCGCCGACAATATGATCGTGGCCGCCGACCGCCACGATCGGCGTGCCAGCAAGGCCAGCCTCGGCAAGCACGTCGCGCCGAACCGGACCGAGCGCGGTGCCGGAGGCCGCAAGCGGGGCGGGAAAGGTGATAGACACCCCGGCGAGCGCAAGCAGCTCTTCAGACCAGCGGCGCCGCCGGATGTCGAAATAGAGCGTGCGCGAGGCAAGCGTCGGGTCGGTTGCCGCTTCGCCCGAGAGCCGAAAGGCGACCCAGTCCGCCATCATCAGGACGCGCCGCGCCTTGGCGAAAACGTCCGGCCAGTTTTCGCGCATCCAGATGAGCTTCGCCAATGTGAAGATCGGCTCAGCCGCATGCCCGCTGATTTCGAAAATGCGATCGCGCCCGATGGCCTTTTCGATGGCAAGCGCTTGAGCGGCGGTCCGACGGTCGTGCCAAACAATCGATGGCGCGAGCGGCCGCCCGCTTTCGTCGATCAAGACGCAGCTTTCGCCGATGCTCGCGACGGCAATGGCGGCCACCGGCCGACCGGCAAGCGCCGCGCCGACCTCGCGGAGAGCAGCCAGAACTGTCGCGAAGATCGCCTCGGGATCGTATTCCCCACCCGTGTCGACGATCCTGATCGGGGTCGGGCGCGCCACGGCTGCAAGCCTCCGACCGCGCGAGTCAAACGCGATGGCCCGCACCGACGACGTGCCGACGTCGATGCCGATCAGGACGGGAGCGCCCGACCGGTCCGCCGCTGCGCCAGAACGGCTCGTATCAGACGGCATCGCAAGAACCTCCACCAGTCCGCCCGCAATGGACGCCTCCCCAGGCCATGTCCAGATCAGCAGGTCGTGGCCAAGAGCGAGGCAGTCGATTGCAAGCGATTCGACACATCGATATCATTCCAACAAGCTTCAGCGGCCGTCCGGGGGATGACAGCTGAACGGCAAGAAATTCAACCGGGAGGAAACAAAATGGCCAAGAAACAACTGTTCTTCGCCCTGACAGGAGCGCTCGCTCTTGCGTTCGGTTCGAGCGCCGTGGCTCAGGAGAAAATCAAGATCGGCTTTCTGCCGGGTGTCGTCGACCCGTTCTATCAAGTGATGCAGCTCGGCGTTGAAAAGGCAGCCAAGGATCTCGGCATCGAGGTTGTGACGCAGATTCCGCCGACATGGGGCGTCGAGGCGCAAACGCCACTCCTCGACGCGCTGATCGCGCGTGGTGACCTGAACTACCTCATCACCGCGCCGGTCGATAAGGACCAGATGGTGGCTCCTTTGCAGGCGGCCCTCGATGCCGGCATCAAGGTCATCACTGTCGACACTTTCCTCGGCGATGGCGACTATGTCGGCGGCCCCGTCACCTTCCCGATCAGCTACATCGGCTCCGACAACGTCGAGGGCGGGCGCATCTCGGCGCGCGGCCTGGCGAAGGCGATCGGCGGCAAGGGAACCGTCTACATCAACTCGACCAACCCGAACGTCAGCTCCGTCGAAGGCCGCGAGCAAGGTTTTGCCGAGGTGATGAAGAACGAGTTCCCGGACATCAAGGTGCTCGGGCCCGACTACAACCTCGACGATCCGAACAAGGCCGCTCAGCAGACCGCTGCGGTCATCGAGCAGAACCCGGACTTGGCAGGTGTGTTCGGTACCAACGTGTTCAGCGCGCAAGGAGCGGGCAATGCGGTCGTGAATGCCGGGCTCGGCGGTCACGTGCAGGTTGTCGCTTACGACGCGACCAAGGACGCTATCGAGTCGCTCAACAAGGGCGACGTCTCACTGGTATTGGCGCAGAAGCCCTTCGACATGGGCTACATGGCGGTGCAGTTCGCCGTCGCAGACGCTGCCGGCGTAACGAGCCTGCCGCGCCGCGTGGAGACGGGCTTTGCCATCATCGACAAGGACAATGTGTCCGATCCGAACTACTCACGCTTCATCTACCAGGCGCAATAGGCCCGCGTAGCGTGATTCTTGTCCGGGGGGCGCCAAGGCGCTCTCCGGATTTCCGTTTGTCACTCTCGAGCAAGCTACGAGCGAGGCCACTTGGCCAATCCTGACGTCCACATCACAGGGCCGGCGGTCGCGCCCCTTACACGTTCGCGGCGGTTTGTCCTGGGGCTCAGCCGGCTGTGGGCCTGGGCCTTCCTCGGCCTGATGGTCGTCTTCTTTGTGATCGCCGTGCCGATCTACAACGGCGGCTCCGTCAACTTCCTGACCGTCAGGAATTCGCAGAACATCCTCGTGGCGATCACGCCGGTCCTGCTCCTCGGCCTCGGCCAGACTTTTGTGATCATCAGCGCGGGAATCGATCTTTCCGTCGGCTGGGTCATGAGCCTCGCCTCCGTGCTCTCGGCGCTCGCGATTCGGGCGGCATTCAATTCCGGGCTGCCGCTCTTCCCGTCGGTGGTCATCGGGTTTCTTGCGGCGGTCGCGGGCGCAGGTGCAGTGGGCCTCGTCAACGGCACGATCATCGCCAAGCTCAAAGTGCCGGCCTTCATCGTCACCCTCGGCACCTCCTTCATCGTCCGCGGCGTCGGGCTGCTGATGGCGGAAAACACCACCGTGATCGGCCTGCCCGCCGGCATCCGCGCCTACGGCAACGAGGCGCTGATCTATTTCGTCCGGGGGGAGGGCGGCGGCTTCTCCTTTCTCGCGCCGCCGGAATTGACCGGCGAGATGCTGCGCCGCATGGACCGCATCTTGCCCTATCCGGTGATCATGACGGCGGTCGTCGTCGCGATCGCGATCTTCATCCTCCGAAAAACGCAGTTCGGTCGCCATACCTACGCGATCGGCGGCAACATCGAGGCGGCGCTCCGCGCCGGCGTTCCCGTCGATCGGCGTATCATCCAGATTTATGTCCTTTCGTCGGTGACCGCCGGCATCGGAGGTTTCCTTTCGACGCTCCGCTTCACCGCCGGATCGGCGGTGATCGGCGACCCGTTGCTCCTCTCGTCGATCGCCGCAGTCATCATCGGCGGCGTCAGCCTGTTCGGCGGTGCCGGGTCCGTAATGGGCACAGTCATCGGCGCCCTCATCATCGCCGTGCTGACGACGGGGCTCGTGATGCTGAACGTTCAGGCTTTTTGGCAATTCATAGTCGTCGGCGCGGTGGTCATCGTGGCTGTCCTGATCGATCAATCCCGCGACTTGATCATGGGGCGCGACAAGGGCGGGCCGCCGACATGAGCGAGCCCGTCCTCTCGATCCGCGGTCTGACCAAGCGCTTCGGCGGCCTGACCGCCGTCAACGGCGTGAGCTGGGATATTTTTCCGGGCGAGGTCGTCGCGCTTCTCGGCGACAACGGCGCGGGAAAATCGACGCTGATCAAATGCGTTTCGGGCGTCTACCAGGCCGACGAGGGCGAGATCTATTTCGAGGGAAGGAAGAGCCGTTTCGCCCGCCCGATCGACGCGCGCCGCGAGGGGATCGAGACGATCTACCAGGACCTGGCGCTCGCCAACAATCTCGACGTCGGGGCGAACATCTTCCTCGGCCGCGAGGTAAAAAAGCGGTATCTCGGCGGGCTCATCAAGACGCTCGACGAGAGGACGATGCTGCGCGAATCCGAGGCGGCGTTGAACTCGCTGGAAATCTATTTCCCCAACCTCACGCAGCCGATCGAGAGCCTCTCCGGCGGTCAGCGACAAGCCGTCGCCATCGCCCGCGCCGTCTATTGGGACGCGAAGCTGATGATCATGGACGAGCCCACCAACAACCTCGGCGTTCCCGAGCAGCACAAGGTGCTGGAGGTGATCCGGAAGCTGCGCGACCAGGGCGTTCCCGTCATCCTGATCACCCACACGCTTCCCGATGTTTTTGCGGTCTCCGATCGCCTCATGGTCATGCACCGGGGGCGCAAAGTGACGGAGAAGAAAACCGCTGATACGAGCACACAGGAGCTTGTCCAGTACATGGTCGGCGCGCTCGACGATACGAAAGTCCATTAGGCAGGCGCGGTTCCAATGGCGAAAGAGCAATTGACGCCGAGCGGCGTGGCAGCGTCGGCGAAGTGGACCACGCTCTCCTATCATCGAAGCTGGCTCCTCGATCAGGCGAGCCGGCTCTTCGATTTTTACGAGCCCCATACTCTTAATCCTGCGGGCGGGTTCTTCGTCCTCGACGATCGGGGTCTTCCGATCGAGCAAGGCGAGGCCGGAAAAGCGCCGGCGCGCGAAATCCATGTGACGACCCGCATGGTCCATTGCTGGTCAATTGCCCGGCTGATGGGTCGGCCGGGCGCCGAGGCGTTCATCGACCACGGCATGGACTTCCTCGTCAACGCGCACCGCGACGCGGTGAACGGTGGCTATCTTTGGGGCCTCGGCGAAGACGGTCCAAGCGACGCCCGAAAGCAGGCCTATGGCCACGCCTTCGTCCTCCTCGCAGCCTCGAGCGCCAAAGTCGTCGGCCATCCCGACGCCGACCATCTGCTCGCCGATGTGAGCGAGGTGCTGCGCACGCGATTCTGGGAAAGCGCGCACGGCGCGGTCGCCGAGGAGTTCAGCGCCGACTGGAAGCCGATCAGCCGCTATCGCGGCCAGAATTCCAACATGCACCTGACGGAAGCGTTGATGGCGGCCTTCGAGGCGACGGGCGACGCCATCTATCTCGAGATGGCCGAAAGCATCGCGACGCTGGTGATCCAAAAGCTCGCCGCTGCGAACGACTGGCGGGTCCCCGAGCATTTCAACGAGAGCTGGGAGCTCGACCGCGACTATGCCGGCGGCGACGTCTTCCGGCCGTACGGGACGACGCCTGGCCACTGGCTCGAATGGGCGCGGCTTCTGCTGCAGCTCTGGGAGCTCGGCAGGCGTCGTCTTGGCTGGCTGCTGGGCGCTGCTGGCGCGCTGTTCGAGCGGGCCGTCGGCGAAGGCTGGAATGCTGAAAACGGGGGCTTTCACTACACGCTCGACTGGTCCGGCAAGCCGCATCTCCGCAACCGGCTTTGGTGGCCCTGCGCGGAGGGGATTGGCGCGGCCGCTTTCCTGAATGCGATCGACGGAGACCCGAAATATGAGGACTGGTACCGCCGGATCTGGGATTTCGTCGCCAACCACCTGATCGATCGCGAAAACGGCGGCTGGCGGACGGAGCCGGTCGATCCGACCGGCAAACCGGGCCTGTTCGAGGGCAAGCCCGACCTCTATCACGCACTCCAGGGCTGCCTCATCCCGCTGTTGCCGACCTCAGGCACAATTACTCGCGGTCTAGCGACTGTCGGTCTCAAATGAAGGATTTTGCCGGAAAGATCGCGCTCGTAACGGGCGCCGCCATGGGGATCGGCGCCGCCGTGGCGGAGCTCCTTGCCGAGCGAGGAGCCTCGCTCGCCCTCGTGGATCGCGATGGCGTGCTTCTCGAAGAGCTTGCCGCTCGGCTGCGGGCGGTGGGCGCGGATGTCGAGACGGTCGTCGGCGACCTTCGCGACCTGCGGGTTCTCGAGGAGACGGTCGAGCGAACCGTTCGCCGGTTTGGCCGCCTGGACGTGCTCAGCAACAATGCGGGCGTGCAGCGCTACGGCACGCTCGAGACGACGACCGACCAAATATGGGACGAGGTCTACGACATCAATCTGAAATCGATCTTCCGGCTGTCACGGTTGGCGGTCCCGCATCTTCGCAAGACGCGTGGAGCGATCGTGAACATGGCGTCGGTCCAGGGATTGGCCAGCCAGGCAAACGTTGTTGCCTACTCATCGGCGAAACACGCGCTCATCGGACTGACCCGCGCTGCCGCTGTGGACTATGCCGGCGACGGCATAAGGGTGAATGCCGTTGCCCCCGCTTCCGTTGATACGCCGCTGATGCACCGGGCCTTGTCGCTCGCGGATGATCCTGCTGCGCTCAAGTCGGAAGTGGAAACCATGCATCCGCTTGGACGCATGGCCCAGCCCAAAGAAGTTGCCGAAGTGGTCGCCTTCCTCGCCTCCGACCGCGCCTCTTTCGTCACCGGTGCCGTCTATGTTGTCGATGGCGGTCTGACTGTGCCGCTCGGGGGCGTCCCCAAGGCCTCCAAATCCGCGGACCGAC
The DNA here is from genome assembly GCA_964440525.1 of uncultured Propylenella sp. Lineage (GTDB taxonomy): Bacteria > Pseudomonadota > Alphaproteobacteria > Rhizobiales > Afifellaceae > DASWJZ01. Next base: position 616 of record CAYTTC010000087.1, on the reverse strand, counting down.
CGTGAAGCACGCCTGTCGCGCCGAGGCCGCGGGTTCAAGCCGCGTCACATCACGGCCGAAATAGTGGACTTGGCGGCGCAGATCGCGCCGCATTGAGGTCCGCCGGAAGCAATCCGGTTACCCTACGCGCAGATTAGCGCGTTCCAAGTGGGCCACAGGTCCCCCGCTTCTCGTTCCACCCACAAGTCGAGGCGTCGGCGAACCGGCGCAGTGGTGTGAGGTGGGACGATGGTGGCCTGGCGGAGGAATGGGTGGAGCGCGGCAGCTGCTTTGGCGGCGGTCGTCATTTGGGTGGCCGGAAGTCTTGTGGCGCCGGTCGCGGGGGCGGTTGAGGCGGTGCCGATCGGCACGTTCCAGAAACCCACCTATATTGCCGTCGCGCCCGGCGCGCCCACGCTTCTCTTTGTCGTCGAGCAGCCCGGCCGGATCCGGGTCCTGCGCAACGAGCAGAAGCAGACGCTGCCCTTTCTCGACATCACCCCTATCGTCCTCGCGCGCCCCGATCCCGGTGCCGGCGGCGAGCAGGGCCTGCTCTCCGTTGCTTTCGCACCCAACTACCCGCAATCGGGCCTCTTCTACGTTTTTTTCACCAACAGGGCGGGGAATATCGAGATCG
>CAYTTC010000086.1:0-13840 GCA_964440525.1 uncultured Propylenella sp. | reverse complement strand
TCGCCGGCTCCGGCTTCAAGGTTTTTGCCGGCATGATCGAGCGCGATCCGAAGGTCGAGGTGTGGGCAATCCCCGCGCCTAAGGGAGGCAGCCGCGCCTTCTGCGACCGCATGAACTCGTGGGCACAAGGCGAAGGGCAACCCGGGCTCGGATATATTTTCTGGCGTGAGGAGAGTGCTGAAGGAACTGTGTATCGGGACGATTGGCCGGACAAGTGGGTCCCTGTGGGCGCTGGGCCGGTCGCCAAGAATCTCGGGCCGGAGCGGACGGAGGGGATCCGATCACAGTTGGAGATGAGGTTCGGCGACGCGGTGTTCTTCGTCGCGGGAAACCCAGAAACGTTCACGACGTTCGCCGGCGCGGCGCGGCAGAAAATCGGCCAGGATCTTGGCCTCATCGACGAGGAGAGCTTCGCGCTCGCCTGGATCGTCGATTTCCCCATGTACGAATGGAACGAGGAGGAGAAGAAGATCGACTTCTCCCACAACCCCTTCTCCATGCCGCAGGGCGGGCTCGAAGCGCTGGAGACGCTCGATCCGCTGGCGATTCCGGCGAACCAGTACGACATCGTCTGCAACGGCTACGAGATCGCGTCGGGCGCCATCCGCAACCACAAGGCCGAGATCATGCGAAAGGCTTTCGCCATCGCGGGTTATGGCGACAACATTCTGGAGGCGCAGTTCGGTGGGATGCTGCGGGCGCTGCAGTTCGGAGCGCCACCGCATGGCGGGATGGCGGCCGGCCTCGACCGCATCGTGATGCTCCTCTGCGGCGTCAAGAATCTTCGCGAGATCACCATGTTCCCGATGAACCAGCAGGCCGAGGACCTCTTGATGGGCGCGCCCTCCGAGGCGACGCCCAAACAGCTCCGCGAGCTGCATATCCGGGTGATGAAGCCGGCGTGAGAGTCGCCATGACTGAATCCGACATCATCGTCCTTGATGCTGCCGCGGCGAATGCCGCGATCGGCGAACTTGCCGACGTTCTGACCGATTGCGTCGCAGGCGGCGCATCGGTCAGCTTCATGCATCCGTTTAGCCACGACGATGCGGTGGCGTATTTCCGGAAAGTCGTCGCCGCCGTCGAGCGCGGTGAAACGGTACTGATCGCCGCGAAGGACAACGGCCACATCGTCGGCACCGTGCAGCTCGGCCTCGACATGCCACCAAACCAGCCGCATCGCGCCGACGTAAGCAAACTGCTGGTGCATCGTTCCGCACGCGCGCGCGGCATCGGTGCGGCGCTGATGGCGCGTGCAGAGGCGGAAGCGAAGGCGAGGGAACGAACATTGCTCGTGCTCGACACCGCTAGCGGTGACGCCGAGCGGCTTTATGCGCGCGGCGGCTGGCAGCGCACCGGTGTCATTCCGGATTACGCGATGTGGCCAAGCGGCGGGTTCTGCGACACGACGATTTTTTGGAAGCGGGTGTAATCCCTACGCCGCCACGACCTGCCCCGCCTCCCAGCCGAGCATCGCGCGCTTGCGGGTGAGGCGCCAGCGATAACCCCGTGATGTCGCCGGAACGGCCGAGCACGCGGTGACGAAGCCGGAGTGAGCCGGGCAGCGGCGGCGGCGCTCCTATGGCCGGGTGCTTTTACTGCGCCGGCGCTTCCGATCTCAGCGTCAGATTGAGAAGGTTCGGCAGCCCCATGGGATCTGCCGCCGCTGCCATCAGGTCCATCACCCCGAGCGGGGTCGGCGGCGCCGCGTCGGCGAAAAGCATCTGGCCGCCGGCGAGGAATTTCTGCAGCGGCTCGGTCAGGAGCTTGGCGAGCTCTGCCGGCACCGCCGCCGAGATGATGAAGGGCAGCGCCGCGCGCATCTGCTCGCGGTAGGCCGCTCCCTCGACGCTGAGGCCCTGTTTCTCGGCGGCGACGGCGAAGGCGCGGTCGAGCAGCGAGCGGTCGGTGACGCTGAGCGTGACCCGAGCGACGCGGAGATCGTTCACCATCGCCATCAGCGCCGCATGGTTGTCCTTGCTCGCGGCGGCCGCGGCGGTGGCGCGCATCAGCCAGTCGAGGGTGATGCCGGTCAGCGAATAGGATAGCTCGACGTCCGCTGCGTCCTTGAGGCTGAAGGCCCAGGTCGCATCGTCGGTGCCACTGTTCGGGTCCCAGCGATCCGACAAGGATATGCCGAGGACAAGGTCGTCATATCCGAGAGTATCCAGCATCGCCGTCGTGTCGGCGTCGAGGTCGAGCAGACGGCGTGGGATGGTGAGCCCCTCGATGCGGATGTCCGTGGCGCCGGCGTAGATCGTGTTCCAGTCGCGGAAATCCAGCGTGAAATCCGTCAGGGAGGCGGCGTCGGTCTCGCTCTTGCCCGCGACGACGTCGTGCAGGCCGAAATGGGCGAGCCGCGGCAGGGCGGCGAACGCCTCCTTGATCGCAGCGGCGTGCCTCTGAATGTCGAGGTTCTTTTCCAGCGCCGCAAATCGCATCAGCGCCTTCAGGTCGGGCGAGACGAATCCCGCGAGCTCCACCGAGCGGAGCGAAAGAAATCCCTCCGGGCTACTGGCGCGCAGATTGTCGAGAATGAAGCTGTCGACGCCCGCGCTCGACCACGCCGTCACCGTCGCGCCATGCAGCGAGAAGGATCCGTTGTCCTCCGGCGCGTCGATCGAAACGCCATCGAGCCGGATCGTTCCAACCCGCCAGGCCGCGAACATGGTCGTCATTGCCTCTAGCGCGAGGTCGTCCTTGGCGTCCTGCGGAACCTCCGGATCGATGAGCCGGTCCCACACCTCAGTGAATGGCTTTTCCGGTTGGCGGCCGTCGATGTTCTCGATGGCGACCTCATCGAGCTTGAAGGTGGCGCCGTCGGTTCCGTTGCCCGACAGGTTGCTGTAAATGACTCGCGAAAATAGCGGCCGCCAGATGTTGTCGCCGCGTCCGTCGCGATACGCGGTTGCGTCGAGGATCCGCGCGAACGCGCCGATATCCACGCGGTCGGCCTCGATCTTCTCGATGCCAAATTCGAATGCCTCTCCTCCCGGCGTTTTGGTATTGACCGAGATCGGCCCAAGCTCCTGGTGGCCGAGCACACCATCGGCCAACTCGGTCAACGATATGTCACGGTAGACAGCGTGCATTTCCGTGGGGGCGGTGGTGCCCGGCGCCTGCACACGCTGGGTGAGCGACACCTCCGGAATGCTCAATTCGTCCAGCGCGCCCTCGGCGGCGACGCTGTAGAAGCGCGAAATCGAGGTCATCAAGTGCCTGGGGTCGATCGCGACATCGGCCAGGCTCGGCATCGAGATGTTCCACAGTGCAGCCGACGGGATCGAGGTTTCGAGGGCATCAGTCAGCACCGCGCCGGCGGTCAGCTCGATCTCCGAGGCGGTGAAGCCCCCGCCGGAACGCGCCTCCAGATCGCTCAGCCGCAGCGCTTCGATGCTGATGGAGATGCGCGGCTCGTCGCGCGAAATGACGATCCCCTCGGCGAAGGTGTCGCCGCCCTCCGAGCGGATCACACTCGCGGAAGCAGACCAGTCGTCCGAGGAATCGACCCACGCGACAAAATCCCGGATCAGACCTTCGCTTTCGGTATCGGCGATCGCCGGCGCGGCGGCTGCAAAGAGGAAAAATCCAGCGGCTGCAATGCGACCGATCATCGTTCGAACCTCCCCATCATTCAGGTGCATTGGCGGTGACCGACGCGTTCAATTTGTCGGGGATCATTCCCGGCTGCGTTTTCGCCAGAGCAATGAGGTCGTCCCCCGAAACAGGCGCTTCAGGCGCAATGTCGATGGTCAGCGACTGCGGATCTTGCAGAAACCCGGTGACCGCCGTTGTGACCTCCTCCTGGAATGCTGGATTGTTGAGGGCGATGAGCAGGAAGGGGAGGGCGGCGGAGATCTGGTTGGCGTAGTCGGCCCGCGCCAGGCCCTGCTGCTTGGCCAAGAAGTCGAGGATACGGCCGGCCAGTGAATCGTCATCGTAGCGGATCGTCAGGTGATGCACCTGCGTCTTGGTGACATTCGACGCCGCTGCCGCATCGTTCAGCGTGCGAGGGTCGGGAAGCTCGCCGATCACGCCTTCAACCGAGAGGTCGCCGCCATCGAGGATACTGACTGTGAAGTCGCGGATGGTCAGGGTGCGGGCGGCGATGTCGCGCGAGCCGTCCCAGGTGACGTCGACGACGAGCTTGTCATAGCCAAACGCGTCCGGCTTGAACCCGGTGTCGGGAAACAGCTCCGGTGGAAGCGTGACGCCCTCAACAGAACCCTTGCTGTCCTGCGCGACGTTGTCGACCACATTGCCCGTCTCCAGATAGATGCGGTCGGCGGTGATCTCGCCCGGCTCGGTCTTACGAGTGACCTTCAGATCGGTTGCTTCGGCGGTATGGAAGAGAATGCTGTCGCCAAGGCCGCCGCTTGTCTGCTGCGCGGCGTCGAGAACCGTGACCTCGGTCATCATCGCTTCGCCAATCGTTCCGTTCGAATCGCCCGTGAGCGTGCCGCCGGTGAATGTGATCCGAGGGCTCTGAAACAGTCCGTCGGCGCCTTCCGTCGGGCTCTCGATGACAACCTCGTCGAAGCTGATCGTTTCCTTTTCAGCTGTCCTCGAGATGGTGAAGCCTTCGATTACAATATTGCTGCCGTCGAAATCGGCGGAATCGTAGGTCGCTTCGACTTTGCTTCCTTTGACCAGCGCCGCGGCAAGCGCCTTGGCGGCGGCGTCAGGTTCGATCGCGGCCGCCGGGAAGGAGCTGCCGATGAGAAAGGCAGTGCCCGCGAGGAGCACAGCGAGGGAGCGCGATGACATTGGAATCCTTTGCTTTATCGTGATCCGATTGTGGCTGCCGCGGCGCGGCATGGCAAGCACCGGGGATCGGCAATTTCGACAGGTGGTTTCCCAAAGCCACTTACGTGCGATCGCGGCTTTTCAAGCACGGCAGCGGCGGCGCGCCTGGACTGACGCACAGCGGCTCAGGCGCGTGCCATGACGTAGGAACCGGGGGCGTTTTCGATCGGCTTGAGCTTGCCGCCGCCGGGGCGCCGCTTCTTTTTGACGCGCGTCTTGTCAAGCGCCTGCAGCCAGGCCTGCCAGTCATCCCACCACGATCCGGGATGCTCTTCGGCCCTCTTAAGCCAGTCCTCCAGGGATCCCTCGGGCTTGCCGCCGGTCCAATACTGATACTTTCGCCGCGACGGCGGGTTCACCACGCCGGCAATGTGGCCGGAACCGGAGAGCACGAAGCGGACCGGCCCGCCAAGGAAGGCAGACCCGGTGAAGACCGATTTCGCCGGCGCGATGTGATCTTCCCTGGTGGCGAGGTTGTAGACCGGGACTGTGACCTTGGAGACATCGATCTTGCGTCCGGCGATCGTGACGCGGCCCTCGCTGAGGTTGTTCTCCAGATAGCAGTTGCGCAGATAGAACGAATGGTTCGCGGCGGGCATGCGGGTCGCGTCGGCGTTCCAGTAGAGGAGGTCGAAGGGAAGCGGCTCCTTGCCCTTCAGATAGTCGTTCACGACATAAGGCCAGATGAGGTCGTTGGAGCGCAGGAGATTGAAGGCGGTGGCCATCTTGGAGCCTTCGAGATAGCCGGTCTTCTTCATCTCCGCCTCGACGCTCGCAATGTGGTCGGCGTCGGCAAAGATCTTCAGGTCGCCGGCATACTCGAAGTCGATCTGCGCGGTGAGCAGGGTCGCGCTGGCAATCCGGTCGTCGCCGGACGCCGCCATATGGGCGAGCGCGATCGTCAGGAGCGTTCCACCGACGCAATAGCCGACGGCGTTCGCCGTCCTCTCGCCGGTCGCCTTCTTGATAACGTCGAGCGCCGCGAAAATACCCTCGGTCATGTACTGCTCGAAGCCCAGATCGGCATGCCGGTCGTCGGGGTTCACCCAGGAGACGACGAACACCGTGTGGCCCTTGTCCACCAGCCAACGGATCAGCGATTTCTCCGGCACGAGATCGAGCACGTAGAACTTGTTGATCCACGGCGGGATGATCAGCAGCGGGCGCTTCAATATCGTGTCGGTCGTCTGCGCATATTGGAGGACCTCGCAGACGGCGTTCCGGAAGATGACCTTGCCGGGCGTCGTCGCGAGGTTTTCGCCGAGCTTGAAGGCCGTCGTGTCGGACTGCCGCGGGAGGAGCACGCCCCGTCCGGACTCCACGTCCTCGGCAAGCATGCGCATGCCTCTTACAAGGTTCTCGGCGTTGCTCGCCGCCGTGATCTTCAGCACCTCCGGATTGGTCAAGACGAAGTTCGTGGGTGACAGCGCATTGTTGATCTGGCGGAGATAGAAATGAGCCTTGTGGCGGGTCGTCTCGTCGACGCCCTCGGCCTCGTCCACGAGTTGCTCCGCCCAATGCGTGGTCGCCAGATAGAGCTGCTTCAGCGCGCTGAACATCGGATTTTCGGTCCAGTCCGGGTCGCTGAAGCGCCGGTCGCCGGGGATTGGCTGGGCAGATAGGATGCTGTTGCCGGCAGCCTGCGCCATGGCACTCTGCCAGATGGTGAAATAACTGGCGAAGAGGCGGGTCTGCGCCTCCATGAGGCGGGCGGGGTCCGACGTCCAATATTCACCTATCCGACTGAGCGTCTTGACGACTTCGGTTGTTGCCTCGGCGATGAGATCGGCGGGCTTTCCCTCTTCGTGTGGCTTCAGATAGGCCGCGAGCGCGCGACCGCCCTGTTCGACCGCTCGCGCGATATTGCGCGCGAAAGCCTCCGGGTCCCGCACCATGTAAGGGGAGGTCGCCGGGCGCACTTCATCGCGTGGCTGCTTGTCGTCCGCTGCCGCCATTTTCGCTCGAAACTTTCGGGCCTTAGTCATATTCGAGGCTCATTATAGGAACTATAACACGCCAGAAGGTCAGATTTCCGGCCGTAAACAGTGTGTTCCGGTGGTGCAGGATGAATTCGCGAGGGGACAGGGCGGCTCCAGGCCTTAGAGCGTTGCTGGCGGCCTCGAGCCTTGCGCTTGCGCTCTCGGGTTGCGTCGGCGTTCCCGGTCTCGATCCCGAGGGAGAGCCGGTCGCTGTCGTCGACGCCGACGCGGAACGCGCCGCGGCGGTCGCGGAGATGCGTGCACTGGCCGAGACGGGTGACGCGATGCCGTTTCCGGATGCATTTCAGTCGGAGCAGACTGCGCGGCTTGCCATGCGCGGCGAACCGCGCAGCCTGGCCGAGGTACAGGCGCTCGAGGCCGAGTTGACGTTGATTGCTGAGCGGCGCGCGGCGGCAAGCGACCCGCGCGAGATCGCCGCGCTTGAGGCGCGCGCCCGGGAATTGCGCCGGCTGGCGCTATTAGCAGGGGCGGGGCGCCTTCGATAGCCGTTTCGCCGCGGCGGGCGCGCCGTTAAAGGAATCCCGCTTGGAAGCAAGGGGAGCGGTTCGAAGCACGATGGACGATTTCTACAGGGTCAGGCGGCTGCCGCCTTATGTCTTTGAAGAGGTGAACCGGCTGAAGGCGGGTGCGCGCGCCGGCGGCGCCGATATCATCGATCTCGGCATGGGCAACCCCGATTTGCCGACGCCTGCGCACATCCTCGAGAAGTTGGTGGAGACGGTCGCAAAACCGCGCACCAATCGCTACTCCGCCTCGCGCGGCATTCCGGGGCTTCGCCGCGCGCAGGCCGCCTACTACGCCCGCCGTTTCGGCGTAAAGCTCAATCCCGACCGCGAGGTCGTCGCGACCCTCGGCTCGAAAGAGGGTTTTGCCAACATGGCGCAGGCGATCACCGCGCCGGGCGACGTCGTGCTCGTGCCGAGCCCGAGCTATCCGATCCACGCCTTCGGTTTTCTGATGGCGGGCGGCGCCATCCGCCACGTGCCGGCGGAGCCCGGGCCCGAATTCTTCGCGGCGCTCGAGCGCGCCGTGCACCATTCGATCCCAAAGCCGATCGCAGTGATCCTCTGCTATCCCGCTAACCCGACGGCGTCGGTGGCCAGTCTCGATTTCTATCGCGACGTCGTCGCCTTCGCGCGGCGGAACAACGTCTTCATCCTCTCCGACCTCGCTTATGCCGAGGTCTATTTCGACGAAAACGACCCGCCACCCTCGGTGCTGCAGGTGCCGGGCGCGACCGAGGTGACGGTGGAATTCACCTCCATGTCGAAGACGTTCTCGATGGCCGGGCTGCGGGTCGGCTTCGCAGTCGGTAACGAGCGGCTGATCGCGGCGCTCTCACGCGTAAAATCCTATCTCGACTACGGCGCCTATACGCCCGTGCAGGTCGCCGCCGCCGCGGCGCTCAACGGGCCGGACGAGTGCATCCACGAGATGCGGGCGGTCTATCGCCGCCGCCGTGACGTCATGGTCGACACGTTCGCCCGCGCCGGCTGGACGATCCCCGCGCCCGCCGCCAGCATGTTCGCCTGGGCGCCGATCCCGGAGCGTTTTCGCCAGCTCGGCAGCGTGGAATTCTCCAAGCTCCTGATCGAGAAAGCCGATGTGGCGGTGGCGCCGGGGCTCGGCTTCGGCGAGCACGGCGAGGGTTTTGTCCGCATCGCGCTGGTGGAGAACGAGCAGCGCATCCGCCAGGCCGCCCGCAACATCGGCCGTTTTCTTGCCTCCGCCGACAAAACGTTGCACAACGTCGTGCCGATCAGCGCCATCCGCTGATTTTTGCTCAGCCGGACAGGGACTTATGAACGCACCGCTCAGGCTCGGCATTGCGGGACTGGGCACGGTCGGCGCGTCCGTCGCGCGGCTTCTGGAGGGCCACGGCGACGCCTTCGTCTCGCAGCTTGGCCGACACGTGCGCGTCGTTGCCGTCAGCGCGCGTGACCAGGCGCGGCGACGCGGCTTCGACATGAGTAGCGTCGCCTGGCACGACGACCCGGTCGGCCTGGCGCGCTCCAATTCCATCGACGTTTTCGTGGAGCTGATCGGCGGCGAGGACGGGCCCGCTCATGCGAGCGTTCGCGCCGCGCTTGAGACCGGAAAAGGCGTGGTGACAGCGAACAAGGCGCTCCTCGCCCGGCACGGCGTGGCGCTTGCAAAACTCGCCGAGGAGCGGGGGGGGCAGCTCTCGTTCGAAGCGGCCGTCGGCGGGGGCATTCCGATCATCAAGACGCTCCGCGAGGCGCTCGCCGGCAACCGCCTGACGCGCATCTACGGGATCCTGAACGGCACCTGCAATTTCATCCTGACCCGCATGGAGGGGGGCGCTACCTACGCCGATGCGCTGAAGGAAGCTCAAAGTCTCGGCTACGCCGAGGCCGATCCGAGCTTCGATGTCGAGGGCCTCGATACGGCGCAAAAACTTGCCATCCTGACCAGCGTCGCCTTTGGCACCGAAATCGACCGCGACAGCGTCTTCGTGGAGGGCATTTCGGCAATCGAGCCGGAGGATCTCGCGGCGGCCGAGGAGCTCGGCTATCGCATAAAACTGCTCGGCGTGGCGCAACGGACGGATTCCGGCATCGAGCAGCGCGTGCATCCGACCATGGTGCCGCGCGATTGCGACATCGCCCGCATTTCCGGTGTCACCAACGCGGTGGCGGTGGAGGGCGACTTTATCGGCGCGGTAATCCTCTCCGGCCCGGGCGCCGGCGGCAACGCCACGGCCTCGGCGGTGGTTGGCGACATCATCGACCTCGCGCGCGGGCTGCGCGTGCCGCCGCTCGGCCGCCCGGCGGCGAGCCTCAAGCCATACCGGCAGGCGCAGATGCAGGCGCACGAGGGCGGCTACTATCTTCGTCTTAAAGTGCGCGACCGGCCTGGCGCCTTCGCGGCGATCGCTCGCCGCATGGCCGACGCCGGCATCTCGCTCGATTCCATCCTGCAGCGGAACCGGCCGATCGGGATGGCGCCGAAGCGAAGCGCGGAGGAGGTCCAGTCCGTCACCATCATCACCCATTCGACCACCGAGGAGGTCGTGCGGGGCGCACTCGCCACGATCGAGGCTGAAGGCGAAGTCTTCGGCCGGCCGCAAATGATCAGGATCGAGGCGCTCTGATGCGGCGCGACGAGACCGGCGCCATGGACCGGATGCTGACGCTCGAGCTCGTGCGCGTGACTGAGCGCGCGGCGGTCGCGGCTGCAACGTTGCGCGGCCGCGGCGACGAGCAGCGTGCCGACCAGGCGGCCGTCGAAGCCATGTGGGGCGAGCTCAATCGCCTCGACGTGCGCGGCCGCATCGTGGTCGGCGAGGGCGAGCGCGACGCGGCGCCGAAGCTTTATGTGGGCGAAGAGGTCGGGACGGGCGAGGGGCCTGAAGTGGATATCGCGTGCGATCCCCTCGATGGCCGCACGCTCTGCGCCAAGAACCTACCGAACTCGCTTGCGGCGATCGCCATCACCCGGCGAGGCGGGCTGCTCAATGCGCCGGACGTGTATATGGAGAAGATCGCGATCGGGCCGGGCTACCCGGCGGATCTTGTCGATCTGAAGATGCCGCCGGCCGAAGCCATCAACCGGCTGGCCGCAGCGAAGGGCGTGAAGCCGAGCGACATCTCCGCCTGCATTCTCGACCGGCCGCGCCATGCCGCGCTGATCGAAGCAGTGCGCTCGACCGGCGCGTCGGTCAGGCTGATCGGTGACGGCGATGTCGCCGGCATCATCCACACGACCGATCCCGACACGACCGGCATCGACATCTATCTCGGCAGCGGCGGCGCCCCGGAAGGGGTGCTCGCGGCGGCGGCGCTTCGCTGCATCGGCGGCCAGATGCGCGGCCGCCTCATCCTCGACAGCGAGGAGAAGCGAAAGCGCGCCAAAGCGCACGGCCTCCGCGACCAAAAGCGGGTTTATCGCGCGGAAGACATGGCGGCGGGCGACGTGCTCTTCGCCGCGACCGGTATCACCGACGGAAGCCTGCTCGGCGGCGTCCGCTTCGACCGCGCAAGCGTCACCACGCATTCGATCGTGACCCGATCGGAGACGGGCACGCAGCGCTGGGTCCGCGCGCGGCATCGGAACGGCGAAAACTAGCGGCGGAATGTGCCAGGACGATGGACGGCCTCACTCTCTTCGGCCTCTTCGCAGTCACGGCGATGCTCGGCTTCTATGCAGTCGAGCACCGAAGCCACTGGTTCATCCTGGCCTTCTCGGGCGCCTGCGTGCTGGCTTCGGTCTATGGCTTCCTGAGCGGAGCCTGGCCATTCGGCGTCGTCGAAGCGATTTGGGCGCTGGTCGCACTCCGCCGCTGGCAAAATACGCATTGAACGACTTCGCAATCGACGCGCGGGGGCGAAGCCGCCCATAATACCGAATCATGTGGGGACTCGCTGAAGACCGGACGCTGGATCGCTATTTCCTGGGCGTCGCGCAGTCGCTGACAGGCCGCGCGTGGCGCGCGCGGCTCGACGCTCGTGGCGAAGCCATCGCCACGGCGATGACACAGCGCGGCATCGCCTCGGAAAGCCTGGCGCGGGTGCTTGTCGGACGCGGCGTCGGGCTCGACAACGCCGCCGGCTATCTTTCGCCCTCGCTGAAGCAGGATCTGCCAGATCCGTCCTCGCTTGCCGACATGGACGCCGCCGCTTCGCGCCTCGCCGACGCCGTCGTGGCGAGGGAGCCGGTCGCAATCTTCGGCGACTACGACGTCGACGGCGCGACCTCGGCGGCGCTACTTCACGATGTCCTTGCCGCGCTCGGGCTCCCGCCGCGCATCTACATTCCCGACCGCATTTTCGAGGGCTATGGCCCCAATCCTGAGGCGATCGACAACCTCGTTGATGGCGGCGCCAAGCTCATCGTCTGCGTCGATTGCGGCTCGACCAGTTTTGAGGCGCTGCAGCGGGCAAGAGAGCGCGGCGTCGAGGTGATCGTGCTCGACCACCATCAGGTCGGAATGGACCTGCCGCCCGCCGTCGCGATTGTCAATCCGAGCCGCCCGGACGACATTTCGGGCCAGGGTAACCTCGCGGCCGTGGGGGTCACCTTCCTTGCCGCCGTGGCGCTCCTGCGCGAGCTCAGGCGGCGCAATTTTGCCGCTCCGCTTCCGGACCTTCTTCCACTACTGGAGCTGGTCGCTTTCGGCACCGTATGCGACATGGTTCCGCTGACCGACTTGAACCGCGCGCTCGTTAATAAGGGCCTCGTCGCGCTCCGCCACACGGAGCGGATTGGTCTGCGCGCGCTCATCAATGCGTCGCGCCTGAAAAGCCCACCCGATTGCGGGCATCTCGGCTTTTTGCTCGGACCGCGGATCAATGCTGGCGGACGCATCGGCGAGGCGACGCTTGGCGCACGGCTCCTGACAGCCGACGACCCGGTAGAAGCCGAGCGGATCGCGCTGCTGCTCGACCGGCTGAACGGGGAACGGCAGGCGATCGAGGCGGCCGCGGTCGCAGAGGCCTTGGCAGAAGCCGATGCGGAAGCCGGGGCGGGCGAAGGTCCGCCGGTGCTCGTCGCCAGCCGCGAGGGCTGGCATCCGGGCGTCGTCGGGCTCATTGCGGCGCGGCTGAAGGAGCGCTTCGGCCGACCGGCCTTCGCAATAGCCTGGAACGGCGGCGGACTAGGCACAGGCTCGGGACGCTCGATCGCCGGTGTCGATATCGGCGCGGCGGTTCGCGCGGCTGTCGAGGTGGGAATTCTGGTCAAGGGCGGCGGACACGCCATGGCCGCCGGCGTCACGCTCGCGCGCGAGCGGCTGGCGGAGCTCAGGGCGTTTCTGGAGGATCGGCTCGCGCCGCAAGTTCTAGCGGCGGAGGCCGACCGCGATCTCGAAATCGACGCGGCCTTGACGCAAAGCGGCGCGACCAGCGCACTCGTCGAGGATCTGGATCGCGCCGGGCCCTACGGCAACGGCAATCCGGCGCCGGTGTTCGCTTTTCCGGCGCACCGAGTCGCCTTCGCCGACCTCGTCGGGAACGGGCATGTGCGGCTCAGCCTCGCATCCGGGGCGGGAGGGAATCTAAAGGCGATCGCGTTTCGCGCCGCGGAAACCCCGCTTGGCCGAGCGCTCCTAGCGGCGCGGGGAAAGCCTCTGCACGTGGCCGGGACGCTCTCGCTCGACCATTACGGCGGCAGCGCGCGGCCGCAACTTCGCGTAATCGACGCGGCAGAGCCCGACGGACGGTTTTGAAAGGTCTGATGCGGCGCGGCAGATGCCGTGCCGCATTAGTGCGACGGCGCGATCAGCGGCCGATGAAGACGAGCCGGGCTGTTCCGCTGTGCGTCTGGAGGACCCAATCCACCGCGCCCGGGCGGGTGCGCCAGACATGGCTCGGATCAACTCCGATGTCGTCGAGCGTATGATCGTCGAGATCGGCGAGCAGCAAGTGCGTCCGCCGCCGCGACCAGTTCCGCCGCAGCCTCGCCACGATCCCGGAAAGAGTGGAGCCGTTCGCCTGGGTCTTCTCGGCGCCCCAGACAGCCGTGTTCGTCGTCATGATCTTCGGTCCCTTCGACTGAGCGTGGACCTAGCCAGGATGTGTTTCGGAATTGTGTCGCCGAGGCCGGAATCGCGTTTCGCGGGCGTCGGCAGCGGAGTGTACGATCGGGCGTCGGCCTCCGGCTCAGACGCGCCGTCTGACCTTTAATGCCACGCGGGGAGGGGCGGTGCTGTCCCTGACGATGAGCGGCGCCTCCAGCTTGACGCTCTTCGGTCGCGTGCCCTTGCTCAGCGCCTCGAGTAGCATGCGTGCGCCGGTCCGCCCGATCTCGTGGCGGGGCTGCTGGATGGTGGTCAATGTCGGGGTCACGAATTCGGCGAATTCGATGCCGTCGAAGCCGACCACCGAAAGGTCTTCCGGCACGTTTACGCCGGCCTCCATGACGGTTTTCATGAACGAAATCGCCATGGAATCGCTCACCGCGTAGACCGCGGTCGGCCGCTTGGAGAGCGCGAGGAATTCGCGTGCGGCCTGGATTCCGGATTCGATCATGAAGTCGCCCTGCCAGTAGACCGCTTCGCCTGGGTCGAAGCCGGC
>CAYTTC010000085.1:0-14185 GCA_964440525.1 uncultured Propylenella sp. | reverse complement strand
CACCAACTTGGCACATTGCGATGCCGTCGGGTGGGGGCATCCACTCCATCATAAATGCGCCTTCGACGGCTGGCGAGAGTCCGCATTGGGCTGATGTCCGGAAGCCAGTGCTTCGGAGCCTTAGTGCCGATGCGCCCACCCGTTTGCGTGCCCCAATTCGTGGCGGCGGATCGCAGCACAGCGCACGGGATAGACGATCAATCCATAGCGGCGGAGGATCGTGGCGCGATCGGCACTGACCTCGCGGACTTCGACCCCGCAACCCGAAACACGCGAATCTGCCGAGCCACCAAGAAGCTCGGCGCAGGCGGCAGGAATCTCCTCTCGCCCCAACGGATATTCGAGAAGCTCGCCGCGGTAGGGATGATCGAACTCGGGCGGCGGCGGCAGCGCCATGGTGCACTCGCCGCGCGCCGCCGAGGCGCACAGCAGTAGGGAGACGGCCAAAACCGCGCGCATCGCTTAGTCGTCGCGCGCCAGAAGCCACTGCGGGATGGTGTGCGGTGCGGATAGGCTCGCCACCGGCTGGCCGCTCGCGGGAGCCGGCTGACGTCCGCCGAGCCATTCCGCTGGCGTGTCTTGGAATGCGGTCGGAACGCCTTTGTCGTGGCAGACCACGTCGACCGTCGACGCACGCATGCCAAGTGCCAGCCGTCGCCCCTCAGCCATGCACGCGTCTCCGGTCGCGAATGCTTGGCCGGTGGCGCCACCCATTTCCTGCTGCTCGACGACGTAGGCGGGTTCTCCGTTTGGTAAGAGCGGACCGGCGGCGTGCAGCTCGAGCCACCAAGCAGCGTGGGCGGGGGCGGCGAGCGCCGAAAACAATACCAACAGGAAGGCGCGCATCGTTGCTCCTTATGGATGGCTCCCTGGATGTTGGTCTGGCGGTGTGTTCAGCGCGAAACGAAGTCGCGCGGCTCGCCGCTCTTCTTGGGTGAACGCAAGCCGTAACGCACGCGAGGCCCGGCTGTCGCTGCCAGCTTGCGAAAATGCTGAACGCAAGGTGACTGCTTGCCCGCTTGAAGTCTCAGCGCGGCATTCCCCGTGTGGACGACCGGCGGCATCTCTTGGGTCTTGCGATCAGGCGCTCCGTGACGAGACTTGCCGGAGAACTACGGTCCCCATATCACTAGCTTGTCCGGTGGCGTCGGGCACGCGTCTGGGCTGCGTTCTTGAAGCAGCCGGACGTCTCCAAGATGCTGCGGGGCGATTTCCGCCAATTCTCGGTCGAACGGCTGCTGAATTTCCTCGTGGCGCTCGGCCACGATGTCGAGATCGTTGTGAAGCCTCACCGCGGCAGGGGCGATTCCGCCCAGCTCAGCGTTGCTTGATGAGTTCCCAGCCTGCTGTATGCGAGGATCGTCATCGAAGAGCCACGGTGGTGGGATGCTAGAAGCGCGTTGTCAGGTTCGACACCCATTCGGGAGACATTCGCACCAGGGCTGTCTCGACCGACTTGTCCAGCCCGCTCAGCACGAGCATTCCGGTCAGGACTAGGATCAAGCCGAGCGCTATCTTCGCTCTTGATCCAGTCGTGCGGAGACGATCACGCCAACGCATTACCAATTCGCGGGAAGCCAGTCCGAGCAACAACAACGGCAGCGCGGCTCCGAGGCCAAAGACGCCCATCGTCGCAGCGACCTGAAACAAATCCTCTCTCTGCGCTGCGAGCAGCGAAGCAGCTCCGAGCGTCGGCCCGACGCAAGGTGCCCACACCACTCCCAAGAGAAGGCCGACGGCGAACTGGCCTCCCAAGCCGGTGGACGAGAAGCCACCGAACCGCTGCTCCGTCCAATTACTGACCGGGCCAGCGGCGACCGCCAGCCGCGCCTGAAACTGCGGCACCATCAAGATGACGCCGATCGCTATGAGCAGGAGCGCCCCCACCGGCCGGAAAACGCCCCCGTCGAGGCCGATGGAAAACCCGATTGTCGCGACGAACAGTCCGACCGTCACGAAGGACAGGGCCAGACCGGCAGCGAGCGCCGCCGGTCCGAGCTTGTGCTCCGAAACCGCCGTTCCGAGAACGATGGGGAGCAGCGGCAAAGTGCACGGGGAGAGCGTTGAAAAGACGCCCGCGAGAAATGCGAAAACAAGCACCATCAAAGCGCCAGTCGCAGAAGTGCCTCTATCGCAGCGGGATCGGTTTCGCCGACCTTGCGCCCCACTTCCTCGGAACCTCGAAACACGATCATCGTGCTCTGTGTTGAAACGCCGAACGTCTGCCGCACGTCCTCCTGCGTGTCGAAGTCAACCTCAAGGAAAACCATGTCGGAGAAATTCGCCTGTCCCGACAGTTCTGAGACGATGGGTTTCTGCATCTGACACACCTCGCACCAAGGTGCGGTCACATGGATAAGGATCGGCTTCCCGGCTTCGCGCGCGGTCTCGTATGCTGCTTGATCGAATGGCACGGGAGCAGCCGCATGGACCGCGGTGGAACTGGCGAGGGCGAGCATCGCCGCACCAACCAGGACGACCCTTCGATTGATCTTCATTTTCGTTCCTTTCAGGCTGCTATCGGCTTTCCGGCCGCCGGGTTCGCGTCCGGAGCAAAGTGGTCAAAGAGAGTGTCTGCTGCCTCGCGAGCTTCCTCAGGGGCAGTGATGGTCAGGCGAATCGCATCCGGCTCCTCCCGCAGATCGAAGCGGAGGAATGAGCAGCATGCCTGTTCCTTCTCCACGAGCTCACGCACCTGCGGCGCAGCATGCGGAGCGTAGGTGAGGTGCAGCGCGAGTGGTGTCCGCTGCGACCTGCGAAGGTGGTTTCTCGCCAAGTCATGGATCCACGCCGAGCGCTCCCTGAAATCTCCGGCACCGAGCGAGCAAGCGATCGCCGGGCTTTTGTCAGTCGGCGTGGCTGCGTCCTCATCCCTGACCGTCAAGGACAAGGCTGATCCGCACCCGCAGCTTTGGGATTGGCACGACCTTGTGCTGGACTGCCGGCGTGCAAACACGAAGGCCGCGACGGCTGTGCTGGCGACCACAAGACCGACGCCCCAGCCGAGCCAAGCCGTGCTAAGGCCCGCCAATCCTATCCCGGCAGTCGCGGCAGCGATCAACGGAACTGCGCAGCACGCCGCGCACGCAGCCGTCAGTCCCAGCATCGTCGACCCGGCCTTCATGCGGCTTCCCCTTCTCAATTTGCCCGTTGCGATTGCCCTAACGTAATCCCTCAAGTAACTTGAGGTTCAAGAGGCGAGAGAGAAAAATGTTGAATGGCTCCGATTTGACGATTGGCACGCTGGCTCAGGACACCGGCTGTACTGTGCCGACCATTCGTTACTATGAGGAAATCGGCCTGCTTCCCCGCGCAAACCGGAAGGCGGGAGGCCACCGCGTCTATGGGCAGGACGATCTTCGCCGCCTGTTGTTAATTAGGCGATGCCGCGATTTCGGATTTCCGATTGAGCAAGTACGCGCTCTCGTCACGCTGACGGAAAGCCTGAGCCGCGATTGCGTGGAGGCGCGCGACATCGCTCAAACTCATCTCGACGCGGTGCGAAAGAAGCGCAAGGAATTGCGGGCGCTGGAGCGGAGCTTGGCGGGATTTGTTGAAAATTGCGATGCGTCCTGCGTCGGGGGACCAGGGGCCAACTGTGTCATTCTGGAGGACCTGGGGTCTCCGAACGGAGCCAAGTGCTGCGGATGACAACTGCCCTCCTGACGACGTTGACATCAACGTTGACTTGCCCGCACTGCGGCTATCAGGCGACCGAAGAGATGCCGACCGACGCCTGTCAGTATTTTTATGACTGCAGCGGATGTGGCGTCATGCTGAAGCCGCTGTTGGGCGATTGCTGCGTGTTCTGTTCCTTCGGCTCCGTGCCCTGCCCACCAGTTCAAGCCGAGCGGGTGGGCCACGTTCAGATCGCTCCCTGTTGCGGCTAAGACGGTTCGATCATGGATCTTTCGGCGCTTGTAGATGAGGCTTCGGAGGGGGCCGTTCCCATTCACGCGGTCAAGGCGGAAGACCTCGACCGGGCATTGGCCGAGCTCGACGAGCGTGACCGGCGCTTTGCGCTCGCCCAAAACTTCAAGGCGGAGGCGGGGCGCCACGTCGTCATTCCCGACCGCGACGGCAATATCGGCCGTGTCCTTTTCGGGCTCGGCGGCGTCGATTCGCCCGAGCGCGGCCCGCTTCTCTTCGGCAAGCTCGCGACAGCGCTGCCGAACGGCACCTACCGGCTGGCGGAAGGGGTCGACGAGCTCGAGCTTTCGGCGCTCGCCTTTGCCCTCGCTAGCTACCGCTTCGACCGCTACCGGAAGCCGAAGCAGGACGGCGCGCGGCTGGTGGTGCCCGAAGGCGCGGATGGCGCCGCGCTCGACCGTATCCGCGACGCCGTCTTCCTGACCCGCGACCTCATCAACACTCCGGCGAACGACCTTTCGCCACACGATCTCGCGCATGCCGCTGAGGCCCTTGCCGCCCGCTTCGGGGCGAACGTTTCGGTCATCGATGGCGAGGCGCTTGCCCGCGGCTTCCCCATGCTTCACGCGGTCGGAGCCGGCAGCGATCGGCCGCCCTGCCTGATCGACATGCGCTGGGGGTCGGAGAGCGACCCGAAAATCACGCTGATCGGAAAGGGCATCGTCTTCGATTCCGGCGGCCTCGACATCAAGCCGGCGACCGGCATGGCGCTGATGAAGAAGGACATGGGCGGCGCGGCGAACGTGCTCGGCCTTGCCTCGATGATCATGGAAGCCGGATTGAAGCTGCGTCTCCGGGTGCTCATCCCCGCCGCCGAAAACGCCATTTCGGGCCGTTCTTTTCGGCCGGGAGATATTCTGAAGAGCCGCAAGGGGCTGACGGTCGAGATCGGCAACACCGACGCCGAGGGCCGGCTGGTGCTTGCCGACGCGTTGGCGCTCGCCGATGAGGAGGCGCCGGACCTCATCGTGACCATGGCGACGTTGACGGGCGCCGCGCGGGTGGCGCTTGGCCCGGAGGTGCCGCCCTACTTCTGCGACGACGCGGACTTCGCGTCCGGGATCGAGGCCGCAGCCGCCGAGGTGTATGATCCGGTGTGGCGACTCCCCCTCTGGAAGCCCTACGATTCCTGGCTCGCCTCCAAGGTCGCCGACGTCAACCACATCGCGCAGAACGGTTTTGCCGGGTCGATCGTCGCCGCGCTCTTCCTTCGCCGGTTCGTTTCGGCGGCGCGGACTTTTGCGCATTTCGACATTTTCGCCTGGAATCCGACGGCCCGCGCCATCGGCCCGGAGGGCGGCGAAGCGCAGGCAATCCGGGCACTGTTTCGCTACCTTTCAGAGCGTCATGGCTGACTTTCGCTTGCCGGGCGAGCCAAACGCGGCTTTAATCGGTTCGGCTCCGAAACGAAGCGGGCAGGGGCATGGCTGTCCAGATGCGCCCGGGGCAGGCGCTCAGGCTTTGGCACGACGTCTCGCTGGCTCTCGTGCGCAATCGGGAGCCGGACCTTTCGGCGCGCCAGATCACTGTGCTCATCACCATCTATCTCGAGCCGCAGCCGCACACTGTCCGCGCGCTTGCGGCAAAGCTCGGCGTCACCAAGCCCGTCATCACGCGCGCGCTCGATACGATGGGGCGGCATGGACTGGTGAGCCGCAAACGCGACCCGGCCGACCGCCGCAACGTGCTTGTCCAGCGCACGGTAAACGGCGCGCTGTTCCTCGAGCGGCTCGGCGATCTGGTCGTGGCGAAGGCGGCCGCCTTGCCGTCGTGACCGCCGCTGGTTCCTCACCCGCGGAGCGGGGGAGGGGGACCGCCGACTTGTCCGCCGTAGCCTTGGCGAAGGCGGAAGGCGGTGGAGGGGGCGAATGCCACTCGACGCGCGCGTGAACGCCTTTCGCCCGGATCTCGCCGACCTTGCGCTTCGCGGAAAGGTCGAGGCCGCGCGCTTTGTGGCAGGGGAGGCGATGCGCGTCGCCGTGCCCCAAGCGCCGGTTCGCCGCACACCCTCGCCCACCGCGCCGCTCGATAGCGAGGCGCTTCGCGGCGAGCTTGTCACTGTCTTCGAGACGAATTCCGAGGGCTGGGCCTGGGCGCAGCTCGCCGAGGACCGTTATGTCGGCTGGATGCCACGCGAGGCGCTGGAGGCGGCCGGCGCCGAGCCCACCCACAAAATCTCGGCGCTCAGGACCTTCGTCTTCTCCGAGCCGGACATCAAATCCCCGCCGCTCGAAGCACTCTCCCTCGGGGCGCGGCTGACGGTCACCGGCGAGGCCGAGGACAAGAATGCCCGCTATGCCCTAATCGCGCCGCGCGGCGCGGTGGTGGTCCAGCACCTTGTCCCGCTCGCCGCATTCGAGACGGACTGGACCTCTGTCGCCGAACGGTTTCTCGGCGTGCCCTACCTCTGGGGCGGCAAGACTAGCCTCGGGCTCGATTGCTCCGGCCTGGTGCAGCTCGCCCTTGGCGTCTGCGGCATCGCCGCGCCGCGCGACAGCGACCAGCAGGGTGAGGCAATCGGCCGGCATTTGTGGCTGGAAGGCGCTCTTCCGTTGTTGACGCGTGGTGCCCTCGTCTTCTGGCCGGGGCATGTCGGTATCATGCGCGACGAGAAAACCACGGTTCATGCCAGTGCCCACCAAATGGCGGTTGTGAGCGAGCCGCTGGCGGTCGCAATCGAGCGGCTTTCGCGCCGCGGTGTCGAATTAGCCTCGATCCGCCGTCCTGCGGCGGATTAGTTGCTTCACCATCGGGCGGAAGGGGTTGTAAGGTCGCCCGCAACTCCGGCTGTTTGGCGTATTCCGGTGCCGCAAATCGGTTCCACATTGCCGCGGCTTCAAGGCCGCCTGCTCCTCGAGTATCATCGCTTGGCGCTAACCTGGCACGCCAGGCGGCATGGGCGCGGGCGGGCGGTCGCGCTGCGCTCCGACTCCGGTCTCGTGCGCGTCGATGACGGCGTGCGGCAGATCCATGTCCCGCACGTCCGTCGCGCCGGCGTCTTTCGCAACGGAATCAATGCCTGGATTGAGGCGGTCGCCGAAAAGTATGTCGGGCACACCGGCTACGTGCCGCGCGAGGGCGATATCGTCATAGACGTCGGCGCAGGAATCGGGGAATTCACGCTCTGGTGTGCCGATGCGGGGGCGCGGGTCGTTGCCTTCGAACCGGACCCGCTGGCCTTTGCGTCCCTTGAGAAGAACACCTCCTCGCTCCCCGGTGTGCAGATATTTCCCTACGCGCTATGGAAGGAGCGCACGAATCTGCGTCTCCACGGCACGCTCGACACCACGGAGAGCTCCCTGATCGAGGACGGCAAGGCGAATTCGCGCAACGTCGACGTCGAAGCCTGGCCGCTCGACCAGCTGCAGTCCATGGCTCGCCTGCCAGTGATCGACCTGATGAAGGTCGACGGCGAGGGCGTCGAGCCGGAGATCATCTCGGGCGCATCGCGCACGCTCATTCGAACGCGCGTCGTCGCCGTCGACATCGGAGCGACCGACCGGCGGCCGAACCTCAAGGGACGCGTCGAGATGGCTCTGAACGCACTGAATTTCCGCACCATTCCGCACGACAGGAGCGATACGATTCTGGCGGTGAACACCGCGATGGTCGGACCCTTCAGTAACCGCGTTCTGGGTCGACGCAATTCTTGAGCTGCTCGCCTCGCTCGAATGCCTCGATCTGTCCTGCGATCTGAACAGCGAGCGCCTGCGGGTCGGAAACGGCCGCCACATGTGGCGTAATCGCGACATTGTCGAAATCCCAGAGCGGGCTTTCAGGAGCGAGCGGCTCCGCCTCCAACACGTCGAGGCTCGCGCCGGCAAGCGTTCCCTCTCTGAGCGCGGTCACGATATCGGCTTCGACGTGCAAGCCGCCGCGGCCGGCATTGATGAAGACCGGGCCGCCCAGCGCGCCGGTTCGACGGAGCTTCCTCAAGAGCTTCAAATCAATGAGGTTTTTCGTCTCCGGCGTAAGTGGCAACAGGGAGAGCAGGATGTCGGTGCCGGATAGAAATGGATCCAGGCCATCCGCTTCTGCGAAGGACTCGACGCCCGCAAGTCTCTTTGGAGTCCGCGCCCATCCGCGCACCGAAAAGCCGAGGCGCATGAGGGCGTCCGCGGCATCAGTCCCCATGATCCCGAGGCCCATGATGCCAACGGTAATGTCGTGCGCCGCCGGCTGATCGAGGTCCCGCCAGACATGCTCACGCTGTTGACGGCGATAGGCGGGGCCGCGGCGGAGATGGTCGAGCACTTGCCAGACCACATATTCCGTCATGCGCATGGTGAGATCGCGGTCGACGATCCTGGCGACCGGCACGTCAGGCAGGCGCGGAAGTGCGAAGACGTGGTCGACCCCCGCGCCGATCGAAAAGATCGCGCGAAGGTTTGGGAGGCGGTCGAGCGTCTCCTGCAAGGGCTTCCACACCAAAACGTAATGGACCTCGTCCAGCGCCTGCGGAGGGCCTGTGAAGCGCCCGCTGCCATCGGCCGCGAAGATCTTGCGCTGAGGGAGGAGGACGCAGAGGCGCTCTACCCAGCCGTCCGAATCCCATGCCGTGATGGCGACGAGCAGCGCCGGCTTCATTTGTGCAATATTCTACTCCCGCACCGCGGCAACATGCGCGACCTCAAGCGAAAAAGCCGCGGCCATCAGCGCGCGGGTATAGTCGGTTTTCGGGTCCTCGAAAATCTTGTCGGCACTGCCTGCCTCCACGACTTTGCCGTCGCGCATGACAATGACGTCGTTGGCGAGCGCGCGGACGACGCGCAGATCGTGGCTGATGAAGAGATAGGAGAGGTTGTGCCGCTCCTGCAGCTCGCGCAGGAGATCGACGATCTGCGCCTGCACGCTCATGTCGAGCGCCGAGGTCGGCTCGTCGAGCATGACGAAGCGCGGTTCGAGAACCATGGCGCGGGCAACGGCGATGCGCTGACGCTGACCGCCGGAGAATTCGTGTGGATAGCGAAAACGGCTCTCCGGATCGATGCCGACCTCGGTAAGCGCGCGGATGACGCGGGCCTCGCGCTCCGCCTCAGGCAGGCGGGGCTCGTGCACTTTCAGCCCTTCCGCCACGACGTCGCCAACCACCATGCGCGGGCTGAGTGAATCGAAGGGGTCCTGAAAAACGATCTGCATGTCGGCTCGCAACGGGCGCATCTCCTGGAACCGCGCGCCCTGAATGTCTCGGCCGAGAAAGACGATGCGTCCTTCCGATGAGATCAGCCGCAAAAGGGCAAGTCCGAGCGTGGTCTTGCCGGAGCCCGATTCGCCGACCACGCCGAGAGTCTGCCCCTCCCGGACGGTGACATCGACGCCGTCGACCGCCTTGATGTAACCGACGGTGCGCCGCAGGAATCCGCGCTGGATCGGAAACCACACTTTCAGGTCGTCGGCGCTGACGACGATTGGCGCGTTTGGCTCACTTGTCGGCGGTCCGCCCTTCGGCTCGGCGGCGAGGAGATGCTTGGTGTAAGGGTGTTGCGGATTGGAGAAGACCGACTCTGTCGGCCCCTGCTCGACGATCTTCCCGTCGGTCATCACGCAGACACGGTCGGCGATGCGCCGCACGATATTGAGATCGTGGGTGATGAAGAGCATCGCCATTCCCGTCTCGGACTTCAGACGCGCCAGAAGCTGAAGGATTTGCGCCTGCACGGTCACGTCGAGCGCCGTCGTCGGCTCGTCGGCGATGAAGAGGTCGGGCTCGTTGGCAAGCGCCATGGCGATCATGACACGCTGGCGTTGCCCGCCCGACAGCTGGTGCGGAAAGGAATTGAGGCGGCTTTCCGCATCGCGAATGCCAACGTGCGTGAGAAGTTCCAGCACGCGCGCCCGCGCGGCCGCGCCGCTCATCCCCCGGTGCACGTCGAGTATTTCGCCCACCTGGCGCTCGACGGTGTGCAACGGATTGAGGGAGGTCATGGGCTCCTGGAAGATCATGGAAATCTGATTGCCGCGTACCTGCCGGAGCGTCTTCTCGTCGGCATTGAGAAGCTCCTGGCCCTTGAACACCACCGAGCCGCCGGGGTGATGGGCTGACGGGTAGGGCAGAAGCTTCATGATCGAAAGTGCCGTCACCGACTTGCCCGATCCGGATTCGCCGACCACCGCAACCGTTTCCTTCTCGCGGATGTCGAAGGAGACGCCACGCACCGCGCGGACCACGCTCTCGCCCTGGCGAAACTCCACCTGAAGATCGCGAATCGATAGAAGCGCGTCCTTTGCCGCCGCCGATCCCGCTTCGGGATTTCCGAAACTCAGCTCGCTCTCTTCGGCAGGAAGGCGGCGGCCCGTCGCAGCGCTCGCGAAAGTCTTCCTTGGATCGAGCGCGTCGCGCACGGCCTCCCCGACGAAGATCAGAAGCGACAGCATCAGCGAGATGACGATGAAGCCGGCAATGCCGAGCCACGGCGCCTGCAGGTTGTTCTTGCCCTGCGACAGAAGCTCGCCGAGGGAGGGGGAGCCGGGGGGCATGCCGAGACCGAGGAAGTCGAGCGAGGTCAGCGTCGTGATCGAGCCGTTGAGGATGAAAGGCACGAAGGTGAGGGTGCCAATCGTCGCGTTCGGCAGAATGTGCCGGAACATGAGGGTGAGGTTGCTGACACCAAGCGCGCGCGCCGCCTTCACGTAGCCGAAATTCCGCGCGCGCAGGAATTCAGCGCGCACGAGGCCGACGAGCGACACCCAGGAGAAAAGGAGGAGGATACCCAAAAGCACGAAGAATCCGGGCACGAGCACAGAGGAGATGATGAGGAGGAGATAGAGCGAGGGAATCGCTGTCCAGATCTCGATAAAGCGCTGAAAGAAGAGATCGACATAGCCGCCGAAATAACCCTGCACGGCGCCCGCGGCCACGCCGATCGCCGAGGAGATGATGGTCAGCGCGAAGCCGAACAGAACGGAGAGACGGAATCCGTATATGAGCCGCCCCAGCACGTCGCGTGCCTGGTCGTCGGTGCCGAGCCAGTTCCAGTTCCAGATTGTGCAATTCTTGTCGTTGACGCCCTCGGCGTAGCGGCTGCAGCGCACCTGCTTGTCGAGCATCCAGGAAGGATGCGCCGGCGCCGGCTCGGCGATCTCGCTGTTGATGGTGCGGTAGGAGTAGCGGATGGGCGGCCAGAGGATCCAGCCATTCGCCTCGATCTCGTCCTGCACGAAGGGCGAGCGGTAGTCGGTTACGGCGAGGAAGCCGCCGAACTTCTCCTCCGGGTAGTCGACGAGGACCGGGAACAGAATCTCGCTCTTGTAGGAGACGATGAGCGGCCGGTCGTTGGCGATGAGCTCCGCAAAGAGCGTCAGCAAGAAGAGGACGAGGAAGATCCACAGCGACCAGAAGCCACGCCTGTTGGCGCGAAAATTCCACCACCGCCGCAGATTGATCGGCGAGAGCGAAAACCGCACGCGTTTCGGTGGCGGCATCACCTGGCCGGGCAGCGGCGTGATCGTCGCGATCTGGCCTTCGTCCCCGTCGCGGGTTTCTGGTGGAGCCTTCTGATCCATCAGACCTCGCGGTTCTCGAAGTCGATCCTGGGATCGATCCAGGTATAAGTGAGGTCGGAGATGAGCTGCACGACGAGCCCCATCAGCGAGAAGATGTAGAGCGTCGCGAAGACGACCGGGTAGTCGCGGTTCATCACGCTCTCGAAGCCGAGGAGGCCGAGGCCATCGAGCGAGAAGATCGTCTCGATCAGGAGCGAGCCGGCAAAAAAGGCCGAGATAAAAGCGCCGGGGAAGCCGGAGATGACGAGCAGCATGGCGTTGCGGAAGACGTGCCCGTAAAGCACCTGCCGCTCGCTCAGGCCCTTGGAGCGCGCCGTCACCACGTACTGCTTGCGAATCTCGTCGAGGAACGAGTTCTTCGTCAGCAGCGTGGTCGTGGCAAAGGCGGCGAGCGCCATCGAAAGAAGCGGCAGCGTCAGGTGCCAGAAATAGTCGACGATCCGCTCCGGCCAGGACAGCTGCGCCCAGTTGTCGGAGGTGAGGCCGCGGAGCGGAAACCAGTCGAAGAAGGTGCCGCCGGCGAAGAAGACGATGAGGAAGATGGCGAAGAGGAAGCCGGGAACCGCATAGGCAATGACGATCACACCCGACGTCCAGACGTCGAACGTCGAGCCGTCGCGTACCGCCTTGCGGATGCCGAGCGGGATCGATATCAAATACGAGAGGAACGTCATCCAGAGGCCGAGCGAGATGGAGACCGGCAGCTTCTCGCCGATCAGCGACAGCACCGACACGTCGCGGAAATAGCTTTCGCCGAAATCGAAGCGCGAATAATTCCAGATCATCAGGAGGAAGCGCTGGTAGGCCGGCTTATCGAAGCCGAACTGCTTTTCGAGCTCCGCGATGAACTCAGGCGGCAGCCCCTGGGCACCGCGGTATTTGGAGCCGAGCACCGCGTCGCCACTGCCGGCGTCGCTCCCACTCTGCTGGCCGGAAAAATCGCCACCTCCGCCGCTGATTCGCTCGGTCGCGGAGACGTCAGTGCCCTGCAGCTGCGCGATGATGCGCTCGATCGGCCCGCCCGGCGCGAACTGCACGACGAGGAAGCTGATAAACATGATCCCGAGGATGGTCGGGATCATCAACAGGATGCGGCGGAGGATGTAGGCGGCCATCGGTGGCGATCAGCCTGCCTTGCCGATCTTCGCTGCTTTCGCCTCGTCGAACCACCAGGTGTCGAGCACGCCAGGATCGTATTCCGCGACTTTTTCCGGCCGCGAGAACATGTCCCAATAGGCGAACCAGTGCGTCGCCTTGTTCCACTGCGGCACCCAGAAATGCTTCGCCCGGAGCACCCGGTCGAGCGCCCGCGAGGCGGTGACGAAGGTGTCCCAGTCGTCGGCCCGCGTCATCTTGTCGAGCAGCGCGTCGACCGCCGGGTCGGCGACGCCGGCGAGGTTGTATGAGCCTTCCTGGGTGGCGCGGTCGGAGCCGAAGAACTGCTTGATGCCCTCGTCGGGATAAAGCACCGTGCTGAAGCGCGAGACGACCATGTCGAAGTCGAACCGCTTCAGCCGCTCGGTGTACTGCGCCGCGTCGACCACCCGGTAGCTCCCGGTAATGCCAAGGAGCTTCAGCCCGGCGATATAGGCGTTGTGATGCGGCTCGAAGGTCGCGTCGTCGTCGAGGAATTCGATGGTGAAGGGCGAGCCATCGGGCGCCAGGAGGCCGCTGCCGCTCCGCGTGCAGCCGGCGGCGGTCAGCAGCTCCGACGCCTTCTGAAGCATCGCCCGGTCATGGCCCGATCCGTCGGAAACCGGCGGCACGAAGACTTCGCCGAAAACCTCGTCGGGCACCTGGCCGCGGAGCGGCTCCAGGAGCGCGAGTTCCACCGCCCCCGGCGCACCTTCCGCCATCAGCGGCGAATTCTGGAAGAAAGAATATGTCCGGTCGTAAGATCCGAACATGATGTTGTTGTTCATCCACTCGAAATCGAATGCGTAGGTCAACGCGAGGCGGACCCGCGGATCGGCGAATTTCGGCTCCCGCATATTGATGAACCAACCCTGCGCCCCCGACGGCGAGCCGTCCGGCACCTCCTCGCGGATTACGCGTCCGTCCTGGATCGCGGGAAAATTGTAGCTCGTCGCCCAGTCGCGCGACCGGAAGTCCTCGCGGAAGGTTACGTTGCCTTTCTTGAAGGCTTCGAACGAAGCGGTTCGATCGCGGTAATATTCGTAGCGGATGCGGTCGAAATTGAAGCGGCCGCGCATCACCGGCAGGTCGTCCGCCCACCAATCGGCAACGCGCTCAAACTCAATGTAATTGCCGAAGGAATAGCTCCCGACCTTGTACGCGCCGGACCCGAGCGGCGCTTCGCTGTAAGAGGCCTGAAAGTCGCGGCCGTCCCACCAGGCGCGCGAGAAGATTGGCACCGTGGCGACGGTCACAGGCAGGCTGCGTGCCGTGTCCGGCTTCAGTTTGACGGCGATCGTGCGCTCGTCCTCGACGGCAATCTCGGCGATTCCCTCCTGGAGCTCGGTCGCGATGTTCGGGTGCCCCTTGTCGCGCAAGGTCTCAAGCGAAAAGGCGACGTCCTTGGCCGTGATCGGCGAGCCGTCATGGAAAACAGCTTCGGGGCGGAGGAAGAAGCGGAGCGCCTTGCGGTCGTCGGAAATCTCTGCGTCCTTCGCCACAAAGCCGTAGACGCTGCCCGGCTCGTCGGAGGAGCCGGTCATCAGAGAGGCGAAGGTGAGCGGCATGCCCGCCGCGCCGTCGCCGCGCAGCACGTAGATGTGCAGCGTATTGAAGG
>CAYTTC010000084.1:0-14350 GCA_964440525.1 uncultured Propylenella sp. | reverse complement strand
GCGTCCGCCATGGTGAACGGCACATCGAGGATGCGGGCGAGCGTCTGCGCGAGCAGCGTCTTGCCGCATCCGGTCGGCCCGATCAGCAGAATGTTGGACTTCGACAGCTCGACGTCGTTGTTGCGGGCGGCGTGGTTCAGCCGCTTGTAATGGTTGTGGACAGCGACCGAGAGCACTTTTTTGGCGTGGTCCTGGCCGATCACGTAATCATTCAAGACTTCGTAGATTTCCATCGGCGTCGGAACGCCGTCGCCCGACTTCACCAGCGAGGATTTGTTCTCCTCGCGAATGATGTCCATGCAAAGCTCGACGCATTCGTCGCAGATGAAGACAGTCGGACCGGCAATCAGCTTCCTGACTTCGTGCTGGCTCTTGCCGCAGAAGGAGCAATAGAGAGTGTTTTTACTCTCCCCGCTGCCCCCCGATCCGCTGATCTTGCTCATAACGACCCTCGCTCAGTACGCCCGTGCACAAAGGATGCCATAAGGCGACCTGCGCCCACCATTCTCACATCGAACCATTCTTGCGCGTAAGAATTCAAGATTAACTTAATGATCGGGCTGGGAATGTGGAGTCCAATCACGCCCCCGTCCCGGCGATCTGCTCCAGCGCCAGCCGCGTCGTGATCACCTCGTCGACCAGGCCGAACTCGCGCGCTTGCTCGGAGTTCATGAAATAATCACGATCGAGCGTGTGTTCGATCGCCTCGAAGGTCTGGCCGGTATGCTTTGCGTACATATCATTGAGCCGGCGTTTCATTTTGATAATGTCCTCGGCGTGCCGCTCGATATCGGACGCTTGGCCCTGGAAACCGCCGGAGGGCTGGTGAACCATAATGCGCGAATTCGGCGTCGTGAAGCGCATGCCCTTCTCGCCGGCGCACAGAAGCAGCGAACCCATCGAGGCAGCCTGGCCGATGCAGAGCGTCGAAACCGCGGGTTTCACGAACTGCATGGTGTCGTAAATCGCCATGCCGGAGGTTACCACACCCCCGGGCGAGTTGATGTACATGGCGATTTCCTTCTTGGGGTTGTCCGCCTCCAGGAATAGAAGCTGGGCACAGACCAGCGCCGCCATGTGGTCCTCGACCGGACCGGTGATGAAGATGATGCGCTCCTTAAGGAGCCTGGAATAGATGTCGTAGGCGCGCTCACCCCGGTTGGTCTGTTCCACGACCATCGGCACGAGCAGGTTCATATAGGTGTCGGCAGGGTTTTTCATGATCTTGTTCACCTGGAATGGCTCAGCTGCGGGCGCCGGCAGACGCCTCGCGAATCCTTATGTCAGATAAGCGTCTTTTACCGTTCCACCAAGGAAGCGCAAACACGGGCCGCTTTGAGGCGCGGCAAAAAGGGGCCGGGCGGCCGGTAAGCGGGACGCCCAACTGTGACTTGGTGGCCGCCCTTGGAACGGGCCGTCAAGGATAGGTTTCAGCCGAACGCAGACCGCAAAACTCAATTGCCCTGATCAATGATCGTGATGCTCGTGGTCGTGATCGTGGTGTCCGTGGTCGTGATGCCCGTGGTCGTGATGGTGGTCGGGCTCCTCCTCGTCGGCGAGCAGCTCTTCCTTTGACACGGTTTTGTTGGTGACTTCGGCGAATTCGAGAACGTAGTCGACGACCTTTTCCTCAAAGATCGGGGCACGCAACGCCTGCAAGGCGTCGGGATTCCTACGGTAGTGATCAAAGACCTGCTTCTCCTGACCACGGTAGCGCCGCGCCTGTTCGTAGAGCGCTCCTTGCAGCTCCTCGTCGGTCACCGTGACTTCCGCGTTCTCGCCGATCTTGGAAAGGACGAGCCCGAGGCGCACCCGCCGCTCCGCGATGGTGCGGTATTCCTTGCGCGCCTCTTCCTCGGTAGTGCCGTCCGCTTCGAAGGATTTCCCGTGGTGCTCGATGTCGTGCGACACCTGCTTCCAGATATTTTCGAACTCCTGTGCGACGAGGTTTTCCGGCAGCGGGAACGAATGCAGCGCATCGAGCTGATCGAGCATTTGCCGCTTCACCCGCTGGCGGGTGGCGCGGGCATATTCGCTCTCGATCTGCTTGCCGAGGGTTTCGCGTAGCTTATCGATAGATTCGAGCCCAAGGCGCTTGGCGAACTCCTCGTCAAGGACGAGCTCGCCCGGCGCCGCCACTTCCTTGATCGAAACGTCGAAGGTGGCCGGCTTGCCGGCCAGATTGGCCGCCGGGTAGTCCTGCGGGAAAGTGATCTCGACCGTCTTTTGCTCGCCGGCCTTCGCGCCGAGGAGAGCGTCCTCGAAGCCAGGGATGAACTGGCCCGAGCCGAGCACGATTGTCGTCGTGTTGGATTCGAAAACCTCGCCGTCGGTCTTGGCGGAATAGTCGAAGGTGACGCGATCGCCCTTTTCAGCGCCGCGTTCGACGAGCTCATACGGACGCGCGCTTTCGGCGACCTGCGTAACCCGCTGCTGGATTTCCTCGTCGGTGACTTCGACGACAGGGCGTTCGATCTTCAAGCCCTTGAAATCGCCGAGCTCGTATGTCGGCAGCACTTCATATTCGAGCGTGAAGGTCAGGTCGGCGCGCCCCTCCAGGACCTCCATCGCCGCCGCCTCGTCATCGGTCATGGCGACCTTCGGCTGCATGGCGGCGCGCTCACCGCGCTCTGAAATCGCTTGGCGCGACGTTTCGCCGACCAGGCTTTCGACGATCTCCGCCATCGCGGCCTTACCGTAGACGCGGCGCAGATGGTTGACTGGGACCTTGCCGGGCCGAAAACCCTTGATGCGGACGCGGTCCTTCAGTTGGTCGAGCCGTTCGGACAGGCGGGAATCGAGCTCCGTCGCCGGGATCGTCACCGTCAGCCCGCGCTTCAGGCCTTCGGAATGGGTCTCGCTCACCTGCATGTCACACGCTTCCCGTCGCTTCTTGTTCAACCATGCCGTTCGGACCGGCTCTTGCCCAGACCAATCTTTGGGGGTCGTAGGTGAGATCTCGCGCCGGCCCGCTTTCGGTCCCGGCTAGCCTAAGCACGAAGTGCGAAGGCTGGTGCGGGCGGAGGGATTTGAACCCCCACGGGGCTAGCCCACAGGAACCTAAATCCTGCGTGTCTACCAATTCCACCACGCCCGCACGGTTCCGCGCGGAACGCGCGCCAAATCCCGGACACGCGCTCCTAGAGCAAGCAGCCCAGGGGAGCAAGGCTTTCGGAGCGAAGCTGAGGAGCAAGCCATGGGCGCGGGCTACGGCCAGCCGGCCAGCCAGCGGGCTCAGATGGTATCGCGCTCCAGCCGCTGCAACACAGTCGGGATCGCGCCCGGCAGATCCTCAGCGATCAGCCCGCGCCCGCATATCTCCCCGGCGGCGCCGTGAATCCACACGCCCGCGGCCGCCGCCTCGAAACCCGGCAGCCCCTGCGCGAAAAGCCCCGCGATGATGCCGGCGAGCACATCGCCACTCCCCGCGGTCGCGAGATCAGCCGGCGCGTTCGAATTGATCGCTGCGCGGCCGTCGGGCGCCGCGATCACCGTGTCGCTGCCCTTCAGCACAACGCAGGCGCCGGATTCCGCGGCCGAAGAACGTGCCCGGTCGAGCCGTGACCCGCCGTGGGCAAAAAGACGTGCAAACTCACCTTCATGTGGCGTCAGCACCACCGGTCCCAACCTATTCCTGATATTCGAGAATAGCGCCTCCCGATCGTCCTTGAAGCTGGTGAGCGCATCGGCGTCGAGCACGATGGCGGCTTCGCTTGAGAGCGCTGCTTGGACATTGGCGCGCGTCGGCTGGCCGACGCCGTTTCCTGGTCCGATCACGATGGCTTTGGGCCGCGGATCAGCAAGGAGCTCGGTGAGGTCCGCCGGCCCGTCGAAAACGCGGACCATGATGGCAGTGAGATGGGCGGCATTGACGAGGACAGCGTCGGGCGGCGAGGCGACGGTGACCGCGCCGGAGCCAATCCTGAGCGCGCCGGCGGCTGCAAGCCGGGCAGCTCCGGTCGCGGTCGCCGGGCCAGACACGACATAGGTGTGCCCGCGCGCGTATTTGTGGTCGTCCGGGCTCGGCGGGCGCAGCCGGTTCTGCCAGAGCAGCGGAATGTTGTGAAAGATGGTCGGACGGATCGCCTCGAGCACCGAATCCGCGATGCCGATCTGAGCGACTTCGGTAATCCCGCAGTGCAGCCGCCCGGGCATGAGCAGATGCCCCGGCTTGAGGCGGAAGAAGGTGACGGTTCGCGTGGCGCGGATCGCGACGCCCTGCATCTCTCCCGTCCGTCCGTCGATCCCGCTCGGCAGGTCAATTGAAAGCACTGGCCGGCCGCTGCCGTTCAGCGCCTCCACGAGCCGGGCCGCTTCGCCTGAAAGGGGGCGCACCAGACCAGCCCCGAACAGAGCGTCGACCACGAGGCCGGCGGAAAGCCGCGTCTCTGGCCCGATCGCCTCGATGGGACCGTCGTAGCCGGCTGCGGCCGCAGCAGCGTCGCCTTTGAGCGATAGGCGCTCGCCAAGCAGCGCAACACGGACATTGCGCCCCGCGGTGCGGAGTAGCGCGGCGGCGACAAACCCATCGCCGCCATTGTTGCCGGGGCCGGCGAGAACCAGGATGTTCCCCTCCTCCGACATGTCGTGCGCGGCTTGCGCGATCGCCGCGCCGGCGTTCTGCATGAGCTGAAAGCTCGTCACACCGCCCATAACGGCGAGGCGGTCGGCTTCAGCCATCTCCGTGGGGGTCAGGATTTCAACGAAGGGCATTTTCCGCTTACCGATTAGGCAAATGATTGCTTGGTACGCACTACTTCCGGGTTGCGGTCATTCTGCAACGGGCCCGGCTGCCGAATTTCTACGCAAATGACGCATGCCCAGTCGGGCCGATCCGTTCGGCGGATATCTTGGCATGCTTCGTGCTTCTAATAGGCGAGGTCACCCCGTTGGAGGTACGGTGAGAATGAAGAAAATCGAAGCAATCATCAAACCATTCAAGCTCGATGAGGTGAAGGAGGCGCTGCAGGAGGTGGGACTGCAGGGCATCACCGTCACCGAGGCAAAGGGGTTTGGCCGCCAGAAGGGCCACACCGAGCTTTATCGCGGCGCCGAATACGTGGTCGATTTCCTCCCCAAGGTGAAGGTCGAGGTCGTTCTCCCGGACGAGCTTGTCGAGCGCGCCGTCGAGGCGATCCGCAACGCCGCGCAGACCGGCCGCATCGGCGACGGGAAGATTTTCATCTCCCCGGTCGAGGAGGCGATCCGCATCCGCACCGGCGAGAGCGGTTTAGACGCGATCTGAGAATATTTGCCGGCGCCCAAGCGACGGCCTTTCATTTGCTCCCAGGGCATGACGCGTTCAACGAAGAGGGAAACATGAGCAACGCTTCCGAGGTCATGAAGACCATCAAGGACAACGACGTGAAATACGTGGACCTGCGCTTCACCGACCCGAAGGGAAAAATGCAGCACGTCACGCTCGACGTGTCCGTCGTCGATGAGGAGATGTTCGCTGACGGCGTGATGTTCGACGGCTCGTCGATCGCCGGCTGGAAGGCGATCAACGAATCTGACATGACGCTGATGCCCGACCCCGAAGCGGCGGCGATAGACCCCTTCTTCGCGCAGCCCACCGTGGCGATCTTCTGCGACATCCTCGATCCCGGCACCGGCGAGCCCTACAACCGCGACCCGCGCACCACCGCCAAGAAGGCGATTGCGTATCTGCAGTCGCTCGGTATCGGCGACACCGCCTATTTCGGCCCGGAGGCGGAGTTCTTCATCTTCGACGACGTCCGCTTCTCGGCATCGCCCTACAATACCGGCTTCAAGGTCGATTCCTCCGAGTTCCCAACCAACAGCGACGTCGAGTACGAGGGCGGCAATCTCGGCCACCGCGTGCGCACGAAGGGTGGATATTTCCCGGTTCCGCCGATCGATTCAGCGCAGGACCTGCGCTCCGACATGCTGATGTACATGGCCCAGATGGGCGTGCCGGTTGAAAAGCATCACCACGAGGTCGCCTCCGCCCAGCACGAGCTCGGCATGAAGTTCCAGACGCTGGTGAAGGCCTGCGACAGCCTGCAGCTCTACAAATACTGCATCCATCAGACGGCGCAGGCCTACGGCAAGACAGTGACGTTCATGCCGAAACCGATCTTCGGTGACAACGGCTCGGGCATGCACGTCCACCAGTCGATCTGGAAGGACGGCAAGCCGGTCTTCGCCGGCAACCGCTACGCCGACCTCTCCGACACCTGCCTCTTCTACATCGGCGGCATCCTGAAGCATGCCAAGGCCATCAACGCCTTCACCAACCCGACGACGAACTCCTACAAGCGGCTGGTTCCGGGATACGAGGCGCCGGTGTTGCTCGCCTATTCGGCCCGCAACCGCTCCGCCTCCTGCCGCATCCCGACGACAAGCTCGCCCAAGGCCAAGCGCGTTGAGGTGCGCTTCCCCGATCCCGCCGCCAATCCCTATCTCGGCTTCACCGCGATGCTGATGGCCGGTCTCGACGGCATCAAAAACAAGATCCATCCGGGCGACCCGATGGACAAGGACCTCTACGACCTACCTCCGGAAGAACTGAAAGAAATCCCGACCGTCTGCGGCTCGCTGCGGCAAGCCCTGGGCGAAGTCGATTCCGACCGCGACTTCCTGAAGGCCGGCGGCGTCTTCGACGACGACCAGATCGACTCCTACGTCAAGCTGAAGTGGGAGGAGAACATGCGCTACGAGATGACCCCGCATCCGGTCGAGTACGATATGTACTATTCGGTGTGAGCCGAACGCACCGCGGCCGCACGCGGGCTTCAAGGCGCCTAGCGCAGCAGTGCCTTCAGCTCCGCCCGTGTCGGCGGGTCGGCGCCGACGCGGCTGCAGGTGATCGCTGCCACAGCGAGCGCGAAGTCGAGAATGTCCGCGAGTTCCGCCTCGGTCAGCTGCTCCAGGCGCTCGCGATTGAGTGCATCGCGGTCGTTGAGAGCGGCCAGCAACCCGCCCATTGTGGCATCCCCCGCGCCGACCGTATCCACGACCTCCACCTTGATCGCTGGCCGCGAGACGCTGCCGCCGCGCGCGAAAACCGTCGCCCCCTCGCCGCCGCGGGTCAGAAGAACGAGGCGCGCCTCCCCCGCGAGCCAGCCGGCGGCAAGCTCGGCGATGTCCTTGCCGGGGGCGATCCAGGAAAGGTCCACGCCGCTCAGCTTGATCACGTCCGCGAGGTGGAAAATCTCGCTGAGCCTGGCGCGATAGTCGGCCTCGTCCTCGACCAGGCTCGCGCGGATATTCGGATCGAAGCTGATGATGCGCCGCCCGGCTTCGCGCCGCATCAGCTCGGCAAAGGCGTTTGCCGCCGGCAAACGGATCAGCGACAGTGAGCCGAAATGCAGCGCCTTCACGTCCGGCGCGATCGGCTTCATGTCTTCCAGGCGCCAGTTCCGCGCCGCCGATTCGAGATCGTAGAAGGCGTAATGCGGCTCTTCGCTCTTGAGGTCGACGAATGCGAGCATGGTTGGCTTGTCGAGCCTCGACACGTAAGACATTGCGACGCCGTTCGCCTCTAGCGCGGCGGCAATCTGCTCGCCGAAGAAGTCCGTCGAAACGCCACCGACGAAGCCGGCCCGCACATCAAGGCGGGCGAGCGTCAGAGCCACGTTTCCGGGCGACCCGCCGACCGCCGGCCGGTAAGCGAGCGTGCCGTCGCGCGCCTCCGTCGGGATGAAATCGATCAGCATCTCGCCGTGGCAGAGGATCATTCTCTTGCGCCTCGTTGGATGGTTCGCGGCCTGCCGCTTGCCCGGCCTTCACTATGGTCTTGGGCATTCACGGTCCAGATCATTCGGCGAAGACGCCGGAATGTGGGAGTCCCTCTCAGCCCGCAATAGCCCGGTCGGTCACCTCGCGAACCGGGCCGCCGAGCGCCGCCGCCATCAGCGCTTGGGTGTAGGGGTCCTTCGGATCGGCGAAGACATCCTCCGTGCAGCCCCGCTCGACCACCCTGCCGTCCTTCATCACGATCACCTCGTCGGCCATGGCGCGCACCACCGCGAGATCGTGGCTGATGAAGAGATAGGAGAGCCCGTGCGCCTCCTGCAGGTTGCGCAAAAGCTCGACGATCTCCTTTTGCACGGAGCGGTCGAGCGCCGAGGTCGGCTCGTCGAGGACGACGACTTTGGGTTTGAGGATCATGGTGCGGGCAATGGCGATCCGCTGCCGCTGACCGCCCGAGAATTCGTGCGGGTAGCGGTTGCGCACCGCCGGGTCGAGCTGCACCTCCTGGAGGGCCTGGACGGCGCGACGGTCGCGTTCGGCGCGTGGCATGTCTGGCTCGTGGACCAGGAGCCCCTCGGTGACGATCTGCCCGACGGTCATGCGCGGCGACAGCGAGCCGTAGGGATCCTGGAAAACGATCTGCAGCTCGCGGCGGACCCAGCGCTCCTTCTTCAGATCGACGGCTTTTAGGTCGCGCCCTTCGAAGCGGATCGAACCTTCGCTCGGCAGAAGCCTGAGAAGCGCCCGGCCGAGCGTCGACTTGCCCGAGCCGGATTCCCCGACGATGCCGATCGTCTGCCCGTCGTGCAGCGTCAGCGACACGCCGCTGACTGCCCTAAGCTCGATCGTGCCGCCCGAAAACAGACCGCCGCCGATGTTGAACGTCACATTGATGTTGCCCGCTTCGAGCAGCGGCCGCGCGTCGTCGGGGACCGGCGGCTTCCTTCCCTCGGGCTCGGCGGCGAGCAGCATCTTCGTGTAGTCATGCGCGGGCCGCGCGAAGATACGGGCGACAGGCCCATCCTCCACCACCTCGCCAGCGCGCATGACATAGACGCGGTCGGCAATGCGGCGCACGATGCCGAGGTCATGGGTGATGAAAATCACCGCCATGCCGAGGCGCGTCTGTAGGCTCTTCAGCAACTCCAGGATTTGCGCCTGGATGGTAACGTCGAGCGCTGTCGTCGGCTCGTCAGCGATGAGAATGTCTGGGTCGTTGGCCAGCGCCATGGCGATCATCACGCGCTGCCGCTGACCGCCTGAAAGCTCGTGCGGATAGGCATCGACGCGTCGCTCGGGCTGCTGAATCTGTACCAGCCGCATGAGTTCGACCGCCCGCTCGCGCGCCGCCTTGCGGCTCATCCCGCCGTGCGCGACCAGCGGCTCGGCGATCTGGTCGCCTACCTTGTAGAACGGGTCGAGCGAGGTCATCGGCTCCTGGAAGATCATGGTAATCTTGGCGCCGCGGATGCGGTTGAGCTCCCGCTCGCTGAGCCCGAGCATCTCGTCGCCGCGATAACGCACCGAGCCGGTCGCGTATCCGTTGGAAGCGAGGAGCCCCATCGCCGCCATCACCGCCTGGCTCTTGCCGGAACCGGATTCCCCAACGATGGCGACCGTCTCGCCGCGTGCCACCTCGAGATCGACGTGCTTCACCGCGTGCACCTCCCCGTCGTGCAGGCGAAAGCGGACGTTGAGGTCGCGGACGGTAAGGACGGGGTCCGCGCTCATCTCTCAACGGTCCTTCGGGTCGAGCGCATCGCGGAGGCCGTCCCCCAGGAAATTCAGCGCGAAGAGCGTCGATGTGAGGAAGATCGATGGATAGATCAGCAGCCAGTTGGCCGAGGGGATGTTCTTGGCACCCTGCGCGATCAGAACGCCCCAGCTCGCCATTGGCTCCTGCACGCCAAGGCCGAGATAGGAAAGAAAGCTCTCAAGGATGATGACCTGCGGGACGAGCAGCGTCATGTAGATAACCACCGGGCCGAGCGTGTTCGGCACGACATGGCGCCTCAGCATCGCGGCCGGGCTCACGCCGAGCGCGACCGCCGCCTGCACGTATTCCTGCCGCTTGATCGACAGCGTCTGCCCGCGAACAATGCGCGCCATGTCGAGCCAGAGGACGGCGCCGACGGCGATGAACATCAGCACGAAATTGCGCCCGAAGAAGACGACGAGCAGGATGACGAAGAAGATGAACGGCAGTGAATAGAGCACGTCGACGATGCGCATCATGACCTCGTCGACACGGCCGCCGAAGAAGCCCGACGTCGCTCCGTAGATGACGCCGATGACGACGGCGACCAAGCCGGCGAGGAAGCCGATAGCGAGCGAAATGCGTCCGGCAACGAGCGTGCGGGTGAGCAGGTCGCGCCCGCTGTTGTCGGTGCCGAAAAAGAAATGCAGCCGCTTGATGTCTGCCGACAGCGTCATCGATAGGCCATCCGTCGATGTCTCCTCCACTGCCGCGTTCTCGAAGGTGCTGGAGCGGTCCAGATAGCGGGTGACCCGCTCGTCGATCGGTCGGCTCGAGGCGATCCTCGCGAGCACCCGGTCGCCGTCCACCTCCCAGGTGACTAGGTCGACCAGCGCACGGACGAGCGCGTCTTCCAGCGCCGACTGAATCTCATCCCCTTGCGGATAGGAAGCGAGGCTTGGCGGCACGCGAACGTAATCGCGATAGATGGTCGTGAATTGGTGTCCCGTCAGATAGGGCGCGACGAGGCAGACGACGGTCATGAGAACGAGATAGACCGCGCTGACGACGGCCCCCTTGTTGGCCTTCAACCTGCGCCAGGCGTCACTCCACAGCGACCGACCGACCGCAGGCGCGGCAATCGCTGCGTCAGTCATAGCGCACCCGCGGATCGATCACCGCATAGAGGAGATCGACGATCAAGTTAAAGACGATGATGAAGATCGCGATCACCACGACCGTGCCCATGACCAGAGTGTAGTCGCGGTTCAGCGCCGCATCGACGAAGTAGCGGCCGACGCCCGGGATGGCGAAAACCGTCTCCACGATGACGGAGCCGGTGAGCAGTCCGGCCGCGGCCGGACCGGCATAGGAGATGATCGGCAGCACGGCGCTTCTCAGAGCATGCCGCACCACGATGGACCACTGCCCCAGCCCGTAGGCGCGCGCCGTGCGGACGTGGTTCGAGCGGAGTGCTTCGATCATCGAGCCGCGCATCAGCCGCGCGACGATGGCGATCTGCGGCAGTGCCAGCGTCACCACCGGGCCGATCTTGTTGGCGAGGCCGCCGCCACCCCAGCCGGCGACCGGCACCCAGGCGAAGGTCAGCGCGAAGACAAGCTGGTAAAGCGGCGCGATGACGAAGGTCGGAACGGTGCTGCCGACGGTCGCCGTGGCGATGACGGCGTAATCGCCGGTGCGATTCTGGTTGAGTGCGGCGATGATGCCGAGAGTGCCCCCGATGAAGAGCGCCAGCGTCAGCGCGGCCGCGCCGAGTTGCATGGAGACCGGGAGACCGACACGGAAGAGATCGGCAACGGTGAAATCAGGCAGGTTGTAGCTCGGCCCGAAATTGCCGTGCAGGAGGTCGTTCAAATAGAAGAGGTACTGTTTCCAGACCGGCTCGTCGAGGTGGTAGACGCGCTCCAGATTGGCTTTGACCGTCGGGTTCAGTCCGCGTTCCTGGTTGAACGGCCCGCCCGGCGCAACGCGCATCAGGAAGAACGAGATCGTGACGATCAACAAGAGCGTCGGGATGGCGGTCAGAAACCGCCGGATCACGTAGCGCAGCACCTCGCCCCCCTAATCCGGAAGGAGCGGCCCGCGGCGGCAGCGCCGCGGGCCGCTCGGACTAGGCTCTCACCCTTCTTTGCTGACGAAGCGCGATGGATGCACATCCATCACGTTCTCTTCCCAGCCCTTCAGCTTCGGGGAAACGATGTTGTGGAAGCTGTAGAATAGCAGCGGGATATTGCCGAGATCGTCGTCAAGCACCTTCTCGGCTTCCGACAAGAGCTTCATGCGCTCTTCGGCATTGCCGCCCGCCGCCGCGGCTTCCTTCATCAGCCGCTCGAAGTCGGGGCTGTTGTAATTGGAGTAGTTATTGCCGCTGGCGAACTGGGAGATGCCGAGGAAGGATTCCGGATCCTTGTAGTCGGCGATCCAGCCGGCGCGCGCGACATCGAAGTCGCCCTTCTGCTCCAGAAAACCGTAGTGGGTTTTGGTATCGGTGTTGAGGAGCGTGACTTCGACGCCGAGCGGCTTCAGCTGCTCCTGGATGGCCACAGCCGTGTTCTTGTGGTTCTCCGACGTGTTGTAGCGAATCTCCATGTGCAGCGGATTCTCGGGCGTATAGCCGAGGCCCTCCAGGATTTCCTTCGCCTTATCCTCGCGATCGAGCTGATCCATGTCGGCGTAGTCGGCCTCGGCGGAGGTGTAGCCGGCGATGCCCGGAGGCACCATGCCGTAGGCGGGGATCATCGAGTTCGCCCATACCTTCTCGGCCAGGAAGGCGCGGTCGATCGCCATCGAGATCGCGTGGCGGAGCTCGACATTGCTCCACGGCTCCTTGTCCCATTTCATGGCGTAATAGTAGGTGCCGAGATATGGACCAACGTGGATCTGGTCCCCGAACCTGGTCCTGAGGTCCGCGAGCTGCTCGGTTGGAATGTCGTCGTTGGAATCGAGCTCGCCGGCCTCGAAGCGCTTGACCGCCGTCGAGCGGTCTTCGGTCGGATAGTAGACCACCGCGTCGAGGGCCACGCTCGCCGCGTCATGGAACTTCGGGTTCTTCACGATCCGGATGTGATCGTTCGGCACGAATTCGGCGAGCGTAAAGGCGCCGTTCGACACGAGGTTGCCCGGCTTGATCCATTCGTCGCCGAGCTTCTCGATCGAAGCGCGGTGCACGGGGTAGGACGCCTGGTGCGTCAGCATCTCGAGAAAATAAGGCGTCGGCGACTTGAGGGTGACTTCGAGCGTCTTCTCGTCGACCGCCTTGACGCCGATCTCCTCCGGTTTCGCCGCCCCGGTATTCACTTCCTCGCCATTCTTGACGACGTAGAGCATGGACGCGTACTCCGCCCCCGTCGCCGGATCTTCCAGGCGGCGGAAAGAGTAGACGAAGTCCTCGGCGGTCACCGGATCGCCATTCGACCACACCGCGTCGCCGCGGAGCTTAAAGGTGTAGACGGTCCCGTCGTCCGATATCGTCCAGCTTTCGGCGGCACCGGGGAGGAGGTCCGCCTTAGCGTCCTGCATCACCAGACCCTCGAAAAGGTCGCGCAGGATATGCGCCTCGTAGACCGTCGAGGTCTTGTGGGGATCGAGTGATTCCGGGTCGGCGGAATTGCCGCGATTCCAGACCATTTCGGCAAAGGCGGCACTCGACAAAATCGCGGCGAGCGCGACGCCGGCCGAAACCCTGAGCAATTGTTTGAACATGCCCGAACCTCCGTTTTGAGTTAGAGCGCCTTTCGGCGATTGCCCTGAGCCTAGTCCGGTCACGCGGCAGCCACAATCGGACTCTGGTCAGAAGATGCCGAGCCGGCTTTCGACCGAACGAAGACTTGGCTGCGCGAAACGCATAATTCCACTTGAAGGCGGCATCCGCCTGGATCACATACTTCGCCGGGGTGCAAAGAATTGTGCGGATTCGACCGCGCCGCGGGGGGAGGCCTCGCTTATCGAATGCCAGAAGACGGTCGTCCGCCTCCCGCAAGCGATTCAGGCTCCGTAATCCGGGAGGCGCGCTCCACCGACATCCACGCCTTGGCGCTGCTGGAGGCGGATCGTTTTGCGTCCGATCGGTTGAGTCGCCGCAGCCTAATGGCCTTGGCGAAAAGCAACTCGGCGTGTCTGCTGGTCGCCGTGCGGGCCAAACAACCCGTCGGTTGCGCGGTGCTGCTGACGCGCCGCGGCGGCCGCAGCGCGCGGCTCTATTCCATTGCGGTCGCGGCGGATGAGGCCGGCCGCGGCGTCGGTTCGCGCCTGCTCGCGGCGGCCGAGGAGGCAGCACGCGATCGCGGTTTCGACCGGCTGCATCTGGAAGTGCGCGCCGACAATCCGGCGGCCGTCAGCTTCTACGAAAAGTCGGGTTATCGCCCGATCGGCGAGCGCCCGGACTATTACGAGGACGGCATGACCGCACTCCGCTTTGCCCGCCAGCTTTTCGAAAAAACTGCCCCCGCCCCGTCTCGCTCGCGCCGGCCCAGCCGAGCCGCGTAGGATAGATCATGGACAGCTGGGTCCTTGTCGCCGATCAGCCCCGCGACCTCGTCGCGCGCGACCTGCCCCACGTCATCGTCTCATCGGAAGATTATGTGGCGCGGCCCTACATGTTCGGCGGCGCCCGCCAAAAAATCATCATCCTGGCGCGCTCCTACAATTATCAGACGGCGGCCTATTATTGCGCGCTTCTGGCTGAGGCGCGCGGCCATCGCGTCATGCCGAGCGTCGAGACCATGCTCGACCTCAGAAGCCGCCCGCACTACCAGCACGCCCTCCCGGAACTCGAAGAGGCGCTGAACCGCGACCTCAAAAGCTCGCCGCACGAGCCCCCGAACGCGCTCTTCGTCGCATTCGGATTGTGCGAGACGCCTGGCTTCGAGCGTTTCTCGCAGCTTCTGTTCGACTGGTTCCGCGCACCCACGCTCA
>CAYTTC010000083.1:0-14484 GCA_964440525.1 uncultured Propylenella sp. | reverse complement strand
GCGCATGCCACGGAATTTCACCTGCGGATCGGCGAAAACATCCGCGACCGAGTTGATCGGACCGGCCGGCACGCTTTCCTTCTCCAGCGCCGAAAGGAGTTCGCCGCGCGATTTCTTCGCCGTCAGGGCCGAGAGGATCGATCCGAGCGCATCGCGGTGCGCGACCCGGTCCGCATTCGTGGCGAAGCGGGGGTCGGTGGCGAGCTCCGGAGCGCCGAGAACTTTC
The DNA here is from genome assembly GCA_964440525.1 of uncultured Propylenella sp. Lineage (GTDB taxonomy): Bacteria > Pseudomonadota > Alphaproteobacteria > Rhizobiales > Afifellaceae > DASWJZ01. The sequence goes on along the minus strand of CAYTTC010000083.1, from coordinate 14,258 downwards.
GTGAGCTTGGCGAACTGCGCCTGCGTGCCGACTGCCACGATGACGTGCCCGTCAGAGACAGGAAACACCTGGTAGGGAACGATGTTCGGATGCGCGTTTCCCATCCGTCGCGGCGCCACACCGGAGACGAGGTAATTCATGGCCTGATTAGCGAGCACGCCGACCTGCGTGTCGAGGAGCGCCATGTCGACATGGCCGCCCTCCCCCGTCTCCTCGCGGCGCCTGAGCGCGGCGAGGATCGCGACGGCGGCGTAGACGCCCGTGAAGATATCCGCGAAGGCGACCCCGATCTTCTGCGGCTCGCCGTCCGGCGCCCCGGTCAGATCCATGATGCCGCCGAGCCCCTGGATCATGAAATCGTAGCCGGCACGCTGGGCGTACGGCCCTTCCTGCCCGAAGCCGGAGATCGAGCAATAAATGAGGCGGGGGTTCTCGGCGCGCAGGCTCTCCGCATCGAGGCCGTAGCGCTTCAGCCCGCCGACCTTGAAATTCTCTATGACGACGTCGGCGTGGGAAGCGAGCCGACGGACCAGCGCCCGCCCCTCTTCGGTCTCGAAATCGGCGGTGATCGACCGCTTGCCGCGGTTGCAGGAATGGAAGTAGGCGGCTGAAAGGTGGCTGCCGTCGCTTGCCTCTACGAAAGGAGGCCCCCAGGCGCGCGTGTCGTCGCCACTTCCCGGCCGCTCGACCTTCACCACGTCGGCGCCGAGATCGGCGAGAACCTGCCCGGTCCAGGGCCCGGCGAGAATGCGGGCAAGCTCCAGCACGCGAAGGTTATGCAGGGGAGGAAGCATGGGCGGAGTTGAAATCAGGCTTGAGCGGCGGGTGCAAGACCCGGACAAAGAGAACGGGCGCCAAGCGACCAGCCAAACGTTGTCGGCAGGCCTGTCCCCCGGCTAAGACGAAAGGATCGGATCACCCGCACGCCACCCTTCGCGTCTCGGGTGGAAGGAGAGCGTCATGGAATACGTCAATCTGGGAACGACCGGCCTCAAGGTCTCTCGCATCTGCCTCGGCTGCATGAGTTACGGCGCGCGCGCTCGCGGCACGCACAACTGGGTTTTGGAGGAAGACGCAAGCAGGCCGTTTTTCCGCCAGGCGCTGGAAGCCGGGATCAACTTCTTCGACACCGCGAACGTCTATTCGCTCGGCGCGAGCGAGGAGATCACGGGACGGGCGCTCAAGGATTTCGCCAAGCGCGACGAGGTGGTGATCGCGACCAAGGTGTTCAGCAAGATGCGCGAAGACCCGAACGGGCGCGGCCTTTCACGCAAGGCGATCATGAGCGAGGTCGACGCCAGCCTGAGACGGCTCGGGACCGACTACATCGACCTCTACCAAACGCATCGCTGGGACGACCAGACGCCGATCGAGGAGACGATCGAAGCGCTGCACGACGTGGTGAAGGCCGGTAAGGCCCGCTACATCGGCGCGTCGTCGATGTGGGCGTGGCAGTTCATGAAGGCGCTCGCGCTTCAGCGCGCCAACGGCTGGAGCCGGTTCGTGTCCATGCAGAACCATTTGAACCTGCTCTACCGGGAGGAGGAGCGCGAGATGCTGCCGCTTTGCCGCTCCGAGGAGATCGGCGTCATTCCCTGGTCGCCGCTGGCGCGTGGCCGGCTCGCCCGGCCATGGGAAGAGGAGCCGAGCACGGCGCGCGCGGCCTCCGACCAGTTCGGCAACATTCTCTACAAGCAAACCCGCGAGGCCGACCGCGTCGTGGTCGAGCGCCTGCAAAAGATCGCCGGGGCACGGGGCTTGCCTGCCGCGCAGGTCGCGCTTGCCTGGCTGCTCGCCAAGCCCGGCGTCACCGCGCCGATCGTCGGGGCCACCAAGCCGGAGCACCTGAAGGATGCCGTGGCGGCAGTCGCCGTGAAGTTGTCAGACGAAGAGATGAAGTCGCTGGAAGAGGCCTATGTGCCGCATCCGGTGGCCGGATTCTCATAGCGCTGAAACCCGGACGCTACGGGGGCCGTAGAAGTGAGGCATGACCTAACGCTTGGCATGCAAGCGCAGGAACTGTGGCGCCATACGGAGAAAGCTGTGGCGGCTAAGGCCTTTTTCATACGCAGAAAGTTCCAGCAAAAAGCTTGCAGGCCGAAATGCGTTTGACCAGGGGCCTTGTTAGGTGGGACCCAGCAAAAACGCGTCCGCCGTCGTCAGGCGGGCGTATCCACGGGGAAACACATGTCTCTCGCCTATCGCTTCTTCGTCATCGGAATTCTCTTCGCCCTCGTCGGCATGGGGCTCGGCGCCTACATGGGCATCACGCAGGATTTCCTCTACGCGCCGGTGCATGCCCATATCAATCTCGTCGGCTGGGCCACGCATTTCCTGTTCGGGCTCTATTACCGGGGCGAACCGGCCAACGCCAAAGGCTGGCTCCCTGAGATTCATTTCGTTTGCGCCGCCCTCGGCGGCATCTTGCTGCCGATCGGCATCATCGGCGCGGTCACGAACAATCCGACCGCCGATCTTTTCGTGATCCCGGGCACGGTTCTCACCCTCGCCTCGATGGCGCTATTCCTGGCGGTGGTGATCCGCGGCTGGCGGCGTCGGGGCGCCGAACCGTCGCACGCGGTCGGAGCGCGGGCTTAGCCCGGTCCAAGCGAGGGGCGGGCGGCGGCTAGACGATGCCGCCGCCGGCGCCGCTCACCCGCGGGCGCGCGTCGCCGACCTTCAGGCGGTATCCCGACGCGCGGTAGGTGGCGAGCGGGTCGATCGACGCGCCCTTTTCGTGCCGCGCCATGGCGAGGATCGGCTCGACGTTGGTGCGAAAAGCCTGCTTCAGCGTCTCGCTTGCCATCAGCGCGTCGTTCTCTTCTTGATAAGTCGCCAGCTCCACGCGGTCGACGAGATGCGCCTGAACGTAGGCGCGCTCGATCTCCATCGCCGACACCATGAGGCTCTCGATCGGATCCGTCACGTTGTGCGACTGGTCGATCATGTGCGCCGGATTGAAATCAGGCGCGCCGGCCAGCTCCGCGTCGACCAGCTCGTTGAAAACGAGGAAGAGCTGATAGGGGTTGATCGCGCCGGCATCGAGATCGTCGTCACCGTACTTCGAATCGTTGAAGTGAAAACCGCCAAGCTTCTTGAACTGGATCAGCCGAGCGACGATCATTTCGATGTTGGTGTTCGGCGCGTGATGGCCGAGGTCAACCAGGCAATAGGCACGCCCGCCGAGCGCATTCGCGATCAGGTAGTTGGTGCCCCAGTCCTGCACGACGGTCGAATAGAAGGCCGGCTCGTAGAGCTTGTGCTCGGTGAACAGCCGCCAGTCGATCGGCAGCGCCTCGTAGATCTCGCGCAGCGATTCGAGATAGCGCTCGAACGCGCGGGTGAAATGGCTTTGCCCGGGAAAACTGGAGCCGTCGGCAATCCAGATCGTCAGCGCCTTCGAGCCGATCGCTTTGCCCAAGGTGATGCAATCGATGTTGTGCTGGATCGCCTGCTTCCGCACCGCCGGGTCGGTGTGGGACAGGCTTCCGAACTTGTAGGAGAGTGCCTGCCCCGGCGAATCCTGAAAAGTGTTGGAATTCATCGCATCGAAGCCGAGACCTCGCGCCTCCGCGTAGGAGACGAGCTCGGCCGGATCGTCATGGCGATCCCAGGGTATGTGCAACGAGACGCGGGGCGTTGCGCCGGTCAATTGATGGATGACGGTGCAATCGTCCAGCTTGTCGAGGATATTGCGCGGCTCGCCGCTGCCGGGAAAGCGGGCGAAGCGCGTGCCGCCGGTGCCGACACCCCAGGTCGGGATCGCGACCTCGAACGCAGCGGCCTTCGCCTTCACCTTGTCGATGTCGATGTGACGGCGGCCCAGGACTTCCCGCAGCGCCTCATACTCGCTTTTCAGCACATCGAAGGCGGTTTCGTTCCGCCGCCCGATCAGAGCCTTGTCGATTCCCGGCCTCGCCATTCCACTCCCCCACGCGCGCCCCCGAACGAGAGACGCGGAATCCTTATGGCCAAAGGCCAAGGCGCGGAAGGGGCAAAGTCAGCGCGTGAACGCCTGCGCGTTGCCGGCGTCGACATTGACGATATTGCCGGTCGATTTCGACGACATGTCCGAGACGAGGAAGTAGATCGCCTCGGCGACGTCCTCGGGATAGACGGAGCGCTTCAGCAGCGAGCGCTGACGATAGTGCTCTTCGAGCTCCTCCGGCTTCATCTTGTAAGCCGCGGCACGCTGCTCGCGCCATTCGCCGGTCCAGATCTTGGAGCCGCGGAGGACCGCGTCGGGATTGACGACGTTGACGCGGATGCCGTCGCCCGCCCCCTCGAGCGCGATGCAGCGCGCCAGATGGATCTCCGCCGCCTTCGAGGTGCAATAAGCGGCAGCGCCGGGCGAGGCGGCGAGGCCGTTCTTCGACGCGACGAAGACGATCGCGCCGCCAAGCTGCTGCCGCTTCATCAGGCGAAAAGCCTCGCGCGCGACCAGGAAATAGCCGGTCGCCAGGATATCCATGTTCTTCTGCCACATGGACAATTCCGTATCTTCGAACGGCGCCGAGGAGGAGATGCCGGCGTTCGAGACAAGAATGTCGACGCCGCCATATTCGGCCGTCGTCTCAGTGAAGGCGCGGGCGACACCCGCCTCGTCGGTCACGTCGAGAACGACGCCACGAACCCAATCCTTTCCGTGCGATAGCCGAAAATCCTCAAGCGTCGCCTCCAGCGATTTTTCGTCGATATCGGCGAGGACGCAGACGGCGCCCTCGCTCAGGAGCCGCTTCACGGTGGCGCGGCCGATGCCGCCTGCGCCACCAGTGACGAGCGCCACCTTACCGGCGAGGCTTTTGGGCTTCGGCATCCGCTGCAGCTTCGCCTCTTCGAGCTGCCAATATTCGATGTCGAAGGCTTCCTGCTCCGGCAATCCGAAATAATCCGACACGGTAGAGGCACCGCGCATGACATTGATGGCATTGACATAAAACTCGCTGGCGATGCGCGCCGTGGCCTTGTCGCGTGCGAAGGTGATCTGGCCGACGCCGGGCACCAGATAGACCACGGGATTGGGATCGCGCATGGCCGGAGAATCGGCGTGTTTGCAGCGCTGATAATAGCCGGCATAGCGAGCGCGGTACTCTTCCGCCTGCCGCTCCAGCGTGGCGTGGTCAAGGTCACCCGCCGCGTCGACGCGGAGCACGAGCGGCCAGATCTTGGTCCGCAGAAAATGGTCCGGGCAGGAGGTGCCGAGCGCGGCAAGCTCGTCGAGCTGTTTGGAGCCGACGAATTCGAGCACCTCAGGCGAGTCGTCGAAGTGGCCGACCTTCGGCTCATCCTTGCCGATCAGGCTCCGGATCGCAGGCATCAGCCGCGCAGCGATTGCCCGGCGGCGCTCGGCCGGCAGCGCCTCGACAGCTTCCCCTCCGAAGATCGGCTTGCCGGCTGTCTCCCGCTCGAACCAGGCGATCGCACGATTGATCACGTCGAGCGTCAGCTCATAACAACTCTTGGCGTCCTCGGCCCAGGTGAAGAGGCCATGGCTTTCGAGAACGCAACCTTTCGCCTCGGGACTTTCGCGGGCGAATTTCTCCAGCCACAGCCCAAGCTCGAAACCCGGCCGTTTCCACGGCAGCCAGCCGATCTCATCGCCATAGATGTCCCTCGTCAGCTCGCGCGAGTTCTTCGAGGCGGCGATAGCGATCACCGCGTCGGGATGCACGTGGTCGACGTGGCGGTAGGGAAGAAAAGCGTGGAGCGGCGTGTCGATCGAAGCCGCGCGCGGATTGAGGTTGAAGGTCGCATGGGGCAACAGCGCCACCATCTCGTCCTCGTGCGCGACGCCACGGTAGAGGCTCTTCATCGCGCCGAGCTTGTCCATGGCGAGCGTGGCGAAGCCGTCCAGCGCGATGGAGCCGAGGTCGCCGCCCGAGCCCTTGACCCAAAGGACCTCGACCGGCTCGCGCGTCAGCGGATCCGTATCCATGACCTTCGCCGAAGTATTGCCGCCGCCGTAGTTCGTCACGCGCTTGTCGGCGCCGAGAAGGTTCGAGCGGTAGAGAAGCAGCTCGGGCTCGGAGAGGCCGGCGGCCCGTGCGTCCTCCCAGCGGTTCTCGATCTGGTTTTGAGACGGATTGGTGCGCAGCATCGACGTCTCCCGACCCGCCGGAGCGGCGCGGGCGGCGAACGCTCGCGCGATTGGCGGGGACCATGTTTTTCGCGATGCTATCCCTCAGCCGCCGGATGCTGTCAATCAGCAACCGTCAATTCCAGTCATGCTGCGGCGCACAATGAAAGATTTTGACAGAAGCTGATTGACAGTATCCACGCGAGCCGCAAAGGATGCGGCAAATAAGAAGAACTATCCGAGGGAGGAAATGCACGAGCGCGAGCGCCAAAAGCTCATCCTGAACGCTGTGCAGGAGCGGCCGGTCGCCACAATCGGAGAGCTCGTCGAAATGACGGCGACCTCCGAGGCGACGATCCGGCGCGACATCTCCGCTTTGCACGTCCAGGGGCGGCTCAGACGCGTGCGCGGCGGCGCGGAGGCGCTGCACCCGCCGCAATTCGTCGGGCTCGCCGGGCGCCACTTCAAGGTCAGCGAGGCCGTCAATATCGAGAAGAAACGCGCCATCGCGGAAGCGGCAGTAGCGCTTTGCGCCGACGGCGATTCCATCATCATGAATGCCGGCACCACGACATTCCAGATGGTGCATTTCCTGACCGCCAGCCGGCTGCAGGTGATGACCAACTCGTTTCCGATCGCCGAGCACCTGATCAAGCATACCCGCAACAACGTGATGGTGCCGGGCGGCCTCATCTACCGGGAGCAGGCGACGATCCTCAGCCCTTTTGAGGACGACGTGACCAAGAACTTCTTCGCGCACCGCATGTTCATGGGCGCGCAAGGGGTCGGCCGGCTCGGCGTGATGGAACGCGACCCGCTGATGGTGCAAGGCGAGCGCAAGCTCATCGACCAGGCAGAGCAGCTCATCGTGCTCGTCGATTCTTCGAAATTCGCGCAGCGCTCGAGCCTCATCGTCTGCACGCTGCAGCGCGTCCACACGATCATTACCGACGACGGAGTGACCGACGACGTTGCCGCCATGCTCGAGGGGGCAGGCGTGAAGCTCGTCGTGGCCGAGGCAAAAATCACGGGCGAGACCATAACCTTTGCGGAATCGGCATGAGCGAGCCGATCCTCACGCTCGAAGGCATCTCAAAATCCTTCCCCGGAGTGCGCGCGCTCGCCGACATCAGTTTCGACGTCCAGCCGGGCGAGGTGCATGCGCTGCTCGGCGAGAACGGGGCCGGGAAATCAACGCTCATCAAGATCATGTCGGGTGTCTATCAGGCAGATTCCGGCACGATCACACACGGCGGCAAGCCCACCACCTTCGCTTCGCCGCAGGCGGCGCAGGACGCCGGCATCGCCACGATCTACCAGGAGCTGCTGCTCTTTCCCGAGCTCAGCGTCGCCGAAAACATTTTTATGGGGCACGCGCCGAAAACACGGTTCGGGACGATCGACTGGGGAAAGATGCGCGAGCGGGCGCGGGAGCTGCTCGCCTCGCTCGACATCCACGATCTCGACGTGACCGCAATCGTCGGCGCGCTTTCCGTAGGAAACAGACAGCGGATCGAAATCGCCAAGGCGCTCTCGCACAATGCCCGCATCCTGATCATGGACGAGCCGACCGCAGCGCTGACCGAGCACGACGTGACGCGGCTCTTCGGCATCGTCCGCCTTCTGCGCTCGCGCGGGGTCGCGGTCGTCTATATCAGCCACCGACTCGAAGAAGTTTTCCTGCTCGCCGACCGGGTCACGGTGCTTCGCGATGGCGAGTTCGTGGCGACCAAGCAAGTGAGCGACACGAGCCACGACGACCTCGTGCAGATGATGGTCGGCCGCCGCATCGAAGCGCTCTTCCCGAAGGTCGCGACGGAGCTCGGCCCAGTCCTGCTGGAGCTCGAAAACGTCGTCCGCAAACCGGCGACCAAGGGAATCAGCCTCAAGCTGCGCGCGGGCGAAATTCTCGGAATCGCCGGGCTGGTCGGCTCCGGTCGAAGCGAGCTCGCCGAAGTCATCTTCGGGATGACGCCGGCGGAGGAAGGCACGATCCGCGTCGACGGCGAGCCCGTCAGGATCGAAAGCCCCTCGGACGCCAAGCATCTCGGCATCGCTTACGTGCCGGAAGACCGCGGGCGGCAGGGCCTCGTGCGCCCTATGCCGGTCAACCAGAACGTCTCGCTCGCCAGCCTGTCGCGCGTCTCCCACAGCTCCTTCATCGACCGTAAGGCTGAGAACGCACTGGCGCAGGAGAGCGTGAAGCAGCTGCAGATCCGGGCAAGCGGCATCAGGCAGATCGTCGGAAAACTCTCCGGCGGCAACCAGCAGAAGGTGGGCCTCTCGAAGTGGCTCGCGACCGAGCCGCGCATCCTCATTATGGACGAGCCGACACGCGGCATCGATGTCGGCGCGAAGGCCGAAATCCACCGGCTCATGAGCGAGCTTGCCGGCAAGGGCATGGCCATCCTCATGATCTCCAGCGAGCTGCCGGAAGTGCTCGGCATGAGCGACCGGATCCTCGTCATGCGCGCCGGCCGGATCGTGAAGGAGGTCGATCGCGCTGACGCAACGCAGGCGGGGATCGCGGCGGCGATGATGAGCGACGCCCGTGTCCCGTTCGCCGAGGCCGCGGAGTGACGCCGGTGGCGGTGCGCGAAGCAACCTCCCCCCTCGCCCTGGCGCCGTGGCGCTTTCTGCCACGCTTCGCGCTCAGCCAGGAGCTGGTGCTGCTTTTCGCGCTCGTCGCGCTTTTCGTCGTCGTCGGCATCATGAACCCGCGCTTCCTCGCGGAGCGTAACCTGCATTCGATCTTCCTCGGCAACGCCTACGTCGCGGTCGCGGCCATCGGCATGTCGATGGTCATCATCTCCGGCAACATCGACATCTCCGTCGGGTCGCTCATCGGCGTGCTGGCGACAATCAGCGGGACGCTCGCCGTCGAGGGCGTTCCGATCATCCTGTGTTGGATCATCCCCGTCATCGTTTCGATCGCGTTCACGACCTTGATGGGTGCGATGGTCGCCTATCTTCGCATCCCATCCATCGTGGTCAGTCTCGGCTTCCTCTCGATCCTGAAAGGCGGACTGATCAGCGCGACCGGCGGGGCCTGGATCAACACGCTGCCTGAGGGCTTTCACCTCGCGCAGATGCGGCCGTTCGACATTCCGATGCCGATCTATTTCATGATCGTGCTCACCATTGCCGCCGCGTTTTGGATGCGGCTTTCGGCGACGGGGCGATCGATCTACGCGGTCGGCGGCAACGCCGAGGCCGCGCGGCTTTCCGGCATCAATTACGAGCGCACGATTGTGAAGGTCTTTGCGATCCACGGATTCTTCGTCGGCGTCGCGGCCATTCTCTTCGCCACGCAACTCGCGATCATCCAGTCCACGGTGCCTCCGAACCTCGAGCTCACGATCATCACCGCATCGGTGGTCGGCGGGGTCAGCATTCTCGGCGGAATCGGGACGGTCGTCGGATCGACACTCGCCGCCGTCCTGATCGCCGCGATCGGCTCCTCGCTCATTTTCATCAACGTGTCACCCTACTGGCTCCGGGCCGTGCAGGGCGTGCTGATCCTGCTCACCGTGCTTGCCGATCTGTGGCGCCGGCGCAGGCAGGCGAGGAGACGGTGATGGCTAGGCCGGTCACTTCCCAACGGGCCTGCCTCACATGAGCGCCGCCGAAAACGCCGCCCGCGTCCGCTTCCACGTCAGCCAGGAGCTGGTGCTGCTCGTCGCGCTGGCGGCCGCGCTGGCGATCTTGGCGGTGCTGACGGACCGTTTCATGACGGTCAGCAACCTTTTGAACCAGGGCCGGCTGATGACGGAGGTGGCGCTGGTCGCGCTGCCGATGACCTTCATCATCATCACCGGCGGCATCGACCTTTCGGTCGGCTCGATCATGGGGCTGACAGCGATCCTGCTCGGCATCTTCTGGCAGATGGGAATGCCGCTGCCGGTCGCGGTCGCGGCGGCGATCGTCGTCGCCGCAGCCGCGGGATTCTTCAACGGTCTCCTCATCACCCGCGTGCGCGTGCCGCCGCTGATAATGACGCTGGCGACGCTCGCCCTCTATCGCGGCCTCGCCGAAGGCATCAGCCAGGCGCGCTCGGTGCGCGGCTATCCCGAATGGTTCTTTGTCCTCGGCCAGGGCGAGGTTATGGGCGTGCCGACGCAGCTCTGGATCCTGCTTGTGGCGGTCGTGATCTTCTGGGTCGTGCTGTCGCGCACCACATTCGGGCGCTCGCTCTACGCAATCGGGCACAACGAGACGGCGGCACGCTATTCGGCCATCAAGGTCGACCGCATCAAGCTCGTCATCTACACGGTCTCCGGCCTCATGGCGGGGATCGCCGGCGCCATCTTCGTGTCGCGCGTGTCGACCACCCGTTCCGACATGGGGACGGGGCTGGAGCTCGATGTGATCGCAGCCGTCGTGCTCGGCGGCACCTCGATTTTCGGCGGCGTCGGAACGATTGCCGGAACGGTGCTCGGCTTCACGCTGATCCAGCTTCTGAAGAATGGATTGGCTCTCACCGGCGTCAAGGGCGACGCCACCATTGTCGTGATCGGGACGGTGCTTATTCTGTCCATCCTGATCACCAACTTCCTTCAGCACCGGCGCGGGAGCGACGGCTGAGGACGAGTGCGCTCCCTCGGGGACGCGAAGCTTCTTTTGTAACGGGAGGACTATGGAATGTTGAAAATCCTGAGTATGGCGCTCCTCGCCAGCGCGTTTGCCGCTCCGGCTTTTGCGCAAGATAAATGGCAGGGCGCGGACGATCTGCCGACCAACCCGCTTCCCTGCGACGGCGGCGCGGGATCGGTAGTCGCCAAGCCCTATGACGGCGGCCAGCCAACCGGCGCGCCGGACCTTGCCGGCCAGCCGATCACCATCGTCGACGTGCCGAAGCTGATCGGCATCGGCTATTTCGCCGCCACCACCAAAGGCCAGGCCGAAGCGGCGGCGGAACTCGGCAACGTCACCGTCTCCACCGACGGGCCGACCGAAGCCAATATCGATGAGCAGATCACCTTCATCGACAACTACATCACCCAGGGCGTGAACGGCGTGCTCTTCGCCGCCAACGATCCGGTCGCCATCGCGCCGGTGCTGAAGAAGGCGCTGGGGGCGGGCATCCATGTCGTCGGCTACGACGCCAACTCGCAGCCCGACGCCCGCGAATGGTTCGTCAACCAGGCCGAGTTCAACGGCATCGGCAAGTCGATGATCGACGCCCTGGCGGCGGAGATCGGTGAGGACGGCGCGTTCGCCATCGTCACCTCGACGTTCACTACGCCGAACCAGGCGCGCTGGATCGCCGAGATGCAGGCCTACCAGGCGGCGTGCCATCCGAACATGAAGTGGCTGGAGACGGTGGAAGCGCAGGAGGATAACACGCTGTCCTTCAACCAAGCCTCGACGCTCATCAACAAATACGGCGACGACCTCAAGGGCTTGTTCGGCATGACGTCGGTGGCGACGCCGGCTTCGGCCGACGCGGTCACGCAAGCAGGGCTGTGCGGCAAGGTGGCGGTCGTCGGGCTCGCGACGCCGAACGCGATGAAGCCCTACGTCGCATCGGATTGCGTGAAATCGGTGGTGCTGTGGAACCCGGTCGATCTCGGCTATGCCGCGGTCTACGCGCTCCGCGCCGCCGCCGACGGCAAGCTCACGCCGGAATCGACCTCGCTCGAGGCCGGCCGGCTCGGCACGCTCAACGTCGTCAACGGCTCGGAAATCCTGCTCGGCGCGCCGTTCATCTACAGCAAGGACAACATCAACGACTTCGACTTCTGAGAAAGTCGCGGGCACCCTCCCCCCTTGCGGGGGAGGGTTGGAGTGGGGTAGCGCCCTGCCAGAATGCTGAGCCGCCCCTCCCCTAACCCCTCCCCGCAAGGGGGAGGGGGATTCCTCAGGCACGTCGCCATCATCGACGTCGGCAAGACCAACGCCAAGGTGGCGCTGGTCGGTGCGGAAGACGGCGCGGAGCTTGCCCTCCGCACCAGTGCAAATCCCGTCAGGAACGACGGGCCCTATCCGCATTTCGACGTCGCGCGGCTGTGGGACTTCATCCTTGACGCGCTCTCCAGCCTGAACGGCGAGACAGCGATCGACGCGATCGCCATCACCGCGCATGGCTCGGCCGGCGCCTTCATCGCCACCGATCCAGAGGGCGATGGCCTGGCAATGCCGATCCTCGACTACGAGCATCCGGCGCCCGCCGAACTTGCCGCCGAGTACGACGCGGTTCGGCCGGATTTCTCCGAGACACTGTCGCCGCGGCTCCCCGGCGGGCTCAATCTCGGCGCCCAGATTTTTTGGCAGGAGCGGCGCTTCCCGGACGCCTTCCAGGCAGCCACGGCCTACGTCAACTATCCGCAATATTGGGCCTGGCGGCTCTCCGGTGTCGCGGCGACTGAAAGATGCTCGATGGGCGCGCATTCCGATCTCTGGAATCCGCGCAAGCTCGCCTGGTCAAGCCTGGTGGAGCGGCTGGAGTGGACGAAAAAGCTCGCGCCGCTTCGGCCCGCCTTCGACCGGCTCGGACCGGTCAGGCCGGCGCTCGCCAAAAAGCTCGGGTTCGATCCCGCGACCGCCGTTCATTGCGGAATTCACGATTCGAGCGCGTCACTGCTGCCGCATCTGAAGGAGCGGAATCCGCCCTTCGCCGTCGTCTCGACCGGCACCTGGGTAATCCTCTTCGCCGTCGGCGGCGACATCGACCGGCTCGATCCGCAGCGCGACACGCTGGCGAACGTGAGCGCTCTCGGCGGCGATCCCGTGCCTTGCGCGCGCTTTATGGGCGGGCGCGAGTTCGAGCTTCTGACGGGCGGCAACCCGGCAAAGCCGAGCGACGCCAATCTGGAGCGCGTGATTGCAGAGCGAATCATGGCGCTCCCAACCTTCGTGCCCGGCGTCGGGCCGTTCCCGCGCGGCAAGGGCCGCTGGAGCCGCGATCCGGCGGCGCTTTCGGCCGGCGAACGGAACGCCGCGGCGAGCCTCTACCTGGCCCTGATGACGGCGGAATCGCTGATGCTTGCCGGTGCCGCTGGCCCGATCATCGTCGAGGGTCCGTTCGCGCGGAACGATGTCTTCTGCAGCGCGCTTTCCGCGATCGCCGGCCGGCCGGTCGAGCCTTCGGATGCCGGCACCGGCACCATGCTCGGCACGCTGATGACAGCGACGGGCCGCCTGCCGAAGCGCCCGCCCGCGCGAAAACCGGCAGCGCCGCTACGGCATCCGGCGTTCGGCGGTTACGTCGAGGCCTGGCGGAAGGCAACGTCCGCCGCTTGACCGCCGCCTGGAAGCCGTCCCGCGGCATCTTCAGCGCTTGTCGGCGACGCCCGACTAACGCGCGTCGGGCCCAAGGAACCAAATCTCGCTCTCCGTGTTTGAGCACGCATCCGAACGGGGAGAACATCAATGCCGACCAACGAGAAAGACCTGAACGACCTCTTCCACAACACTCTGAAGGACATCTACTTCGCCGAGAAACAGATCCTGAAAACGCTGCCGAGGATGGCGAAGGCCGCGCAAGCGAGCGATTTGCAGGACGCGTTCGAGGCGCATCAGGCCGAGACCGAGGGTCAGATCGAACGGCTCGAAAAGGTCTTCGCACTGATCGGCAAGAAGCCGCAGGGCAAGACCTGCGAGGCGATCAAGGGCCTGCTCGACGAGGGCAAGGAGATCATGGACGAGTTCAAGGGCACCGAAGCGATCGATGCCGGACTCGTGTCCGCCGCCCAGGCCGTCGAGCACTACGAGATGGCGCGCTACGGCACGCTCCGCACCTGGGCCTCGCAACTCGGCATCAGGGAGGCGTTAAGCCTCCTCGACGCGACGCTGGCGGAGGAGAAGAACGCCGACAAGCTGCTTTCCAGCATCGCCATCGGAGGCGCAAACAGGCAGGCGGCCTAGCCATTGCTCACCAAGCCTTCGGAGCCCGCGGGCGAGCGCCGCCCGTGGGCTCTTTGCGTCCCTGCTCCGCCACCCGGCCCACGATGAATCGTTTCGGCGCGCAATCACCCGGGCGAGGCGCTGGGCTTCCCGCGCGAAATCCCGCTTGGAGGCTTCTCTTCGCTCGCCGGCTCTTGCTAAGAGACACATGCAAGCGAACCGGGGGAGCGTCCCATGACCTACGTGCCTGCGCCAGAGCGCTACGAGACGATGACCTACCGACGCTCAGGCCGGAGCGGGCTGAAGCTCCCCGCAATCTCGCTCGGGCTGTGGCACA
>CAYTTC010000082.1:0-14502 GCA_964440525.1 uncultured Propylenella sp. | reverse complement strand
AACTTGGCACATTGCGATGCCGTCGGGTGGGGGCATCCACTCCATCATAAACACGGGCATCGACCGCTGTCGCGGGGAGCCATGACAGGCTCATGTTTTGCGGATAGCTTTGCATCCCGTCCTATGGAACCAGGGAATGGCAAGCGACACCGTCGTTCGTCTTGCGTCGATCGTCGGCGTTGAATGTCGCTGGTTATTCGGCGCGAACTGAGCGCGATTCGGCCGTTTCGACCCGCGAGGTGCTCACGCTCCGCAAACGCCTCAGCGCCATTGCCTTGCGGCATGGTGGGCGCATCTTCAACACCGCGGGCGACAGCATCATGATGGAGTTCGCCGCCGCAGGCGAAGCGGTCGCCGCGATCTTTGAACTCTTGGATGAGCGCCCGGAGGGCGAGCCGGATATCCGCATCGGCGGGCACCTCGGCGATGTTTCGGTTGCCGAAAACGGCGATCTCCTGGGTCACGGCGTCAATGTCGCCGCGCGCTTGATCGCGCTTGCAGCGCCGGGCCGTGCCCTCATCTCGCAGGAGCTGCGCTCTGCAGTCGGCCCGCAGCCTGGCCGGCCGATGCGCTCGATTGGCGAGGTTGCCCTCGCCAAGATGCAAACCAAGATCAGCGCCTTCGAGGTTTCGCCGAGTGCCGTGCCTGGTTCCGATGCCGCACGCCCCGCCGAAGGCGCCAAGGTCTCGATCGCCGTCCTGCCCTTCGTCAACATGTCGTCGGATCCGGAGCAGGAATATTTCTCTGACGGCATCACCGAAGACATCATCACCGATCTGTCGCGATGGGCATCGCTGGCGGTTGCCTCGCGCAACTCCATCTCCCGGTTCAAGGGCCAGCCCGTCGACATGCAAAAAGCAGGGGGCGAGCTCGGTGTGCGTTTTCTGGTGGAGGGCAGTGTCCGCCGCATGGGGGAGCGCATCAGGATTACTGCTCAGCTCATCGATGCTGAAACGGGCAATCACGTCTGGGCAGAGCGCTTCGATCGCCCGATGGCAGATCTCTTCGTGGTGCAGGACGAGGTAGTGCGCACCATCGTCGGAACCCTGATAGGCCGAGTCTATGTGAGCGCATCGGAGCGCCTGCGCCGCAAGCCGCCGTCCAATCCTGCCGCCTACGATCTCACGCTGCGCGGCAACTGGCTGCCGTACGATGACCCGGCATCGCGCGCCGAGGCGAAGCGCTGCTTCGAGCAGGCGATCGAGCTTGATCCCGGATACGGGCTCCCTCACAGCCTGCTGGCGCTGATGCTGAGTGCCGAATCGCACAGCGATTTTTCGGGATCGTCCGAACTCCTCGATCGCGCGTTTGCCCTGGCGAAGCGAGGGGTCGAACTCGCCGGCGATGAAAGCACGAGCCACATGGCGCTGGGCTTGCTTTTGCTGGAGCGGCAATCCTTCGATCTGGCGCTGCGCCATATGGAGCGGGCTGTTGAGATCAATCCCGCCAACCCATGGACTGAGGCCGATTTCGGTATACTCCTTTCCCGCATCGGCCGCGCCGAAGAGGGCCTCGAGCGGCTGCGTAAAGCGCGGCGCTTAGACCCGTATTTCGGCCCCTCCTGGTACTGGCCCACGCTCGGGCTCGCACAATTCGTGCTGCGCCGTTACGCCGATGCCTTGGCGGATTTTGATCGAGGTGCAGCAGGCAGTGTCGACACGCTCGCCGTGATGGCGGGATGTTGCGCGAAGCTGGGCCTTGCGGATCGCGCGCGGGAGTTGGTGGCTTGGTGCTTGGACATTCAGCCCGAGGCCACCGTCGGCAAGCTCGTGGCTAAGCTCACTTTCAAGGATGCGAGCGACAGCGAGCATCTTGCTGAATGCCTGCGCCTCGCGGGTATGCCCGAATGATCGGACCGTAAAGAGCAGCATGTACACACTCTACTATGCGCCCGGCAGGGCGAGCCTGGCGGTCCATTGGATGCTCATCGAGCTAGGCGTGCCGTTCGAAGCGCGCCTGGTGGACTTTGAGACCAAGGCGCACAAGAGCCCGGAATATCTTCGGCTCAATCCCGACGGGATGATTCCGACGCTTATCGTGGACGGCAAGCCGCATGCCGAATGCGCCGCGCTTGCGCTCATGCTCGCGGAGCGCCATCCGGAAGGCGGCCTCGAAATTCCACCCGGCGCGCCGGAGCGGCCGGATTATCTGCAATGGATGTTCTATTTCGCCGACACGCTGCAGCCGCTCTATCGCGCCTGGTTCTATACCGACGAGGTCGGGGGAGCTGAATCGGCCGAGGCGGTGAAGGCGCATGCGCGCGTGCGCATCGAGAAGGTGTGGGAGCGCGTCGATGCGCGGCTCCAAAAAATGCCCTACATAGCCGGCGAGAATCTCAGCGCCGTCGATTTTCATGCAACCATGCTCATGCGCTGGTCGCGGGAGATGCCCAAAGCCGCCAATCGGTGGGACGCGATCGCCGCCTATCTCGAAAGGATGAAGGCATTGAAATCCTTCGGCCTCGTGCACGAACGCGAGGGACTCGAGATCTGGCCGCGTTCGTAGCTCGCTGGCGAAAAGTGGGAGGACAGCATGAAGATGTCGCCGTCGCTCCCTCCTGCTCGCTGCGGTGCTTGCGCTGTGGCCCGGTCTGGTGCTTTTCCTCCCCGACCTTTTTGATGCGACCCACCTGAACGGGGGTTTTCGGCTTGCGCAAGACTCCGGGGCTGATCGACGACGACCGGCTTTTTCCGGCCGACCCGGCAAGCCGCGGCGTGGCGCGCCGTCTCTACGTAGGCGTCAAGGATCTGCCGATCGTCTCGCCGCACGGCCACACCGATCCGCGCTGGTACGCGGAGGACGCGCCGTTTCCCGATCCGGCGACGCTTTTCGTAGTGCCCGACCACTACATTTTTCGCATGCTCTACAGCCAGGGGATCGGGCTCGAGGTGCTTGGCATCCCGCCGCTTTCCGGCGAGGGAGCGGATTTCGACCCGCGCGCGGTGTGGTGCCTTTTTGCCGAGAACTACCACCTCTTCCGCGGGACGCCCACGCGGATGTGGCTCGACCATGTCTTCGCGACGCTCTTTGGTTTCGAGGAGCGGCTATCCGCCGCCAACGCCGACAGCTATTTCGACCGCATCAGCGAGGCCCTCGCGACGCCCGAATTTCGCCCGCGCGCGCTCTTCGAGCGCTTCAACATCGAGGTCATTGCGACGACCGACAGCCCGCTCGACACACTTAGCCATCACGACGCCATCCTGAAGTCGGGCTGGGGCGGTCGCGTGGTGCCAACCTATCGGCCCGATTCCGTCATCGACCCGGATCTCGATGGGTTCAGCGCGAATGTCGAGGCGTTCGGCGACGCCACCGGCTGCGATACGCTCTCCTGGGACGGGTACCTGCAGGCGCATCGAAAACGTCGCGCCTTTTTCAAGGAGCTCGGCGCGACCGCGACCGACCACGGCCATCCGAGTGCGCGGACGGCAAATCTGTCGCCGGAGGAGGCGGAAACGCTCTTCGAGAACGTGCTAAGCGGGGACTTTTCCGCCGACGAGGCGGAGCTTTTTCGCGGCCAGATGCTCACTGAAATGGCGAAGATGAGCCTGGATGACGGCATGGTGATGCAGCTTCATCCCGGGTCTCTCCGCGATCACAACGGCATGGTATTCACGCGCTTCGGCCGCAACATGGGCGCCGATATTCCGACGCCGACCGACTATGTGCGGGCGCTGAAGCCGCTCCTCGACCGCTTTGGAAACGAGAAGAGCCTGAGCCTCATCCTCTTTACCCTCGACGAGTCGGCGTACGGCCGCGAGCTCGCGCCGCTCGCCGGCCACTATCCGTGCCTAAAACTCGGGCCGCCCTGGTGGTTCTTCGACAGCCCCGGCGGCATGCGCCGCTTCCGCGAGCTGACGACGGAGACCGCCGGCTTCTACAATACGGTCGGCTTCAACGACGACACGCGCGCCTATCTCTCCATCCCCGCCCGCCATGATATGGCGCGGCGGGTCGACTGCGCATACCTTGCCGAGCTCGTCACGACGCATCGGCTCGACGAGGACGAGGCGCACGAGGTCGCCCACGACCTCGCCTACCGGCTCGCCAAGGAGGCCTACAAGCTGTGACGGCAACGGGGGAGGGAAGCGAGCCGCCAAGAAAGCGCCTCTCGGGCGCTGCGCTGTCGGCACTGCCGCCGGCCGTCGCGCGGCCGACCTACGACCGCAGCGCGATCTCCACCGGCATCGTCCACCTCGGCATCGGCGCGTTCCACCGCGCGCACCAGGCCGTCTACACCGACGATATCCTGCAGACAGAGCCCGGCTGGGGCATTTTGGGCGCGAGCCTCAAAAGCAGTGCGGCCCGAGACGCGCTCAAGCCGCAGGATTGCTTTTACACGCTCGCCACGCGTTCGGGGGAGGGGGAGCAGCTTCGCATCATCGGCAGCGTGGTGGATGTCCTCGTCGCGTCGGAGCAGCGGGCGCGGCTGCTTTCCGCCATGGCCGACCCGCGCGTCCGCATCGTGTCGCTTACCGTCAGCGAAAAGGGCTATTGCCACGATCCGGCGACCGGCGAGCTGAACGAGATGCATCCCGACATTATTCACGACCTCGAAGCGCCGTACGCACCGCGCACCGCCCCCGGCCTGATCGTGGAGGCGCTTTCGCGCCGCCGTGCCGCCGGAAATCCGGCTTTTACGGTGCTAACCTGCGACAATCTCCCCGCCAACGGCCGCGTGGTGAAGCGCATCGTCGACCGTTTTGCCGCGCTCCGCGACCCGGATATCGGCGCCTTCGTCGCCGGCGAGCTTTTGTGCCCGGCGACGATGGTCGACCGCATCACGCCCGCCACCACCGACGAGGATCGCGCGCGGATTTCCGCTGCGCTCGGCGTTGTCGATGCGTGGCCGGTCGTGACCGAGCCCTTTTCCCAATGGGTCATCGAGGACCGTTTTGCGGCGGGGCGTCCGCCTTGGGAAAATGCCGGCGCCGAGCTCGTCGGCGACGTCGAGCCCTACGAGCTGATGAAACTTAGGCTCCTGAACGGTGCGCATTCGAGCCTTGCCTATCTCGGCTATCTCGCCGGCTACGAGACCGTCTCCGAAGCCATGGCCGACGCCGATTTCGAACGCTTCGTGCGGGATCTGATGGAGGAGGCGACGCCGACGCTTTTCGTGCCGCCCGCGACCGATCTTGCCGCTTACAAGGCGGCGCTCGTCGAGCGCTTCAAAAACCCGGCGCTAAAACACCGCACGTCGCAGATCGCGATGGACGGCAGCCAGAAACTGCCGCAGCGGCTTTTGGGCACGATCCGCGATTGCCTGAAACTCGGCGCGCCGTTCGACCGCCTCGCCCTCGGCGTCGCCGCCTGGATGCGCTACGTCACCGGCACCGACGAGAAGGGGCGGGCGATCGACGTGCGCGACCCGCTCGCGGCTGAGCTTCGCGCCATCGCAGACCTGGCCGGGCCGAAGGCGGAGCAGCTGGCGCCGGCGCTCATCGCCGTCGAGTCGATTTTCGGCAGCGACCTTGCCGCCGATCCGCGTTTTGGCGCGGCGGTGACGGAAAGGCTCGGCGAGCTTTTCGCGGTGGGCGCGAGGCAGGCTGTCACGGCAAGCACCTAGCGTCATCTGCCGGCCAGGCGGAGCGAGGCAACAAAAAGCCCGGCGGCGGGCCGGGCTTCGCTTTTCGCTCGGGAACGAGCTCGCCCGATCAATGCATCACGGGCAGGCTGGCGGGCAGGCGTTCGGATGCAATCCGCGGTCGCGCCGGCCGGGCGTTACTGCGCCACTTCGACGTGGAGATGCCAATCGTCAACGTCGAAATCAGTACTGGCATTGGTGACCAGCGCTTCCACCCTGATATAATAGGTTCCCGCCGGCAACCGCGCGCTGCGTTCGACGGCGTGCCCCTCATACCAATCGTTGCCGCTCTCGGTGACGGCGTCGAATGCGTAGTCATTGCTCGAGTCTGGAGCAAGCCGGGTGGCGGCGAGGGTCGTTTTGTTCCGCGCGACGAGGCGTATCGAGCAATATTGGGCCGCCCCGCCCCCCTGGCACGTCGATTCGGCACTAAAATTCGCCGTGATGAGCTTGCTCGGCCCGGTCACGTCCACCTGGATCTGATTGAGAAGAACGTAGGTTAGTGAACTCGTAGAGAAATCTTCGACGTCGGACTTGTTGTAGACTTTGATCACCGCCCCACCGGTGGTCACGACCGGCGCCGCAAATACTGGCGCCGAAAGGCAGGCCCCCGCCAGGAGCGCTGCAATCAATGCAAAACGTTTCCTCATAGTCATGGTCCTTCCCTTGTGAGTTCGCCCGCGACTAGCCTGGGCTCGATGGGGAGGGGACTAGAGCCGAAATTGCTTCGGGGAGATGTCACCCGATGCCCCTAGGTTTCGCGGCAGAGCGAAATCGTATCTTGCCCCCTTCGGAGAGAAGCGGCCCCGGCCAGGAACCTTCCAGGGAAAACCAACCGGGACAGCCCCTGCAACCTTTGGGGGATTGCCCTGAGATTGAAGCAGCAAATGCCGAGCGCGTCGAGTCACACTCACAACAGGTAGTGCCTCAGTTTGAAATCTCCCCCGACCCCGTACTCACCAGATGAGCGTCACATTGCCGGTCCGCGTTCCGGTACTGCCATTGTGGACTCGGATCGTGTCCGGGTCATTCACCTGGATGTCGACAAAGAGGTCCAAATCGATGTAAACGATGTGGGCTCCCGCCGTGCCAGTGCCACCCGACGTGATGGCTGCCAAGCCCGGCGTTTCCAAGCCGATCCACTTGATGTATTCGCCGGGCCTTCGCACCAAGGTCACCTGACCTACTCCTTCCTCACCAGATGTAGTGTTGACGCCCATGACCAGCACGGGCCGGCTGGGAGGCAGGGCAATCGGTGCGCTGTTCGCGCCGCCCGCAAGGTTGTATGAGACCACGGCAGTTCTTGGGAAATGTGTGGAATCGAGCCCGTCGAGCTTGTCGGCGTTGAGGTTCGCCACCTTGGTCGAGGAGTTGACCGCCAACGGTGGCCGCGCGGCATTGGTGACGATGGTCATCCCGGTTGCAGCCGCCGCGGTGCTGGTGTTGTCGACGCGGAATGCTGCGCCGGCGAGCGGCGTCACAAGCTTTGTCTGCGTAGTGGCGCTGTTAGCCTGTCCAAGGATGAAGTTGCCGCCGGTGGCGGAATAGCCGGCCCCGCCGAGGGCAACGACCAGGGCGGTGATGGAAACGACAAGAGATGGCGACGGGTATCGACGCATAAAGCGGCTCATCGGGGGGGCTCCTTATCTCGGTCGAAGCACTATATACTTAGCGCAAAGCAGGAGCCATAGGAAATTCAGCTTGTTACAGGGACAGTTATATTTCTAGTTATATTTCGACTAGCTTTTTTCAAGGACTTGTCGGTGTTTCGCGCCCGCGGGGGATTCCACTCCTCGGGGTCAAGGCTGAGCGAGGACGCCAGAATATTCAGGTGACTGGAGGAGTGCCTCCGCCGATCAGTTCGAGGATGACGCTCGTCCTGACGTGGACTGGCGCGCGCCCGTCCCGCCGAAGTTCCCCGCCTGAAAGCTTCCCGGGTCCGGGAGAGATTCCGAACGGTTCCGAATCCGAACCGTTTCTCACGCCTGAGAAGTGGCCCCGTCGCTCCCGCGGCGGGGTTTTTCGCGGGCTGCGTCAAACTTCACCACACTATCTTGCTGATGTGATCTACAATGATTTGAGCTTTTGATGCCGCGCTCTTGTTGCACTCCAGTAAGTTTTGCACCGCGCGATCGTAGTTTCCTTCTGAAGTGTTACCGCTGAAGGTCAATTGAAAGTAGTATCGCGCTTGGTCAACGTCCTCATTGAATAATGAAAGGTACACTCGTACTTCGAGCAGCCTGTTCTGAAGCTCCGTGTCAAGCGATGACAATATGGCGAATTTAGATTCAAGCAAGGGGGCTGAGTATTTCTTGAGAACGAGCGCGCTTTCAGGCACAGATTTACCGGCTTGGGCTTGGGCCAGTTGGTGAATTTGCGCGTCAGATAGTTCAAGAAGCCGATCTATGGTACCCAATAGTCCATCGATTGGATTTACTCCTTTATAGTTGAGCACAATTGGTCGAAACCAGTTCAACGTTTCTCTATTAAACTTGCCAAGCCGTGTTTGAATTGTGTAAGCGACCATGGCTAATCGATAGTGGAGCTCTCCGAGCTCGATCTTTAGTGCTGCACGTACTTCCTTGTTCTCACGGCGGCGTCTCAAGGAATCAAGGATGATCGGGCTCGCAAGCCCAAGGGCCCAGCCAAGCAACAGAAAAAAGAGTGTTTGAGCCAAGGTAGGGGATCCCCGGTAGCAACCGGTAGCAGACGCCAATGCTGTCATGTCAGCAACTGCAGACTTTGCAGTTGCTGACCCTAGACCACGACGCCGGCGCTCGCCCAGACTTGCTCGTAGTACGCTATTTTGAGGGTCGCCGTATCGTCGCCGCGCACGATTTCTCCAGGAGAACGTTCGGCGAAGTCTTTCAGAGATTGGGTCAAAGTCCAGGCCGTTGACCCATCGAGGAAGATTGCCCGGTCATGGAGCGCCCTTGGCGCTGCCAGGCGCACCGCAAGCGGGCGAGCTCCGCCATACTGCCCTACCCACCTTGTCGCGGCCGGACTTAGACCAGGCTTGCTTGTTGCTTGATCACTCAGCAAACGCAGCGGAATCCCTTCGGGTGCCAAGATGGCGAAGTCCGTTAGAGCGCTCTCGTCCATGTAGGGATCCAGGATGAGAATGTCCCGCTTGGCAGACTGCAGTACTTTTCCGATGGCCGCGAATGCATCAAAGCCATCTCCAGCCGGAATGAATGACCCTTTCACGCTAGCGGGTGCGTTCAACTCGGCGATGCCTAGCAGGCGATAGAGAGTGACTCTGATGGCAGTAGCGGCGGCCCATTGATTGCCAACCTGAAGCTGCGACATCGCCATCTGCCAGTCGACACGGGCCGTCATGTCGCCGCTTGCATCCACGAGGGCAGCCGCGCGCCCAATCCATCGGTGGACATCCTCGGTAAGTGGTCCGGCCGCGGTCAGGTTGGGCATCGCTTCGATTAAACGCCCGAGTTGTTGATATGAGGAGCTTGGATCGTGTGGCATCAAAGGTGAGCCGCCATATTGGCCTTCTGTTGGACACGCTGCTTGGGAGAATGTGCTAAGTCTTTGATGTCGCTGGCGCGCCCAAGGGGAATCGAACCCCTGTTTCCGCCGTGAAAGGGCGGCGTCCTGGACCGCTAGACGATGGGCGCGTCAGGCCGGCCTTATAGGGAGCGCCTTGGCGCCCGACAAGCGAAGCGTGGCTCTACGCCTTCGCGGCCGCTCGTCGAGCGGATCGCCGCCGGGCCGTCGGCTTCTCCTTCTTGATAGCGCCGCGGGCCGCGGCGACAAGGAACCCTGATCGCGTGAAGCCGTGCTCTTCCGCGTAGGCATCGATCTCACGCAGGGCATCATCGGGGATAGTAACGTTCACGCGGATCGCGCGCGCCGGCTCCGGCGCCGGGACGAGAATTGCGACACCGTCGCGATAGTCCGGGTCCGCCATGACGGCATCGAGCGATATGGGCTCGGGGATTGCGTCTCCATCTGTTGTCATGCCCTCGATATGAAGTGCCAAGGCTTCTTCGGCGTTCGCGCGCGCCTCCTCCAAAGTAGACCCGGCTGAGATGCATCCGGGAAAGTCCGGAAAGGACACGCCGAAATCGCTCCTGGCGTCTTTGTGGATGATGCCGATGTAGTTCCGCATGGATCTCAACGCAGCTTGATTCCCGACTGCTTTTCGATGCTCTTGACCGTGCCGATCGGCACGTCTTTCTTCGGATGGACGACCGTCACGCGACCCGGCTTAGCCGGATGGGTGAATTGCGCATGGCTGCCCTTCCGGGTCACCTCGCTCCAACCGTTCGCCCGCAAGACCGCGATGATATCACGGCTATTCAAGGTGTGTATATATGCGCATGATCGATCGCGCGCGAGTGACAGACTCGCGGAGCGAGGGCGCCTGACGGCTCACCATTTGCCGGTATTCGGCATCGATTTCCACGGCTCGGCGGCGGGGAGGGCGGCGCCCTTCTGCAGGATCTCGATCGAGATGTTGTCGGGCGAGCGGATGAACGCCATGTTGCCGTCGCGCGGCGGGCGGTTGATGGTCACTCCGGCTTTTTGCAGCTTGCCGCAGAGGTCGTAGATGTTGTCGACCTCAAAGGCGAGGTGGCCGAAATTCCTGCCCTCGCCGTATTTCTCCGGATCCCAATTGTGGGTGAGCTCCAATAGCGGAGCGTCCGATTTTGGCCCCTTCTCGTCCTCCGGCGCGGCGAGGAAAATCAGCGTATAGCGGCCGCCCTCATTCGTGTGCCGGCGGACTTCCCGCATGCCGAGCTTGTTGACGTAGAAGTCGAGGGACTGGTCGACATCGGTGACGCGGACCATGGTGTGCAGATATCGCATTCTGACGCTCCTTCTTTCGGCGGGGAAAATAAGGTGCGGGACGCTGAAGGCAACGACGAAATTCTACTGCTCCGCACCCTGATTGAGCGCTCGGAGCGGATTGTCGCGCTGACTGGAGCGGGCATTTCGACGGAATCCGGCATTCCGGATTTTCGCAGCCCCGGCGGTCTCCTGACCCGCGGCATCAAGCCGATCACCTACCAGGACTTTGTTGCCTCCGAGGAGGCGCGGCTCGAGGACTGGCAGCGTCGCTTCAAGATGAACGAGAATTTTTCGGCGGCGAAGCCGAATGCCGGGCATCTCGGCCTTGTGAAGCTGATGCAGGAGGGGCGGCTCCTCGCTTTGATCACGCAAAACATCGACGGCCTTCACCGGCGCGCCGGAATTCCGGCCGATCGCCTGATCGAGATCCACGGCAATTCGGCGGAAGGGCGCTGCCTCGATTGCCGCGCGCCGATGACGCTGAAAACCGTTGGCGAAATCATCGACCAGACGGCCGCCTCGCCGCGCTGCCCATGCGGTGGCCTGGTCAAGGCGGCGATCATCTCCTTTGGCGAGCGAATCCCCGAAAACATGCTGCGGCGGGCAAACGAAGTCTCCGAGCGCGCCGATCTTTTCCTGGTCGTCGGATCATCGCTGCAGGTGCAGCCGGCCGCGATGCTCCCGCTCCTCGCAAAGCGATTCGGCGCTTCGCTCGCTATCGTCAATCGCGACGCGACGCCGCTCGACCGGCTTGCTGAAATCGCCGTCCACCGTCCTATCGGCGCGGTCTTTTCGGCGCTCTATCCACAGCTTGTTAGTAAGCCGTTCGGCAATCAGTGACTGTGGCAGAATTGTGAGCCTCGAACTGTGGCAGCAATGCTACGCTTTCGGCCGAATCGGGAAAGCTGCTCGATGCGGAACGCGACAGGAGGCAGCCGACCGGCGAAGATAATGGCTCGGATGGAGTCGCAAATGGGGGCCAAACCGACCGCCGACGCCACGCCCGAACTCACGCCGCAGGACGAGGCTCCGGTCGATCTGATCGAGATCTCTGGCGTAATAAAATGGTTCGACGTCGCTAAGGGTTACGGTTTCATCATTCCGGATAACGGCATGCCTGACGTGCTCCTGCACGTCACCTGCCTGCGCCGTGACGGGTTTCAAACGGCGTACGAAGGCGCGCGCCTCGTCTGCGAGGTGCAAGACCGTCCGAAGGGCCTGCAGGCCTATCGCGTCATCTCCATGGACGAGACGACGGCGACGCATCCGGCGCAGATGCCGCCGACCCGGCAGCGCTCGGCCGTCACGCCGACGAGCCCGATGGTCGCCGCCACCGTCAAATGGTTCAACCGCATGCGCGGCTACGGCTTCGTGACGGAAGGCGAGGGCACCCCCGACATCTTCGTCCACATGGAGACGCTCAGGCGCTTCGGCATGACGGAGCTGCGGCCGGGGCAGGTCGTCCTGGTGCGCTACGGCGAGGGCTCGAAAGGCCGCACCGCCGCCGAAATCCGGCCCCATTCGGGTGGACAGGGTCCGGCATCGCACTGATTTTTCCATTGCGGGCCATGCGCTTCTCGAAAATTGCCGCTCTTGCAGCGCTGCTCCTTGTCGGCACGCTTCCCGTTGCGCGATCGACGGCGCAGTCGGCCGGACCACGCGAGGAAATCGTCGTCACCACCGACGCGGGCGCGCATGAATTCGAGGTCGAGATCGCCGACGATATCCGCGAGCGAGCGCTCGGCCTGATGTTCCGCCGCGCCATGGCGGACGACGAGGGCATGCTTTTCGATTTTCGCGCCGAGGAGCCCGCGAGCTTCTGGATGCGCAACACCTACATTTCGCTCGACATGCTGTTCATCAAGGCCGACGGCACGATCGAGTCGATCGCCGAGCGGACCACGCCGCTATCGGATAAATCGGTCCTGTCGAAGGGGCCCGTCCGCTTCGTTCTGGAAATCAACGGCGGCCTGAGCGACACGCTCGGCATCGCGCCAGGCGACAAGGTTTCAGGTCCGGCGCTGGACGTGCGCTGACCGCCTCAATCCCCGGAAAGCTTCCGCTCGCTGAGGTTGAAAGGCCTCAACTCCCTAGATAAACTTGACAGCCTGCGGCGGGGAGGAAGCCTATGGCAGCGAAGCATGTCGTCAACGTCGATCTCGTCAACGTCTGGGCGGACACGAACCGCAAGAAGCTCCTGAGAACACTGGCTTGGGGAGATACGGTCACCATCGTGGCCGAAACAGCGGCGCATCTGGAGGTCGCCCTCACGACCTTTGATGAAACGCCCGACGGAAGCGTCGTCCCAACGAAGGCAACCGGCTTCATCGTCCCGACCAAGAGCTCCGGCATCAAGGCCGGCAACGTTGTCATTCCGAAAAGCCAGAACAAAGTGCTGAAGGTCAATTTCGTCGACGTTCAGCAGGGCGATGGGTCGGTGATCGAGTCGCCAAGCGGCCAGGTGATTCTCGTGGACGGCGGCGACAACCAGCTGTTCGCCCGGTACCTCGCAGGCCGCTTCCGGGGCACCACCGCGGCGCGTCCGCTACCGGTGGAGTGCATACTCGTGACGCATGGCGACGCTGACCACTTCGTGGGCCTGCCTGAGATCCTGAAATCCGAATCGCATGCCACGCCGCACAAACGCCTCTTCATCCAACCGAAGCGCGTCTATCACAATGGCATCGTGAAGCGCCCCAGCACGCGCAATGGCAAGCGGGTGCCCGACAAGGAACTGCTGGGCCCAACCAAGAAAGTGGGCCAGGAATTGTTCCTCGTCGGCCTCGAGGAGAACCTCCTGAAGGTTGCCGACGATGAAATGAACGTGCCGTTCAAGACGTGGAAGGACACGCTCGCCACCTACAACAAGCGGTCAAGCGTCAAGTTCAAGCGCCTCCAATTCGGTGATGACGGCGCCTTCGACTTTCTGGCCGCGGAGGGGATCGAGGTGAAGGTCCTCGGGCCTCTGGTCACCTTGGCCTCCGGCATACCGGCGCTGAAGTTTCTCGGTTCCCCGCCGAAGGGTCCCCGCATCGGACATGAATCGCTCGAAACGACGGATCTAAAGTCCACCGGCACGTCCGCGTCGCACACAATCAATGGACATTCGATCGTGTTCCGCATGACTTACGGAGGTTTCACCTACATCTTCTCGGGCGATCTAAACGACGAGGCCGGGCGCTTTCTCGTGCGCGAGCACAATGACGGAAGACTCAACCTGCGGGCCGAGATCTTCAAGGTTCCGCACCACGGCTCGGCCGACTTCTCCGGCGCCTTTGTGCAGGCTGTCGCGCCGATCGTCAGCGTCGTGTCGAGCGGCGATGAGAGCGCGCGCAAGGAATACATCCATCCGCGCGCGACCCTGGTCGGGGCGCTTGGCAAATGGTCGCGCGTGGCCGAGCCGCTCATCTTCGTCACCGAGCTTGTAGCGTTTTTCACGATGGAGGGATGGTCCAGGCTCGCTGACGACAAGAAGGCCAAGAAGCGCGGAGATTTCTTTGCCTTCAGCCGGGCCGCCTTCGGCCTGGTGAAGACGCGAACCGACGGCCAGCGCCTGCTCGTCTACACCGACAGCGCCAATGTGGAGATGAAGGAAGCCTACGCCTACGCCCTCGATCAGTTCGGAGCGCCGCAGCCGGCGCCGGTGCTGCGCGCCTGAGCGCGACCAAACCTGGAGGCGCGGATATCGCGCCTCATCGCCTCAGACGCTCGCCTTCTCCTTCACCGCCGTCGCGACGGTCTCGGCGGCCTTCTGGTCGAGCGTCTTTGGGCCGCTGTCGTCCTCGGCCATGCCCTTCTTGAAGCTCTTAAGGCCCTGAGCGAGATCGCCCATCATTCCCGATATCTTGCCCTTGCCGAACAGGAGAACGATGATCCCGCCGATGATGGCAAGCTTCCAGATACTAAGACCCAGCACGTGATCCTCCCGGACCGCCGTTCGGCCTGCAGCGGCAGGCGAGAGGCAAGGTCCATTCGAGTACTTCAACTCATACCTTAGCATTTTTCGCGACGACCGCACGATCTCTTGTTGAGTGCCGGCTCAGGCGAACCGAACGTCCTCGCTCCGCCATGCTTTCGCCCTGATTCGACATGCCAATCCGCCATTGGTAAAG